>JAIVHL010000015.1:21586-26423 GCA_020201075.1 Halomonas sp. | reverse complement strand
TCGTCGTGGCGGGCCATTACCTGATCGGCCTTGAGGTAGCCATCGTGTTGCATCTGGCCAACCACCACCACCCCCTGCCCTTCTCGGAACAGGTCGGGCAGAATGCCACTGTAATGGACGCGAAGGTCGTCGACATAATCGGTCACGGTAAATTCCACGTCGAGGCTGTCGGGGTTGCGGGCTACCGTACCCTCCTTGACCATGCCACCGGCGCGAATCTGGCGTTCGAACGGTGCTTCGCCCGCGGCGATTTGCACAGGACTGAAGAAGAGATTGATGTTGGCCCGCAGGGCATAAAGCGTCAGTCCCACAGCGATAGCCGTCAAAGCAACCAACCCCAGGATCACGTACAGTTTCTGCTTGCGCTTCGGTGTCAGACTAAGTGTCATGACGATCACCACCCATTTGATGTGAAACTCCAGCCATCTCGCCCTGGTTGGCGCCCTGGCGATTCTCGCGCCGGACCCGGCGCTGAAGATTGCGCAGCAGCAGGCGACGTTCTGCCCTGGCGTGCAGCACAACGGCCACCAACAGCGCACCCGTCACCCCCCAGGCCGACCAGACGTAGGGAGCATGCCCCCCCATGGCAATGAATTCATTGAAGGAATCGAAGGCCATCAGCGCGTCTCCCCTGCCAGGTCACGCACCCAGCGCTTGTTGGATTCCCGGCGCAGAATTTCGCTGCGGGTGCGCATCAGGGTCAGGGCAATAAAAAAACTATAGAAGCCCAACACCATGATCAGCAGCGGCGCCCACATCTCCATGGGCATGGCGGCGCGCCCGGTAATGGTAAAAGTGGCCGGTTGATGCAGTGTGTACCACCAGTCCACCGAGTACTTGATGATCGGGATGTTGATGACGCCCACCATGGCCAGCACCGAGGCTGCCCGGGAGGCGCTGTCGCGGCTCGTGAAAGCTCCGCGCAAGGCGATCACGCCCAGATAGAGAAATAGCAGAATAAGCATCGAGGTGAGGCGTGCATCCCACATCCACCAGGTTCCCCAAGTGGGCACCCCCCACACTGCACCGGAGAACAGGGACACGAAGGTCATGGCCGCTCCCAGCGGCGCCATCATGGCCGCAGCCATATCAGCCACCTTGATCTTCCAGACCATGTAGACAAGACCGGCCACCGCCATCGAGACGAAGATGGACTGGGCCAGGAAAGCCGCCGGCACGTGCACATAGATAATACGGAAGCTGTTGCCCTGCTGGTAGTCAGCAGGCGCAAAGGCCAGGCCCCAAGCGGAACCGACAAGAATTAGAGCCACCGCAGCGACCCAGAACCAAGGCATAAGGCGAGCGCTTATGCCATAGAACCATTTTGGCGAGCCGAGCTTGTGAATGAAGGACCAGATCATGCCCATAGTAACTCTCGCTTGAATGTTCAACCGTTGATACTGATACGCAGCGACGCGGCAATGGCCCAGGGCGCTAGCATCAACGACAGGGCCAGCAGGGCCCCCAGAATGGCCAGGTGAGCCGCTGCTCCATCGCCAACAACGGCCGCCTGCACCGCGCCGGCACCGAAGATAAGCACCGGAATGTAAAGCGGCAGTACCAGCAGCGATATCAGCACCCCGCCGCGGGAAAGTCCCACGGTGAGCGCCGCGCCGATGGCGCCGATCAGGCTCAAGCTGGCAGTGCCCAGCGCCAGCGAGAACGCCAGCACCAGGTAGCTGCCGGCCGGCAACGACAACATGATACCCAATACCGGCGCCATCAGCGCCAGGGGCAGACCCGTCAGCAGCCAGTGTACTGTCACCTTGGCCAGCGCCAGCATGGGCAGCGGCTGAGGGGTCAGCAGCAGCTGCTCTAGGGAACCGTCGTCGTAATCCCCGCGGAACAGGCTGTCCAGGGAAAGCAGCGCCGCCAGAAGCGCCGCCACCCACAGCAGACCCGGCGCAATGGTGGCGAGCAGCTGAGGATCCGGAGAGATGCCGATCGGAAAGAGGGTAATGACCAGCGCAAAGAACACCAGGGGATTGAGCACCTCGCTACGCCGACGCATCAACAGCAACAGGTCCCGTCGAAGGGTCGCCCAGAGTGCGACTGCCAGTCCGCCGCCAGGTTCCCGCCGCGACACACTGCGGCCATCCCCAGATGTCAGCTGAGTCTCAGAACCCGCCATGTGGCTGCCCCCCTGTACCCAGATGAACGCGGCGCAGCTCGTCGGTATTCCTGAGCTCATGGTGGGTGGTGACCAGCACGCAGCCACCTGACCGAGCATGCAAAATTATCCTCTCCTCCAACGCTGCGACGCCGTCCCGGTCAATAGCGGTGAAGGGCTCATCGAGCACCCAGAGAGGCCGCGGCGTCAGCTCCAGACGAGCCAGGGCGACACGTCGCTGTTGCCCTGCCGACAGCTGCCCGGCCGGCACATCCTCGAAGCCTGCCAGTCCCACCGACTCCAACGCCGCCAGACGAGCCGCCTCGTTGTCGTTATCGCCGGCCAGGGCTTGATACCAGGTCAGGTTCTCCAGTGGCGTCAGGGCGGACTTGACGCCCGGCGCATGGCCCAGGTATAGCAGGTTCTCGAGGAAGGCCTGACGGGATTCACGCATCGCCATGCCGTTCCAGAACAGCTCGCCCTGGTAATCGGCCAGCTGGCCGGAGAGGATCTTAAGCAGGGTGGTCTTGCCGCTACCGTTGGGACCTTCGATGCGGACGATCTCGCCGGCGCGAATATCCAGATCAAGATCTTCAAAGAGGCAGCGATCATCCCGTTCGCAGGCCAACTTCCGGGCTTGCAGGCTCAGGCTCAAGGCACTCTCCGGGATGCGTTATTTGGCCCAAGACTCTACACGGAAAGCGGTTTTCCTGCCAGATTCGCGGCTGCGTCAGCCAGTCGCGGTTGACCCGAGTCAAACCTTGCAACGATGGTCTGCCCTTGCGTGATCGGTCGCCACTGCTATGCTTCACTTGTACTGTATATCTCGACAGTATAAAAACCAGCAAAGCTGACGACAGGAGACCCACACCATGCCCGAAGTCTACGCCCGGTTCCTTCTTCGCCGTCCCAACCTCCCCCTGGCCGAGGCCTGGGCTCTTCTGGATGGACCGGACACGACCGACGAGCATCTGGTTGATATTCCGCTGCTAGGCAGCGTATCCGCGGGGCTGCCTATCGAGGCCTGTCTGGACAGCGCCAGCATCCAGGTGCCCGGACGCATGGTACGCCGCAACACCTACGCCCTGCGGGTGCGCGGCAACTCCATGATCGATTGCAACATCTTCGACGGTGATGTGATCATCATCGAGCGTCAGGAAAGCGCCGAGAACGGCGAGACTGCCGTAGTGATGATCAACAATCAGGAGGTCACCCTGAAGAAGCTCTACATCGAGAAGTCAGGTGTCCGCCTGCAGCCCGCCAACGAACGCATGGCACCCATCTACCTGAAAAACAGTGATATTCAGGTCTTGGGGCTGGTGATGGGCGTGGTGCGCCAGGAGGAACTGGCCGCCTGATGCGCTACCCCATCCCCGACCTTGTTCCCGGCGCTTGGCAGGAGTGTGTATTGGAGGTGGAGAAGAGCCGCTTCATCACCTGGCTGTCCCACATCCCCGACGTGACCGCCTTCGAGTCGCTGCTGACAGAGGCGCGGAGGTGCCATCCCGGTGCCAGCCACCATTGCACCGCCTTCATAGCCGGTCCGCCCGGCGAGCAGGCTGCCATCGGCTTCTCGGACGACGGCGAACCCGGCGGTACTGCAGGACGGCCCATGTACCGTGTGCTCGAGGGTTCCGGGCTCGGCAAGGTCGGCTGCGTGGTGACCCGCTACTTCGGCGGCACCAAGCTGGGGACCGGCGGTCTCGCCCGGGCCTATGCCCAGGCCGTGGCCCAGGCCCTGGAGTCACTGCCCCGCCGCGAGGTCGTCGAGCGCTCCCCTCTCCATCTGAAAGTCGACTTCGCCGGCGAGGCCGAGGCACGAGCTTGGCTGGGCGAGCAGGGTATCCCCGTGGAGGCCGCCGACTATGCCGCCGAGGGCGTGACCCTTAAAGCAGGCTGGCCCATCGATACCCCGGTGGAACTCAGCGAATTGGCGTCGCGCCTTCGCGGGCGTCTGTCATTGCTCGACGAGTGACGCTATCTTACGCCAACGACGTCCCGCAGGACGCCGTTGGCATGGCTTTGAATCAGCGCGCTGGCGAGCCTCAGCCCAGGTATTTGATCATTACCCCAGCGGCCACCGCCGAGCCGATCACGCCGGCCACGTTGGGCCCCATGGCGTGCATCAGCAGGAAGTTGTGCGGGTTTGACTCTAGCCCCACCTTGTTGGCAACTCGGGCCGCCATGGGAACCGCGGAGACGCCGGCAGCGCCGATCAGCGGGTTGATTGGCATCTTGCTCATCAAATTCATGAGCTTGGCCATTAGGATGCCAGCTGAGGTACCGATGGCGAAGGCCACCATACCCAGCGCCATGATCCCCAGGGTCTCCACTGCCAGAAAACTCTCGGCCATCAGTTTGGAACCCACGGCCAGGCCCAGCACAATGGTGACGATGTTGATCAGGGCATTCTGAGCGGTGTCGGTTAATCGCTCCACCACGCCGCACTCACGCATCAGGTTCCCGAAGCAGAACATCCCCAACAGCGGGGCGGCGTCCGGCAGGAACAGTGCCACCAGAACCAGTAGGGCTAGCGGGAAGATGATCTTCTCGAGCCTCGACACTGGGCGCAGCTGGGTCATGGTGATCTCGCGCTCACGCTTCGTGGTCAATAGCTTCATGATCGGCGGCTGGATCATCGGCACCAGCGCCATATAGGCATAGGCGGCCACGGCGATCGCCCCCAGCAGTTCCGGCGCCAGCATGCTCGACACATAGATCGAGGTG
>JAIVHL010000015.1:0-21406 GCA_020201075.1 Halomonas sp. | reverse complement strand
GGAATATTGGCCAGGATGCCACCGAAGCCGATCGGCACCAGCAGCAGCGGCTCAAACTTCTTGGCGATGGCCAGGTAGAGCAGCAACATGCCCACCACGATCATCACGGCCTGGCCGAGGGTCAGGTTGTAGGCTCCCGAGCCATACCAGAGAGTTACCAGCTTTTCCATAGGAAGGCCCTTAGAGCTCGATGAGCACGTCGCCGACGGCGACGCTGTCGCCCTCGCCAACCTTGACAGCAGAGACGGTGCCGGCGGTTGCCGCGCGCACCTCGGTCTCCATCTTCATCGCCTCGAGGATGATCACCACGTCACCCTCCTTGACCGCATCACCCGGGCGCACATTGACCTTGAAGATGTTGCCGGCCAACGGCGCACTAATCGCCTCGCCGGTGGGGGCCGACGCCACGTCGGCAGCCGCCGACTGGGCACCGCCGCTCTGCTCCTGGACATCGGCGATTTCACCACCCTCTGCGACTTCGACGACATAGGCCTTGCCGTTGACTTTGACGGTATAGGTCTCGGGCCCGGCCGGTGAGCCGCTGCTGACGGCAGGTGCCTTTGCAGAAGCGTTTGCTGGCAGGTTGGCGCTGGCAACCGGCGTCTCTTTCCCGGGGGCCTGAGGTGCTGGCTCGAAGGCGTCCGGGTTGTCGCGATTCTTGAGAAACTTCAGGCCGATCTGCGGGAAAAGCGCATAGGTCAGCACATCATCGATCTCGCGCTCGCCTTCTGCCAAACGGATACCCTCAGCCTTGGCCTTCGCCTTCAGCTCTGTGGCGAGATTGTCCATCTCTGCATCGATCAGGTCGGCGGGGCGGCAAGTGATCGGCTCCTTGCCTTCCAGCACGCGTGCCTGCAGATCCTTGTTGACCGCGGCCGGGGCGGCGCCGTACTCACCCTTGAGCAGCGCCTGAACCTCCTTGGAGATCGACTTGTAACGCTCACCCATCATCACGTTCATCACCGCCTGGGTGCCGACGATCTGCGACGTCGGGGTGACCAGTGGGATAAAGCCCAGGTCTTCGCGCACCCTGGGAATCTCCTGAAGGACGTCGTCGAACTTGTCGCCGGCACCCTGCTCCTTGAGCTGACCCTCCATATTGGTGAGCATGCCGCCAGGCACCTGAGCGATCAGGATGCGCGAGTCGATACCCTTTAGAGAACCCTCGAAGGCGGCGTACTTCTTGCGTACCTCGCGGAAGTAAGCGGCGATTTCTTCGAGCAGCTCGAGATCCAGCCCCGTGTCGCGCTCGGTGCCTTGGAGGATGGCCACCACCGATTCGGTGGGGCTGTGACCATAGGTCGTGGACATCGAGGAGATCGCAGTATCGACGTTATCGATGCCCGCCTCGGCGGCCTTGAGAATAGTGGAGGTGGATAAGCCCGTGGTGGCGTGACAATGCATGTGGATCGGAATGTCGATCGCGGCCTTGAGCTTGGAGACCAACTCATAGGCATCATAGGGCTTGAGTAGACCGGCCATATCCTTGATGCAGAGAGAATCAGCGCCCATAGCCGCGATGGTCTTGCCGAGTTCAACCCAGCCGCCCAGGGTGTGGACTGGGCTCACGGTATAAGAGAGGGTGCCCTGGGCGTGACCCTCGACCTTGCGCACCGCCTGAATGGCGCGTTCCAGGTTACGCGGGTCATTCATGGCATCGAAGACACGGAACACGTCAACGCCGTTTGTCTTGGCTCGTTCAACGAACCTGTCCACCACGTCATCCCCATAGTGACGATAGCCCAGCAGGTTCTGGCCTCTGAGCAACATCTGCTGAGGGGTGTTGGGCATGGCCGCCTTTAGCGCGCGGATGCGCTCCCAAGGATCCTCACCCAGGTAGCGAATGCAGGCGTCGAACGTTGCGCCCCCCCAGGATTCCAGCGACCAGAAACCGATACGATCCAGCTTTTCGGCAATGGGTAGCATGTCGTCCAGGCGCATACGCGTAGCAAACAGCGACTGGTGGGCATCGCGCAGGACGACATCGGTGATACTGAGCGGACGAGCGTTGTCAGTCATGGAGGCGACCTTGTGTTTTAAAAGGGTAAGGAGAGGACAAAGGAAACAGGGCGCGTCAGCGACGCTGGCGCTGGCGATAGCGGTGTAGGGCAACACCGATCACCGCCATCACCTCCTCATTCTGCTGCGCAGGGGGCGCCGAGCGGGCGGGAGCGGAGATGGCCGACTCGACCGGTTCGGGAGCGAAACGCCTGAGGAGCATCGACATCAAGGTGACGGTAATCACCAGAATGGTAAGAAAAACAAAAACGAAGCCCATGCCCAAGCCCATCAGGGCCAGGCCTTCCTCCAGCAGCTCAAAATCCCTCATGCGAGGTCCTCTTGTCATCTTCAACCACCATGTCGCGATCGTTCACCAACATGGCATCTTGCGCAATTTTTTCGATGATATAACCTGCCACAATCTTGAAAAATTGCAAAGGAAACATGGTGGCAGTCAGCGTTGTTAATTTACTACAAGAAGCACCGGGTCAGCTCGGTCTAGCGCCCATGGAAGGCGTCATAGACGCCCACACCCGAGACTTGCTGACCCGCCAGCCTGGCTTCGACTGGACGGTCACCGAGTTTATCCGCGTCATCGACGCTCGCCTGCCACCACGTGTCTTCCACAAGCACTGCCCCGAGTTGCTTTGCCCCGTCGTCGCGACTCCCGGAGGCATACCGGTTCACCTGCAGCTGTTGGGGGCCGACCCTGAGGCGCTGGCCGCCAACGCCCGCCAGGCGCTGAGCCTCGGAGCCACCAGCCTGGATCTCAATTTTGGCTGTCCCGCCAAACTGGTCAACCGCCACGATGGTGGCGCCTCCCTGCTACGCGACCCCGCCCGCGTGCGCGCTGCGGTGGCTGCGGTCCACGAGGCCGTGGGCCACGCCATCCCGGTCACCGCAAAGCTACGCCTCGGCTTCGCAGACCGGCGCCTGGCCCTGAGCTGCGCTCTGGCCGCGGAGGCCGGTGGTGCCTGCCAGGTGGTGGTGCACGGCCGCACTCGCAACGAAGGCTATCGCCCGCCCGCCCACTGGGAGTGGATTGGTCGCATCCGCTCTCGCCTGTCAATTCCAGTAGTTGCCAACGGTGATATCTGGAGCCTGGAGGACTACTGGCGGGCCCGCACCCTGTCGGGCTGCCGCGACGTGATGATCGGTCGCGGCGCTTTGGCCGATCCCTGGCTGGCCCCACGCATTCGTCACTGGCAGCTTACCGGAGAGCGACTGCCTGAAACGTCCTGGGCAGCCCGCGCCGAGACACTGATCGGCTTTGCCCAACTGCAGCGTAGCACCCTGACCGAACGCGTTGTGGCCTCACTGATCAAGCAGTGGCTGAACCATATGCGCGCCCGAGATCTCGAAGCCGCCCGGCGCTTCGAGCGGCTCAAACGCATCAACAACCTGGGCGAGCTGCTCCTCGGGCTCGCGGCATAAAAAAGAGGCGCACGTCGCAACTGCGACGGCGCCTCAAACGATCGCGAAATCACCCGCGAGTTCGGGTAATTCCGGCTAGCAGAAAAAGGACCGAACCAACTGAAATAACGACCGCAACAACACTGAACAAAAAACAGAAAACCCGCCCTCGTGAGAGAGCGGGTCAAAAACTGGCGCGCCCGGGAGGATTCGAACCTCCGACCCCCTGATTCGTAGTCAGGTACTCTATCCAGCTGAGCTACGGGCGCGTGGTGCGATGATTAGCGTGAACGCTATCACGTAACACTGATCTCACACTGGCTTGAAGTGGCGCGCCCGGGAGGATTCGAACCTCCGACCCCCTGATTCGTAGTCAGGTACTCTATCCAGCTGAGCTACGGGCGCCCGGTCTTCAAGTGTATCGTCCATCACTGCAAAATATACGTCTTGCCGTCATGGCGGAGAGGGAGGGATTCGAACCCTCGATGAGGCTATAAACCCCATACTCCCTTAGCAGGGGAGCGCCTTCAGCCACTCGGCCACCTCTCCCTATCGACACGGCGCATATCGTACCGATTCTGAAGCGCTTTGTCCAGCGGGGCTCGCCTCTTTTTTCATGCCGCAGCCTTCAATCTGCACGGAGAAGACGCGCGAGCCGGCGGCGTCAATCGTCGTGGCCCGGGGTAGCTTCCTCACCCTTTTCGCGCTGAATGCGCTGATAGATCTCCTCGCGGTGCACGGCAACGTCCTTGGGGGCATTGACGCCAATCCGGACCTGATTCCCCTTGACGCCCAAAACCGTTACGGTGATGTCGTCTCCGATCATCAGGGTCTCGCCGACTCGGCGGGTCAGGATGAGCATGGCTGATCTCCTTCTCAGGCTTGTTCTGGAACTCGGCAGCAACGGGATGTTCGCCGCAGGAAGTGCACCGAGCCATTATGTGGCACGGCATCGTCCGTGACCAATTAGGCAGCCGATGACACCCGACCTCCCCGTTGAAGGGAAGCCCCATCATGGGCTTCCCTGTCAGCGTAGAAGGTGTCAGCCGCTCAGGGCAGCCTTATTCGCTCTCGATGTCGCTCTTGTCCAGGCCGAAGGCCTTGTGCAGCGCGCGCACGGCGAGCTCCATCTGCTTCTCATCGATAACCACGGAAATCTTGATCTCGGAGGTGGAGACCATGCGAATGTTGATGTTCTCGTCGGCCAGCACGCGGAACATCTTGGAGGCGACGCCGGCGTGGGAGCGCATGCCTACACCCACCAGGGAAACCTTGGCGATGTTGTCATCGCCGCGCAGCTCGCCGCCGCCCAGGTCGGGGATCACCTGATCCTGAAGGATGCGCATGGTCTGCTTGTAGTCGCCCTTGGCGACGGTGAAAGTGAAGTCGGTGTAGTCACCGGCCGGTGCCACGTTCTGGACGATCATGTCCACTTCGATGTTGGCATCGGCGATGGGGCCGAGGATGCGCGAGGCCACGCCAGGTACGTCGGGCGTGTTGAGCAGCGTCAGCTTGGCTTCGCTGGCGGTGAAGGCAATACCGGAGATCAGCGGTTCTTCCATGGAGTCCTCGTCTTTGTCGGAGTCAGCAACGATCAGGGTGCCGGGGCCATCCTCGAAGCTGGACAGCACGCGCAGCGCAACATTGTACTTACCGGCGAATTCGACGGCGCGGATCTGCAGGACCTTGGAGCCCAGACTCGCCAGTTCCAGCATTTCCTCGACGGTGATGGTATCCAGGCGCTTGGCCCGGGATACCACACGGGGGTCGGTGGTGTAGACGCCGTCGACATCGGTGTAGATCTGGCACTCATCGGCCTTCAAAGCCGCAGCCAGAGCCACGCCGGTGGTGTCGGAGCCGCCGCGGCCGAGGGTGGTGATGTTGCCCTCCTCATCCACGCCCTGGAAGCCGGCCACCACCACCACCTTGCCATCGTCCAGGTCTTCCTGGATCTCGTCGGTCTCGATGCGCTGGATACGCGCCTTGGTGTGGGAGCTGTCGGTGAGGATGCCTACCTGGGAACCCGTGTAGGAGGTGGCAGGCACGCCCAGCTTGTGCAGCGCCATGGCCAGCAGCGAGATGGTGACCTGCTCGCCGGTGGAGACCAGCATGTCCATCTCACGCGGCGTCGGTTCGTCGTTGATCTCGTTGGCCATGCCGATCAGACGGTTGGTTTCTCCGCTCATGGCCGAGACCACCACTACGATCTGGTGCCCGTTGTCGCGAAAGCCCTTGACCTTCTCGGCCACGGCCTTGATGCGCTCCACGGAGCCCACCGAGGTGCCGCCAAATTTCTGTACGTATAGTGCCATAAGCCGATGTTCCCTCGTGAGTCGAGAGCCAGAGGCGCTCGGATGAGTGAAAGGTGAAGCCGTGGTGAAAGGGCCGGGACGCTGCGGTCACCGGCCCCGCCGATGGTTATTGGAGGTTTGCCTCGACCCAGGCCGGCACGCTATCGAGAGCCCCCCGCAGGGCGCCGACGTCGCTGCCGCCGGCCTGTGCCATATCGGCACGACCGCCGCCCTTGCCGCCCACCTGGGATGCCACGTGGTTGACCAGCTCGCCGGCCTTGACCCGGCCGGTGAGGTCGTCGGTGACCCCGGCGATGAGGCTGACTTTGCCGGCTTCCTTGTCGGCCACGCCCAGCACAATGATACCCGAACCCATCTTGTTCTTGAGCTGGTCCAGAACGTTGCGCAGCTCCTTGCCGGAGACCCCCTCCAGGCGCGTGGCCAGCACCTTGATGCCGTCGACCTCGGTGGCCTGACCGAGCATGTCGCTACCGGCGGCGCTGGCCAGCTTGGCCTTGAGCCGTTCGAGCTCCTTCTCCAGGGTGCGGTTGCGCTCGACCAGCGACTCAACGCGCTCCTCGACCTGTTCCGGTTTGGCCTTGAGACGCTCACCAAGGCGACTCAGGCGTGCCTCTTGCTCGCGGAAGTAGGCCAGGGCGCCCTCCCCGGTGATCGCTTCGACACGACGCACGCCGCTGGCGATACCCTGCTCGCTGACGATGTGGAAACAGCCGATGTCGCCGCTGCGCGCCACGTGGGTACCGCCGCACAGCTCGATGGAGAAATCGTCGGCGCCGATGGTCAGCACCCGCACATTGTCGGCGTACTTGGCCTCGAACAGTGCGGCCGCGCCCCGAGCCTTGGCCTCATCGAGGGTCATCTGTTCGATGCGGGTGGCCGCATTGGCCAGGATCTGCTCGTTGACCAGGCGCTCCACCTCGGCCAGCTGCTCCGGGGTCATCGCCTCGAAGTGGCTGAAGTCGAAACGCAGCCGCTCGGGAGTCACCAGCGAGCCCTTCTGGGCCACGTGGTCGCCCAGCACCAGGCGCAGCGCTTTATGCATCAGGTGGGTAGCGGAGTGGTTGCGAATGGTGGCGCCACGCAGCTTGGCGCTGACTTCGGGTCTCACCTCATCACCCACCGCCAGCTCACCTTCCAGCAACACGCCATGGTGCAGGTGGTGACCGGACTGCTTCTGGGTGTCCGTGACCAGGAAGCGCGCGCCGCCGTTCAGGTGCAGGTAGCCGGTGTCGCCCACCTGGCCGCCTGATTCGCCGTAGAAGGGGGTGCGGTCAAGCACCACGAGACCGCGCTGCTCGGGCGCGAGGCCGGTGAGGACGTTACCCTCCCGGTCGACGATGGCGGTGACCGTGGCGCTGTCTTCCAGGCGGTCGTAGCCGGTGAAGGTGGTCTCACCCTCGAGGTCCAGCGCGGCACCGTAGTCGGCCCCGAACTGGCTGGCCGCCCGGGCACGCTCTCGCTGGGCCTCCAGCGCCCGCTCGAAGCCGATTTCATCGAGGGTCACGCCGCGCTCGCGGCAGACGTCGGCGGTGAGATCAAAGGGAAAGCCGTAGGTGTCATAGAGCTTGAAGACCGTCTCGCCGGGCAGCACCTCGCCATCGAGGTCGGCCAGGGCCTCCTCGAGCAGGCCCATGCCGTGTTCCAGGGTACGGGCGAACTGCTCCTCCTCCTTGAGCAATACGCGCTCGATCTGATGGCGGGCCTCTCGCAGCTCGGGGAAGGCGTCACCCATTTCGGCATCCAGCGCTCCCACCAGCTTGTGGAAAAAGTCGCCCTTGGCGCCCAGCTTATGACCGTGGCGAATGGCTCGGCGGATGATCCGGCGCAGCACGTAGCCGCGCCCCTCGTTGGAGGGCAGCACGCCGTCGGCAATCAGGAAGGCGCAAGAGCGGATATGGTCGGCGATCACCCGCAGCGAGGGGTTGCGGGTATCGGCGTGGCCGGTATGGCGCGCCGCCGAGGCCAGCAGGTTCTGGAACAGATCGATCTCGTAGTTGGAGTGCACGCCCTGCATCACCGCAGCGATCCGCTCCAGGCCCATGCCGGTATCGATGGAGGGCTTGGGCAGCGGATTCAGGGTGCCCGCGACGTCGCGATCGAACTGCATGAACACCAGGTTCCAGATCTCGATGTAGCGGTCGCCGTCCTCCTCGGGACTGCCGGGCGGTCCGCCCCACACCTCGGGGCCGTGATCATAGAAGATCTCGGAACTGGGGCCGCAGGGGCCGGTGTCGCCCATCTGCCAGAAATTGTCCTCGTCGAGCTTGGAGAAGCGCGCGGGGTCGATGCCCATTTCCTCCTTCCAGATCGCCTCGGCCTCGTCATCGCTGACGTGCACCGTCACCCACAGTTTTTCCCTGGGCAGTCCCAGGGTCTCGGTGAGAAAGGTCCAGGCGAAGCGAATGGCGTCGCGCTTAAAGTAGTCGCCGAAGCTGAAGTTGCCCAGCATCTCGAAGAAGGTGTGATGGCGGGCCGTGTAGCCGACGTTGTCAAGATCGTTGTGCTTGCCGCCGGCGCGCACGCAGCGCTGGGACGAAGTGGCACGCACGTAGGGGCGCGGGTCGCGGCCCAGGAAGACGTCCTTGAACGGCACCATGCCGGCGTTGGTGAACAGCAGCGTCGGGTCGTTGCCCGGCACCAGAGAGTTGGAGGGCACGACGGTATGGCCGTGCGTCTCGAAGTAACTCAGAAAGGCCTGTCTGATATCTGCGCTTTTCATGGGGTATCCGTGGCGATGGGCGGGGTGGCCGTCCGCAACAAGGCCACCCGAGGCTTCCGCAAAGAGACCTACTATAACGCAGCTGTCAAGGGACTGTAGAGGCGCCCCGCGTCAATTCTCTGTCGCGGGGTCATCCCAGGCGTGCGCCAGGGCGTGACGCACCTGGTCGAAGTCGAAACCGCGGCCGGCCAGAAAGCGCTCGCGCCGGGCACGCTCGCGGGGGGTATCGCCGGGGCCGGAGAAGCGCCGGGCGAGAGTCTCGCAGGCCAGGGCGAACCAGTCGACTCCACCCTGCTCATCCCCCTGCTCATCCCTCTGCGCCTCCGCGAACACGGTGCGAATCAGCTCGCGCTCGATGCCGCGCTGGGAAAGCGCCTGACGGATCTTTAGCGGCCCCTGACCGCGCATGACGCGCGAGCGCAGGAAGCTCTCGGCGAAGCGTTCATCGGACTGCAGGCCCTGCTCGGCAAGGGCGTCGAGGCACTCGGCGATGGCATCCGCGCCGTGGGCCTTCGCCGAGAGCCTGCCAACCAGCTCGGCGCGGGAATACTCGCGCCGCGCCAGCAGGCGAAGGGCATCCTCACGGGGCGTGGAGTCGCCTGGCGCCTTAACGTTCACGGGTTAGAGCAGCTCGTCGTCGCCGTCGCTCTCGGCGGGCGCCGCCTCCTTGGCGCCTTCCTTCTTGGGCTCAACCGGTGCGAGCAGCTGGGCGCGGATCTGGCTCTCGATCTCGTCCATGATAGCCGGATTGTCCTCGAGGAATTGGGCGGCATTGGCCTTGCCCTGGCCGATCTTGTTGCCCTGGTAGCTGTACCAGGCACCGGCCTTGTCGACGAGCTTGCACTGCACGCCGAGGTCGACCACCTCACCGGCGTGATAGATGCCCTTACCGTAGAGGATCTGGAACTCGGCCTGGCGGAAAGGCGGAGCCACCTTGTTCTTGACCACCTTGACGCGGGTCTCGTTGCCGGTGACCTCGTCGCCCTGCTTCACCGAGCCGGTGCGGCGGATATCCAGACGCACGCTGGCATAGAACTTCAGGGCGTTACCGCCGGTAGTGGTCTCGGGGCTACCAAACATCACGCCGATCTTCATGCGAATTTGGTTGATGAATACCACCATGCAGTTGGCATTCTTGATGTTGCCGGTGATCTTGCGCAGCGCCTGGGACATCAGGCGGGCCTGCAGGCCGACGTGGGAGTCGCCCATTTCGCCCTCGATCTCGGCGCGCGGGGTCAGCGCCGCGACCGAGTCGATGACGATCACGTCGACGCCGCCGGAGCGCACCAGCATGTCGCAGATTTCCAGGGCCTGCTCGCCGTTATCGGGCTGGGAAACCAGCAGGTCATCCAGGTTGACGCCGAGCTTCTCGGCATAGCTCGGGTCGAGGGCATGCTCGGCGTCGATGAAGGCGCAGGTTTTACCCTGCTTCTGAGCCTGGGCGATAACCGACAGGGACAGGGTGGTCTTGCCCGAGGACTCCGGCCCGAAGATCTCGACCACCCTACCCAGCGGAACGCCACCGATGCCCAGGGCAATGTCGAGTCCCAGCGAGCCGGTGGAGATCGAGGGCATGACCACACGGGGGGCGTCGCCAAGGCGCATCACGGTGCCCTTGCCAAACTGGCGCTCGATCTGAGATAGCGCGGCATTCAGCGCCTTGGAGCGATTGTCATCCTGAGCCATGTCGGATCTCCTGATCGGGGTATCAAAATACTGTATGACTGGACAGTAGTATGGCGAAAAAGGGCGGGCAGGACCAGTGCCAATTCCGCCCGCATACGGATAGGACTCAGCGGGCCTCGAGGCGGCGGACCAACCCGGCCAGCGATTCTCGCACCGCCTGCTCGCGCACGGCGAGGCGGTCGCCAGAGTAGCGATGGCACTCGGCAGTGGCGCCTGCGGCATCTCCCCAGGCAAGCCACACGGTTCCCACCGGCTTCTCGGCGCTGCCGCCACCGGGGCCTGCCACGCCGCTGATCGCCACGCCGAGCGTGGCGCCACTGTCGCGACAGGCGCCGGCCACCATCGCCTCGACCACTTCGCGGCTGACTGCACCGTGAGTCTCGAGCAGCGCCTCGGACACGCCTAACAGACGAGACTTGGCGGCGTTGGAGTAGGTCACATAGCCGGTCTCAAACCAATCGGAGCTGCCGGCCACTGAGGTGATGGCGCTGGCCACCCCACCGCCGGTGCACGACTCGGCGCAGGTGATCATCACGCCCTGCTCTCGACATAGCCAGCCAAGGCGCTCGGCCAGAGTGTTGAGGTCGAGGTTGGCAAGGCTGGCGGCGGAATGCGACATGGGATGGCCTCCTGAGTCATCTGCAATCGCTCCTGACGAAGTCGATGTCTGGACGGTAGAATACTGGCTTTTGCCAGCGAGTGCAGAGCCTCTAAAGGGATTCGCGATGTCACAGGCTAGCCCCCCCCATACGCCGATGATGGCCCAGTACCTGAAGATCAAGCGCGAACACCCCGACGTGCTGCTCTTCTATCGTATGGGCGACTTCTACGAGCTCTTCTTCGACGACGCCAGACGCGCCGCCGCGCTGCTCGACATCACCCTGACCCAGCGCGGCCAGTCCGCCGGCAAGCCAATCCCCATGGCCGGCGTGCCCTACCACAGCGCCGAGGGGTATCTGGCACGCCTAGTGGCCGCCGGCGAATCGGTGGCGATCTGCGAGCAGGTAGGAGACCCGGCCACCAGCAAAGGGCCGGTTGATCGCCGTGTCATTCGCATCGTTACCCCCGGCACCCTCTACGATGAGGCCCTGCTAGACGCCCGCCGCGATAACCTGCTGGTGGCCGTGCACGCCGCCGGCGAGCGGGTAGGCCTGGCCTGGCTGGAGCTCTCCAGCGGGCGCTTCAGCGTACTGGAGGTGGAAGGCGAAGGCGAAATGCTCGCCGAGCTGCAGCGCCTCGACCCCGCCGAGCTGCTGGTGGCCGAGAGCCTGGCCCTGCCGCCGGCGCTGGACGGCAAGCGCGGGCTGCGCCGCCAGGGCGATTGGCTTTTCGACCTTGAGAGCGCAACTCGCCTGCTGTGCGACCAGTTCCAGGTCCAGGACCTGCGCGGCTTCGGCTGCGCCCATCTCAGCGCCGCCCTCACCGCCGCCGGTGTGCTGATCGAATACGCTCGGGACACCCAGCGCTCGGGGCTGCCCCACGTCACCGCCATCGGTGTGGAGAGCCGCGACGACGCCGTGGTCATCGACGCCGCCAGCCGCCGCAACCTGGAGATCGACATCAACCTGGGCGGCACCGCCGACAACACTCTGGCCAGCGTGCTTGACACCACCTCCACCGCCATGGGGTCACGGCTACTCAAGCGCTGGCTCAATCGACCGCTGCGCGACCGCGAGCGCGTTCAGGCGCGCCAGTCCGCAGTGGCACTGCTGCTGGAGGCCGAAGGCTTCGTGGTGCTTCGCGAGTCGCTCAAGGCGATCGGTGACGTGGAACGCATCCTGGCTAGAGTCGCCCTCTACAGCGCTCGACCCAGGGACCTGGCGCGGCTGCGCGACGCCTCCTCAAGGTGGGCTACAACCGCGTGCACGGCTACTTCATCGAGATTCCCCGCGCCCAGGCCCGGGACGCCCCGGCGGACTACGTGCGCCGCCAGACCCTGAAAAACGCCGAGCGCTTCATCATTCCCGAGCTCAAGGAGTTCGAGGACAAGGCCCTGTCGGCGAAGTCCCGCGCCCTGGCCCGGGAGAAGCTGCTCTACGACAGCCTGCTCGACACCCTCAACGCCGAGCTCAACGCCCTGCAGGCCAGCGGCCGGGCGCTGGCCTCGCTGGATGTGCTGTGCGCCTTCGCCGAGCGAGCTCAGGCGCTGGATTTCGTGCGGCCCCGGCTGGCCGAGGCACCGGGTATCGCCATCCGCGGCGGTCGCCATCCAGTGGTAGAGCATGTCAGCGAAGCTCCCTTCGTGCCCAACGACCTGTTCATGGGGGATGATCGGCGCATGCTGGTGATCACCGGGCCTAACATGGGCGGCAAATCCACCTATATGCGTCAGGCTGCACTTATCGTACTGCTTGCCCATACCGGCAGCTTCGTGCCGGCCGACGCCGCCGAGATCGGCCCGGTGGACCGCATCTTCACCCGCATCGGCTCCTCGGATGACCTGGCCGGCGGGCGCTCCACCTTCATGGTGGAAATGACCGAAACCGCCAACATCCTGCACAACGCCACCGACCATAGCCTGGTGCTGATGGACGAGATCGGCCGCGGCACCAGCACCTTCGACGGCCTGTCGCTGGCCTGGGCCAGTGCCGAGCAGCTGACCCGCACTCGCGCCTTCACGCTGTTCGCCACCCACTACTTCGAGATGACCGCCCTGCCCGAGCAGGCCGAAGGCGTAGCCAACGTGCACCTGACGGCAGCCGAGCACAAGGAAGGCATCGTCTTCATGCACAGAGTGAAGGATGGCCCGGCCAGCCAAAGCTACGGCCTACAGGTGGCCCAGCTGGCCGGCGTGCCCCAGGCAGTGATCGCCAGGGCTCGAGAGAAGCTCGGGCAGCTGGAGCAGCAGGAGATCGACCAGGGCAGCAGGAGTAGCGAACGCCCTGGTGACGCTCCCCAGCCACAGCAGAACGACCTCTTCGCCAGCACGCCCCACCCGCTGGTGGAGGAACTCGGCGGCCTCGCCCTGGACGAGCTTACCCCGCGCCAAGCGCTGGAGCTGCTCTACCGCTGGCATGACGCCTTGTAAAAGCACAGCGAAGAGCGCCGGGGGCAGGCCGAAGAGGAGGTCCTATGCCAGGGGTGAGAAGCACTGCTTCGAACGGGCTGGCCATGGATGGCCAGCACCGGTCCTGCAAGCGAAGCAGGATGCGAGAGCGCAGCAGGGCATCGGTAGCGCCCAGGGAAGGGTTCACAGCGCCTCCTCGCAGGTCTGCCGACGGATCAGCTCCGAACCTGAGCGGGCCGAGCATCGCTTGCGACGCCAAGGGGGGCGCGACTAGAATAGTCTGATTCATCGCCGTCTCTGTATAAGAAAATCAACTTTTATAACCGTTTCATCAACTATCCATAGCGGCCGAGCGACGCCGGCCCGAGGAAGGGAGAGTGGCATGACGTTCGTCGTCACCGAGAACTGCATCAAGTGCAAGTACACCGACTGTGTCGAAGTCTGCCCGGTGGACTGCTTTTACGAGGGTCCCAACTTCCTGGTGATCCACCCCGACGAGTGCATCGACTGCGCCCTCTGCGAGCCGGAGTGCCCCGCCGAAGCGATCTTCTCGGAGGATGAACTGCCCGCAGGACAGGAGCCCTTCATCGAGATCAACGCGGAACTCGCCGATGTGTGGCCCAATATCAGCGAGAAGAAGGATCCGCTGCCCGATGCCGAAGAGTGGGACGGCAAGCCCGGAAAGTTGGAGAAGCTGGAGCGCTGAGCACGCCATCGCACAGACGCAACGACGCCGAATGTCGAGAGACATTCGGCGTCGTTGCGTCTGCTCATACCTTCCAGGAGAACACCCAAGAACAAAAAGGCGGCCCGCAGGCCGCCAGCTCCTAGCCGTTCCTTGAGCGGCTCCTTCCGCCCGACTCCTGTGATGTCATCCTTGTCCGGAAGCGGCCTCCTGCCGCACCGAACGCATCACTTCAAGCATCCCGTTGCATCCTGCCGGAGGGCCATTGCTGTCACTCCTTGTCCCGAGCTCATTCTCGCAGAGCTGCAGTGCAACACAAGCACGCCCCATGGCGCATTCCTCGCAACCTCAATCGTCGGCCGCAACGCGAAATTTTTATTTAACATATAAATATCAATGATATAAAAAAAGACCGGCGCCTTCGGCGTCGGTCTTCAGACTGATACTGAGTCAATATCGTCGATCAATTGTCGGCGATTTCCTACAAGGGATCCCGCAAAAAGCAACGCTGTTCGCTTACTGGCCCTTGATGGCCGAAAGCCCCGGATAGCTGGCACGATCGCCAAGCTCACGCTCGATCACCAGCAGCCGATTGTACTTGGCGACACGATCGCTGCGGCACAGCGAACCGGTCTTGATCTGGCCAGCGCAGGTGCCCACGGCGAGATCCGCGATGGTGGTGTCCTCGGTCTCGCCGGAGCGGTGCGAAATCACCGCGGTAAAGCCGGCATCCTGGGCCATGCGAATAGCGTCCAGGGTCTCGGAGAGCGAGCCGATTTGATTGAACTTGATCAGGATGGAGTTCCCGATCCGCTCGTCGATCCCGCGCTTGAGGATCTTCGTATTGGTCACGAAGAGGTCGTCGCCTACCAGCTGCACGCGATCACCCAGCTTGTCGGTCAGCGCCTTCCAGCCGTCCCAGTCGGACTCGTCCATCCCATCCTCGATGGAGACGATCGGATAATCGTCGCATAGGCCGGCCAGGTAGTCGGTGAAGCCCTGGGCGTCATACTGCTTGCCCTCGCCGGCGAGATCGTACTGGCCGTTCTTGTAGAACTCTGAGGAGGCGCAGTCCAGAGCCAGAGTCACGTCGCGGCCCAGCGCATAGCCGGCATTCGACACCGCCTGTTTGATCACAGCGAGCGCTTCGGCGTTGGAGGCCAGGTTGGGTGCGAAGCCGCCCTCGTCACCCACCGACGTGGACAGCCCTCGAGCGCTGAGCACCTTCTTCAGCGCATGAAAGATCTCGGCGCCCATGCGCAGGCCCTCGCGGAAATTGGGAGCGCCTACCGGCTGAACCATGAACTCCTGTATATCGACGTTGTTGTCGGCATGCTCGCCGCCGTTGAGAATGTTCATCATCGGCACGGGCATGCTGTACTGGCCCGGCTGGCCGTAGAGCTCGGCGATATGGGCATAAAGCGGCATGCCCTTGGCGTTGGCCGCTGCCTTGGCGGCCGCCAGGGAGACCGCCAGGATGGCATTGGCGCCGAGCTTGCCCTTGTTGTCGGTGCCGTCCAGCGCCAGCATGGCGTTGTCCAGGCCACGCTGGTCGCGGGCGTCCATGCCCACCAGACACTCCCGAATGACGCCGTTGACCGCCTCGACCGCCTTCAGCACGCCCTTGCCGAGATAGCGGTCAGTATCGCCGTCACGCAGTTCGAGGGCCTCGCGGGAGCCGGTGGAGGCGCCGCTGGGAGAACAGGCCTCACCCACGGCGCCGCTTTCCAGATGCACCTCGGCCTGGACGGTCGGGTTGCCGCGGGAATCGAGCACCTCGAGGGCACGAATGTCGACGATCTTGGTCATGCGAGTCTTCCTCAGTTGTGTCAGCGATGAAATGTTATGGGATATCGAGCGGCGCGAAGCCCTTGACCAGGTCGTCAATAGCCTTGAGCTGGGTCAGGAAGGGCTCGAGCCTGTCCAGCGGCAGTGCGCAGGGGCCATCACATAGCGCCGCATCCGGGGCCGGGTGGGCCTCCAGGAAGAGGCCGGCCAGCCCCACGGCCACGCCCGCCCGAGCCAGCTCGGCCACCTGCTGACGGCGGCCATCGGCGCTGTCGGTGCGCCCTCCCGGGCGCTGCAGCGCATGGGTGACGTCGAAGAACACCGGACGGCCGGTCTGCTTCATCTCGCCGAAGCCGAGCATGTCCACCACCAGGTTGTTGTAGCCGAAGCTCGAGCCACGCTCGCAGAGAATCACTCGGTCGTTGCCGGCCTCCTCGCACTTGCGAATGATATGGCGCATCTCATGGGGGGCGAGGAACTGCGGCTTCTTGATGTTGATTACCGCCCCGGTCCGAGCCATCGCCACGACGAGGTCGGTCTGGCGAGCCAGAAAAGCGGGCAGCTGGATGATATCGGCCACCTCGGCCACCGGCGCGGCCTGCCAGGGCTCATGGACATCGGTGATGATCGGCACCTCAAAACGCGACTTCACCTCGGCGAGGATCTCGAGCCCCTTCTCGAGGCCCGGGCCGCGGTAGGAGTGTATGGAGCTGCGGTTGGCCTTGTCGAAGCTCGCCTTGAAGACGTAGGGCATGCCCAGCCGATGCGTCACCTCGACGTAGGTCTCTGCGACCTCCAGGGCCAACTCGCGAGATTCCAGCACGTTGATGCCGCCGAACAGCATCAGGGGCAATGAATTGCCGGCCTGGAGGCCGGCAATGGGAACATGTCGTTCGGGTGCGCTCATCCGGCTCACTCCTGGTGGGAGGACTGGGCGCGAGTGCGCGCCGCCTTGTGCTCCAGCGCCGCGTTGACGAAACCAGTAAACAGCGGGTGGCCGTCGCGGGGGGTAGAGGTGAACTCGGGATGGAACTGGCAGGCCACGAACCAGGGATGGTCGGGCAGCTCAACCATCTCCACCAGGGAGTTGTCGACGCTCTTGCCAGACAGCAACATGCCCGCCTGCTCGAGCTCCTCGATGAACTGGTTGTTGACCTCATAACGGTGCCGATGTCGCTCAACGATCTCGTCGCTACCGTAGGCCTGCCGGGCCTTGCTGCCGGTCTTCAAGCGGCATACCTGGCCGCCCAGACGCATGGTGCCGCCCATATCGGAGGCCGCGTCGCGCAGTTCAATCTTGCCTTCGGGGGTGATCCACTCGGTGATCAGGCCCACCACCGGATGCTGAGTGTCGTGGGTAAACTCCGTGGAATCGGCGTCTTCCCAGCCGGCCACGTTGCGGGCGAACTCTATCACCGCCACCTGCATACCGAGGCAGATGCCGAGATAGGGAATCTTGTTCTCCCGGGCGAATCGCGCCGTGGCGATCTTGCCCTCAACGCCGCGCTCGCCGAAGCCGCCGGGCACCAGGATGGCATCCTTGCCGGCCAGGCGATCGGTGCCGTGGCGCTCGATATCCTCCGAGTCGATGTAGTCGACGTTGACCTTGACCCGGGTCTGGATGCCGGCATGGATCAGCGCCTCGTTGAGCGACTTGTAGGCGTCAAGCAGCTCCATGTACTTGCCGACCATGACGATGTTGATCGATTTGAGCGGGTTGAGCTTGGCGTCTAGCACCTTGATCCACTCGTTGAGATCGGCCTCATCGGCTGTGAGGCGTAGCTTGTCACAGACGATCTCGTCCAAGCCATACTCGTGGAGCATCAGCGGGATGCGATAGATGGTGTCGGCATCCTGCAGCGGGATGACCGCACGCTCTTCGACGTTGGTGAACAGCGCGATTTTGCGGCGCTCGGTCTCCTCGAGCTCCACCTCGCTGCGGCAAATCAGGATATCCGGCTGGATACCGATGGAGCGCAGTTCCTTGACGCTGTGCTGGGTCGGCTTGGTCTTGGTCTCCCCCGCCGTCTTTATGTAGGGCACTAACGTAAGGTGCATAAAGAGCGCTCGGCTGGCGCCTAACTCGCTCCTGATCTGGCGAATCGACTCCAGGAAGGGCAGCGACTCGATGTCGCCCACGGTGCCGCCGATCTCCACCAGCGCCACGTCGAAGCCCTCGCCCCCCTCATACACCCGGCGCTTGATCTCGTCGGTGATATGGGGGATCACCTGCACGGTACCGCCCAGGTAGTCGCCGCGACGCTCCTTGCGCAGCACGTTCTCGTAGACGCGACCGGTGGTGAAGTTGTTGCGCTGGGTCATCTTGGTGCGTATGAAGCGCTCGTAGTGGCCCAGGTCGAGGTCCGTCTCGGCGCCATCCTCGGTGACGAATACCTCGCCGTGCTGGAAGGGGCTCATGGTGCCCGGGTCCACGTTGATGTAAGGGTCGAGCTTGAGCATGGTGACCTTGAGGCCGCGCGCCTCGAGAATCGCCGCCAGCGAGGCTGACGCGATGCCCTTGCCAAGAGAGGACACAACGCCGCCGGTCACGAAGATATATCGTGTCATGGAGAACCTGTCGAAACGTGATCATGAGGCTCGGCAGAAAGCCGCGCCGGGATGGGACGACAGACTAGCAGAATACGACCAATGGCTCAATTTCGGCCAGCCGCCCGGCGACTGGCCGAAGACGCCTCAGACCCCCAGGTAGTCGAGGATGCCCTCGGCGGCCTGGCGTCCCTCGTAGATAGCCGTCACCACCAGGTCGGAGCCGCGCACCATGTCGCCGCCGGCGAAGATCTTTTCGTGGGTGGTCTGGAACGGCAGAGCACCGTGCTCCGGCGCCTTGACCCGGTCGCGCTCATCGATTGCGATACCATGGTCGTTGAACCAGGCGGGCGGGTCGGGCTGGAAGCCGAAGGCGATGACCACGGCGTCGGCCGGAATCACCTCCTCGGAGCCCGGCACTACCTCGGGGCGACGACGGCCGTTCTCATCCGGCTCGCCGAGGCGGGTGCGCACCACCTTCACCCCTTCCACCTTACCCTCGCCTACCACCGCGACCGGCTGACGGTTGAACAGAAACTCCACGCCCTCCTCACGGGCGTTGGCCACCTCCTTGCGCGAGCCCGGCATGTTCTCCTCGTCGCGGCGATAGGCGCAGGAGACCTGGGTGGCACCCTGGCGGATAGCGGAGCGATTGCAGTCCATGGCGGTGTCACCGCCGCCCAGCACTACCACGCGCTGGCCCTTGAAGGAGATGTAGTCGGCGGGATCCTTCTCGAAGCCCAGGCAGTGGTTGACGTTAGCGATCAGGAAGTCGAGCGCCTTGTGAACCCCGGCCAGATTCTCGCCGGGGAAGCCGCCCTCCATGTACTTGTAGGTGCCCATGCCCATGAACAACACCACCGGCTTCACGCCGTTGCGCACCAGAACGTCAGCGCAGCCCAGGCCCGCCGGCCCGGCGCCGATGATCGCCACCTTGCGATCCGTCCAGCTGACCTGCGACATGTCCGGACGCCAGCCCATGGCGAAGGCGGTATCGGTGATGTACTTCTCGATCGAGCCGATGGTCACGGCGCCGAAGCCGTCGTTGAGGGTGCAGTCGCCCTCGCAGAGACGATCCTGGGGGCAGACCCGACCACACACCTCGGGCAGCGAGTTGGTCTTGTGGGACATCTCGGCCGCTTCGAGGATGTTGCCCTCGCTGACCAGCTGCAGCCAGTTGGGAATGTAGTTGTGAACCGGGCACTTCCATTCGCAGTAGGGGTTGCCGCAGTGCAGGCAGCGATGGGCCTGACTGGCCGCATCCTGGGGCTTGTAGGGCTCGTAGATCTCGGCGAACTCCCGCGAGCGGGCGCGGGCGTCTTTCTTCTGCGGATCTTGACGACCCACGTCGATAAACTGGAAATCGTTGCTCAGACGGTTTGCCATCTTGATTCTCCTGGAAATCCTGTTGGCCACCCCGGCTCGGACCTGGAGTCCGCCGGGGCGCTTCTCACCTGTCGTCGAGGGCGCCAACCGGGCTGAAGCCACCTGCCCCATCCCGGCTGACGCCGCGGCCATTCCGGCTGACGCCGACTCTCTACTCCGGCTGTCGCCTTGACTGGGCCAGCAGACTGTTCAGGCTTGCCGCCTTGGGCTTCACCAGCCAGAAGTGGCGAGTGAAGTCGCTGAAGTCCTCGAGAATCGCGTGGCCACGCGGCGAGTCGGTCTCGGCAACGAACTCCTCGATGACCTCGCGCAGGTGGCGACGATAGGCCTCCATGGTCTCCGTATTCACGCGGTGGATCTCCACCAGTTCGTGGTTGTACTTGTCGACAAAGCTGCGATCCTCGTCGAGCACATAGGCGAAGCCGCCGGTCATGCCCGCGCCGAAGTTGACCCCGGTCTCGCCGAGCACGCAGACCATGCCACCGGTCATGTATTCGCAGCAGTGGTCACCGACCCCTTCGATCACCGCGTGGGCGCCGGAGTTACGCACCCCGAAGCGCTCGCCGGCGGTGCCCGCCGCGAACAACTTGCCACCGGTAGCACCGTACAGGCAGGTGTTGCCGACGATGGCTGTCTCGTGGCTGGCAAAGCGACTGCCCCTGGGCGGGATGATCACCACCTTGCCGCCGTTCATGCCCTTGCCGACATAGTCGTTGGCGTCGCCCTCCAGGTAGAGGTTGAGGCCGCGAGCATTCCAGACACCGAAGCTCTGGCCGGCCACGCCGGTAAAGCGCGCGGTCACCGGGGCATCCTCGAGTCCCGCCTCGCCATAGCGCTTGGCGATGGCACCGGAGGTGAGCGCCCCCACGCTGCGATCGCAGTTGGTGATGGTGAAGGCAACCTCACCCCCGGATTTTGCCTCGATGGCGTCCTCGAAGGCGGCCAGCACCTCCTGATTCTTGGCCCCCGGATCATGGGGCACGTTGCGGCTCACCTGGCAGAACTGGGGAGCCTCGGCCGGCACGAAATCATTGCCGAGCAGCGGGGTCAGGTCGAGCTTGCGCTGGGAGGCGGTCACCCCCTCGAGCACCTCGAGCAGATCGGTGCGACCAATCAGGTCGGTGAGCCGGCGCACACCCAACATGGCCATCAGCTCGCGCACCTCTTCGGCGATAAAGCGGAAGTAGTGCTTAACCATGTCAACGGTGCCACGGAAGTGCTCGCCGCGCAGGTAATCGTCCTGGGTGGCCACACCGGTAGCACAGTTGTTCAGGTGGCAGATGCGCAGGTACTTGCAGCCCAGGGCGACCATGGGCGCGGTGCCGAAACCGAAGCTCTCGGCGCCGAGGATCGCCGCCTTGACCACATCGAGCCCCGTCTTGAGGCCGCCGTCGGTCTGCAGGCGAATCTTGTCACGCAGGCCGTTAATACGCAGCGCCTGGTGCACCTCTGGCAGCCCCAGCTCCCAGGGAGAGCCGGCATGCTTGATGGAGGTCATCGGACTCGCCGCGGTGCCACCATCGTAGCCTGACACGGTGATCAGGTCGGCGTAGGCCTTGGCCACACCGGTGGCGATGGTGCCGATGCCGGGCTCGGAGACCAGCTTCACCGAGACCAGGGCATCGGGATTGACCTGCTTGAGGTCGAAAATCAGCTGGGCCAGATCCTCGATGGAGTAGATGTCGTGGTGCGGCGGCGGCGATATCAGGGTCACCCCGGGCACTGCGTAACGCAGCCGGGCGATCAGCTCGTTGACCTTTCCACCGGGCAGCTGGCCGCCCTCGCCGGGCTTGGCGCCCTGGGCAACCTTGATCTGCAGGACCTCGGCATTCACCAGATAGGCCGGCGTCACGCCAAAGCGG
>JAIVHL010000088.1 GCA_020201075.1 Halomonas sp. | reverse complement strand
GTGCTACATGCTATGGGCATGTTACCGGGGATCATGGGGCGCTGGGCCGAGAAGCATCATGGCTTTTTGGCCAAACAGTCACAAGCCAGCGACCGAGCCGGCGCCCTCACCAATGCCTCCAAGGTACTGCGTCTGCTCTTTCAGTCGCTGATACTCGGTCTGGGTGCCTACCTGGTGCTGCAAGCTGAGATGACGGCTGGGATGATGATCGCCGGCTCGATCATCATGGGTCGGGCCCTGGCGCCCATCGACCAGATGATCGGAAGCTGGAAGAGCTTCGTCAACGCCCGCGGCGCCTATGGCCGCCTCAACGAGCTGTTGACCCAGATTCCAAAGGAACAGCACCGCATGTCGCTTCCCACCCCTAATGGCGATATCAGCGTCGAAACTGTCGCCGCGGCCCCTCCTGGCGTGCGCATGGCCACCATTCGCGGCATCAATTTCACCGTTCCCGAGGGTGAGCATGTAGGCATCATCGGCCCCAGTGCCGCCGGCAAGTCCACTCTGGCCCGGGTGCTCCTGGGCATCTGGCCGGCTCAGGTCGGCAATGTCCGGCTTGATGGCGCCGAGATCATCCAATACAACCGAGATGAGCTGGGGCCTCATGTGGGCTACCTGCCCCAGGACATCGAGCTCTTCGACGGCACCATCAGCGAGAATATCGCGCGCTTTGGTGAGGTGGCCCCCAAGAAAGTCGTAAAGGCCGCCAAGAAGGCCGGCGTTCACGAGATGATCCTCGATCTTCCCGACGGCTACGATACCTATATTTCTTCCACCAGTGGGGCGCTTTCCGGTGGCCAGCGCCAGCGCGTGGGCCTAGCTCGCGCCCTCTATGGTGACCCCATCTTGCTGGTGTTGGATGAGCCCAACTCCAATCTCGATGATGCCGGCGAGCGATCGCTCGGCGAAACCATTCGCCAGCTCAAGGCTGAAGGCATCACTCTGTTCGTGATCAGTCATCGCACCAGCGTGCTCAAGAATATGGACAAACTGCTGGTGATGAAGGAAGGCCAGATGAGCATTTTCGGCCCGAGGGATGAGGTACTGGCCCAGGTCGCCAAAAAACCCCAGCAATTTCAGAATTCCAGAGCGCGTCTTGCCACCATTCGTGGCGGAAAACCGGGCCCCGCTGAGGGGAGCAGTCTCCCCGAGGAGAAGAATTGATGTCGGAGACGTTACGTAATATTTCAACGGCCAAGCACGCCGATAAGCTTCCTACCAGCGACAAGGGGTACAAGCGCCTGGGGATGACCATCCTGCTGGTCGCCCTGGGGGGATTCGGTACCTGGACACTGACTGCCTCGCTGGCCGTGGCGGTGGTGGCTCCCGGCAACGTTTCCATGGAATCCTTCAAGCGCACCGTCCAGCACCTCGAGGGCGGCATTGTCCAGGATATCCTGGTCGAGGACGGCGACAAGGTCGACGCCGGCGATCCTCTGGTCGTGCTGAGTGACACCCAGTCACGGTCTCAGCTCGATATCGCCCGCTCCCAATACTTGATCAACCGTTCCATGGAGGTTCGCCTGCTCACCGAACAGCGCGGTGCAGAGACTCTGGAATTTCCTGAGGAACTGGCCAACAGCGACCGTGACCGCGTCATTGAAATGAAGGCGGTCCAGCAGAGCCTGTTTACGGCGCGTCGTGAATCCCTGCAGAGCGCCTTGCAATCCCTCGACGAGCAGGTCAACCAGATGCGAGAGCAGATCGAGGGCCTGACCTCTCAGATCAACGTCAACACCCGACGGGTTAGCTCCCTGCGCGAGGAGGCCGAGGACTTCCGCTCGCTGTTCCGCGAAGGCCTGGGCGACAACCAGCGCCTGCGTGAACTCGAACGCCAGGTACTCGAATACGAAGGGCGCATTGCCCAGCACCGATCGGAGATCGCCAGCCTGAAGTCGCAGATCAGCGAGAATCAACTGCAAAAGGAAGTCCGCCGCCAGGATTTCCTCTCTGAGGTAGGCGAGCAGCTCAGGCAGGCCCAGTCGCAGATCGCCGAGGCCGAGGAGCGCATCACCGCCCTGGCCGACAAGGTGGGGCGTACCACCATCGCCTCACCGGCCACCGGTACCGTGGTCGGCCTGGCTGTGCACACCCAGGGCGCGGTGATTCGCCCGGGCGACCCGATAATGGAGCTCGTGCCGAGCGGCGACGGCTTCGTCGTCGAGACGCGCATTCCCAACCGAGATATCGATAGCATCTATCAGGGCCAGCTGGCTGAGATCCGTTTTTCGGCATTCAATCAGCGCCTCACCCGTCAGGTCGAGGGTGAAGTCATCCATGTCAGCGCCGACAGCTTCGAGGATGAAGCTTCCGGCGAGATGTATTACAAGGCCAGGATTCGCGTCACTGAAGAAGGACAGAAAGACATGACTGAACATATGAAGCTGCTCTCCGGCATGCCCGCTGAGGTCATGATTCGCACTGGCGAACGTACCTTCGGCAGCTATATCGCCAAGCCCATCACCGACATGCTAGCCCGCGCAATCCGGGAGGATTGATGTTAAACCAAGACCAACCGCGACTCGTTTCCTGTCTGCTGCTAGGCTTGCTGCTTGGTAGTCAGCCTCTTGCCGCCCAGGAAGATGTCCCGGCCGGAGAATCGGCCCTAACCGAGATGGCCGCCCTAGACCGAGTAGAAATTCAGAGGTCTGAGGCCCTGCCGTCGCTGCCCCGTCTCTTAGAGCGTGCCTTGCAGAACGACGCCGAGCTCTCGCGGCAACGATTCGAGCAGGAGGCTACCGAACAGGAAGCCCCCATGGCGCGTTCCCAGTTGCTGCCTGAGGTCACGGCCAGCGGCGGTTATCTTTATCAGGACTCCACCAACATACAGACCGAGCCCGATGATTTCGGTATCGACCAGCCGGCACGGCGTCCTGGCGAGATCGAAGAACAGTACTGGCAGGTGCAACTGCAACAACCCCTGTTCAGCCTGGAACGCTGGCGCGGCATGGCACAAGCCGAAGCGCAGATTGGCGGGGCAGAACTCGATCTGGCAGTGGCCGAGCGCGACCTGGCATTGGTCGTAAGCGAGGCCTACATCAATGCCTTCCTGGCCTCCCGCAAGCTCGGCCTGCTTAAATCCCAGCATGCAGCCCTGGAGTTGCAGTCCACTCAGGCCCATCGCGCCTATGAGCTTGGCGTGGGAGATCGCATCAACCTCTTGGAGGCGCAATCCAGTCTTAACCAGGCCGTCGCCGATTCTGTCCAGGCCGAAAACGAGCTGGATGACGCACGCAGTGAGCTGGAACGATTGACTGGATCCCTTCCCAACTTTGAAGGCCACCAGCTCGGCGATATAACCTCAATTGAACTCGAAGGAAACTGGCAGGACGACACCGGCTGGCTCGAGCGGGTAGGCAACAACCTCGATGTGCAGCTTGCTCGGGCCGAGCGACGCATCGTAGAGAGCGATACCAGCGTGAGACGCAGCGGCTATTTCCCCGAGATCAATCTTAACCTCAGTTACAACGATCGCGTCAGCAATGACGAGCTGCGGGAGAGCGAGGATTACCGGGCCAGCATTGAACTCACCATGCCGCTCTATCGAGGCGGCTACACCGCCGCCAGCGTGCGCCAAGGCGAGCTACGAACCCGAGCTAGCCAGGAAGGTGTCGACCATGCGCAAAACCTCGCCACCCAGGAAGTGCGTCAACATCTGCGTTCCCTGAATGGCGGCGAACGGCGGCTGGAGGCACTGGGCCATGCGATCGAATCCAGCGAGCTCTTTCTGGAAGCCGCGGAGCGAGGTGAGCAGTTGGGCC
>JAIVHL010000219.1 GCA_020201075.1 Halomonas sp. | reverse complement strand
CCGAGGAGATGCTGCGCACCCTCACCCGGGAGGTGCTGGGCACCACCACGGTGGTCAACAGCGTGCGCAACAGCGCGGGCGAGGTGCTGGAGACCTTCGAGTACGACTTCGGGAGCCCGCTGAAGCGGATCACCGTCTTCGATTCCATCCTCGAGATGAATGCGGATATCCACGCCGAGGCGCTGGCCGACGAGTCCGCTGCGCGCCAGATCGCCGAGCGCCTGGACATCGACGTCAAGGATGGCTGGGGCCTGGGCAAGATCCAGATCGAGATCTTCGAGAAGACCGTGGAGCACCGCCTCAAGCAGCCCACTTTCATCACCGAGTACCCCACCGAGGTGAGCCCGCTGGCGCGACGCAAGGATGCCAACCCGTTCGTGACCGAGCGCTTCGAGTTCTTCGTCGGCGGCCGCGAGATCGCCAACGGCTTCTCGGAGCTCAACGACGCCGAGGACCAGGCCGAACGCTTCCGCGAACAGGTGGCGGAGAAGGAAGCTGGCGACGACGAGGCGATGTACTTCGATGCCGACTACGTGCGCGCTCTGGAGATCGGCCTGCCGCCCACCGCCGGCGAGGGAATCGGTATCGATCGCCTGGTGATGCTGCTGACAGACAGCGCCTCGATCCGCGACGTGCTGCTGTTCCCGGCCATGCGCCCCGAGGTGGAGTGAAAGGCTGCTGGGTTTTGTGGGAGCCCAGTTCCCACCAGTGGATGCAAGTGTCGCAAAGGCTGAAGGGTTCCTGGGTTTAGTGGGAGCTGGGCTCCGCCCGGCGAATATAGCCCGCAGGGCTCCTTGGCGGTATGCGACAATGCCAGCAACACCGCCGGGGGCGCCTGCGGCGCCATTCGCTCGGCAGAGCCGATCTCCCACCAGTGGGTGCAAGTGTTGTAAAGGCCGAAGGGCTGCTGGGTTTTGTGGGAGCCCAGATCCCACCAGTGGATGCAAGTGTCGTGAAGACCAACTTGCGGGAAGCTCGGGAAGCATTGGTAAACACCGCGGCCAGCACCCATAATGGCCATCGTTTCGACGTCGAGGAGACCCCCATGAAACTGCTCAACCGCTCTGCCCTGAGCGTCCGCCCTACCCAGCATTTCGTGGACTGGATCAATGCCCTTGAGCCGACCATGGGGGATGACGACATCGCCCTGTCCGACGTCGAACGCGAAAGCACGGTCTATCTGATCCCGGAGATGGACACCCCGGAGGCCCTGGAGGGCTTCGTGCGCGAACGCTACCTCGATATTCTCGAGACCGAGCTGCGCGCCTGGGAAGAAGACGAAGAGCAGTGGCCGGAGGCCGTCGACTGGGCGCTGTTCCAGCGCTTCCTGCAGGTGGAGCACAGCTACCTGGCCATCGATCTCGATGACGAGGCGGCTCTGGAAATTTCTGAAGTGGATGATTCCCTGCTGACAGACTTTGACCAGGATTAGACTTCAAGCCCAAGCCCGCCCCACAGGCTGGCAGGATGAGACCGGCTTCGGCCGGTCTCTTCGTTAACGGAGCATGAACACAGGATGAGTCGACTCTTCGAGACCCGCCCCGACGATGACGGCCTGCCAGGGCCCGAGCGGCGCCTGGCCGTGCTGGCGCTGATCCTCGGTACCATGATGGCCGTGGTGGACACCACCATGATCAACATTGCGCTGCCTTCCATCGCGGTGGGGCTGGACGTATCCCCTTCCCGGGCGGTGTGGGTCACCAACCTGTTTCAGATCAGCTGCGCCGCCTTCCTGCTGGTCTTCGCCGCGCTCAGCGAGCTGGTCAGCCGCCGCCGGCTCTACGTGGCAGGGGTGGGCGTCTTCACTTTGGCCGCCCTGGGCAGTGCGCTTTCCACTAGCCTGGAGTCGCTGCTGGTGTTCCGGGCGCTGCAGGGGCTGGGGGCAGCGGCGACGCTCTCCATCGGGCCCTCGCTCTACCGCTCCATCTTTCCCTCGCGCCTGCTGGGCACCGCGCTGGGGCTTTCCGCCATGGTGGTGGCCGGCGGCTATGCGGCGGGGCCGGCGATCGGCGGCGTGCTGCTCTCGGTGGCCGACTGGCCCTGGCTGTTTGCCCTGCACCTGCCGCTGGGTGCGGTGGCGGTGGTGCTGGCCTGGAAGGCGCTGCCGCGAGAGACGGGGCGGCGAGGCGGCTTTGACCTGGCCGGTGCGCTGCTTTCGGTGGCCATGCTGTGCAGCTTCTTCCTGGCCGTAGACGGCATCGGCCACGGCATGCCGGCTGGCCGAGTGGTGGCCTGGCTGGCGCTGAGCGTCGCGGCCGCGCTGCTCTTCCTGCATCGCCAGCGTCGGGCCAGCCACCCGCTTATGCCGCTTGAGATCTTCCGTGAGCCGCGCTTCAGCCTGGCGCTGGTGGCTCAGGGCACCGCCTTCGTGGGGCAGGGGCTGGCCTTTGTGGCGCTCTCCTTCCTGTTTCAGAGCGAGATGGGCTTCTCGCCGCTGGAAACCGCCTGGATGTTCACTCCCTGGCCGCTGGCGATCATGCTGGTGGGCCCTCGCGCCGGTCGCCTGGCCGATCGCGTGAATCCGAGCCTGCTCTCCAGCGCGGGGCTTGCGCTGATGCTGGTGGGGCTGGCGCTGCTGGCGGGGCTCGACGCCGAGGCGGGCGTGGTCGACGTGCTGTGGCGCATGCTGCTGTGCGGCGTCGGCTTCGGGCTCTTCCAGCCGCCCAATAACCGCGAGCTGATGAGCACCGTGCCCCGGGAGCGCAGCGCCAATGCCTCCGGGATCATGAGCACCTCGCGCACCGTGGGGCAGTCGCTGGGGGTGGCGCTGGTGGGTGCCTTCCTGGCCACCGGCATGCCGGTTCAAGCCTCCCTGTGGCTCGGCGCCCTGGCGACGCTGCTAGCGCTGGTCGCCAGCCTGGCCCGGGTGCCCCTGGCCGGCGCCGCCCAGCGTGAGCAGAACCGTTTCAATGCGGCAACCAATGACGAGGGGCGCCGGGGGTAGGCCGAAGAGGAGGTCCTACGCCATGGATGGCGTCGGTAGCGTACAAGGATGTATTCACAGCGCCTCCTCGCCGGTCTCCCGCCGGATCAGCCCCGAGCAGTGCCGCATCGTTACCGCTCGAGAGAGCGCGTATAATGGAGCCTTCACTTCATTCATCCTTCTATTAGTTCGGGGAAGCCGCATGAGCATTCAGGCCACCATCGAAGAGAAGCTGCAGGCCCTCGCGCCCGCCTTTCTGGCGGTGGAGAACGAGAGCCACCGGCACAGCGTGCCGCCGGATTCCGAGACCCACTTCAAGGTGACCCTCGTCTCCGAGCACCTCGAGGGGCTGATGCCGGTCAAACGTCATCAGCAGGTCTATGCGCTACTGGCCGATGAGCTGGCCGGTCCGGTCCACGCCCTGGCGCTGCACCTCTACACCCCCGCCGAGTGGCAGGCCAGCGGCCAGAGCCGCCCCGACTCCCCCGACTGTCGGGGCGGCAGCAAGCCGTGACCACCGAGCCCCAGCGGCTGCAGTACCTGGAGGCCATGGGCCTGACGGCCTGGGTGGCACGCTACGCTCTGCCCAATGCCCGCCCGACCCCGGCCTGTGAGTGGGCGCTGCCCGAGGCGCCGCCCGCCGAGGCCCCGGGAGAGCGGCTGCATGCGCTGCTCGATGAGGCCCGCGAGTCGGCGCCGGCACGCCCGACCCCGCAGCAGCCGACGAGGGCGGCGCGTACTGCCCGCGCACCCAAACCGGGCACGGCGCGGGCGCTGCTCGAGGCTCCCCCGGCCCAGGAAGCCGCAGCGCCCGTCGAGGCCTCTGCCGCCGAGCCGGGGGCCCCGCAGGAGCCGCTGCGCTTCGCCT
>JAIVHL010000014.1 GCA_020201075.1 Halomonas sp. | reverse complement strand
GCCTTGGAGATCATCACCCACACTTCGTGGTCGGCCGCCACCAGCGCCTCGATCAGCCGCAGGCCGTACTGGGCGCCGGAGGCGCCGGTCAGCGCCACGGTAACTGGAGGATGCAATCTTGCCGCCTGCTGCGCCTCAACCATGGGCCACCTCTAGAGCGGCGATCAGCTTGTCATGGATGCCGCCAAAGCCGCCGTTGGACATCACCACGATGCGATCATAGGGCCGGGCCTCCTCGACGAGCGCGGCGACCAGGGCATCCAGATCCCCTTCCAGTCGCGCCGGCACTGGGCTCGCCTCGAGCAGCGGCGAGAGCGACCAGTCGAGCCCTGCGGGCTGGTACCAGAAGGCGGCGTCCGCGGCGGCCACACACTCGGCTAGCCGGCCGCGCAGGGTGCCCAGACGCATGGTATTGGAGCGCGGCTCGATCACCGCCAGCAGGCGACCGCGAGCGGTGGCGGCTCGCAGCCCCTCGAGGGTAGCGGCGATGGCCGTGGGATGATGGGCGAAGTCGTCAATCACCTGGATACCAGCCACCTCACCGCGCAGCTCCTGGCGCCGACGCGGGGTCTCGAAACGCGACAGTGCCGCCGCGCCGCGGGCAAGATCGACCCCGCAGGCGTGGGCGGCGGCCAGCGCCGCCAGGGCGTTGCGAGCGTTGTAGGCGCCGGTCAGCGGCCAGTCCACCACAGCGTCTTCGTCGATGCGCGCCGCCCCCTGACCCTCCTGATGAATGCCCTCCTGATGAATGTCCTCCTGGTGAATCACCTGGAAGCGCGAAGCGTCCTCGCGCTCGAGCTCATAGCGCCAGGGGCTTTCGGTCGCACTGCCGAAGCGGAATATCGGGGTCCAGGCGCCCATTGCCAGCACCCGATCCAAGGCCGGCTCGTTGTCGGCCACCAGCAGCCTCCCCTTACCCGGCACGGTACGTACAAGGTGATGGAACTGCCGCTCGATGGCAGCCAGGTCATCGAAGATGTCCGCGTGGTCGAACTCCAGGTTGCCCAGCACCGCGATCTCGGGTCGGTAGTGGACAAACTTGGAGCGCTTGTCGAAGAAGGCGGTGTCGTACTCGTCGGCCTCGACCACGAAGGGAGCACCGGGGTCGCCGAGACGCGCCGAGACGCCGAAGTTGCGCGGCACCCCACCGATCAAAAAGCCGGGGGCCAGCCGGCCAAGATCCAGCACCGCCTCCACCTCGGGATTGCCCCGCGACAGCGCATTGCCGATCACCACCCGATCCGGACGCGGAGCAAGGTTATCCGCCGAGTAGCCCTCGCGCAGGCTGATGCCCGCCTCCTCGAGCTGGGTGCTCATGGGCGGGTAAACCCCCGCATCCGAACCGCTGACCGTATGGCCCAGCTCCCGCGCCAGCAGCGCCAGGCTGCCCATGAAGGTGCCGCAGATACCGAGGATATGGACGTGCATGCGCTCTCCTGACTGCCGACTGGCGTCACGGCATCCCACCGCGACAAGGTGAGGCGAGACTAGCATGGCGCCACAGGCCCCTCCAGCGCCTGTTCAGGGCTTCTGGGTAGCGATAGCCGCCGGGTGCAGCCTCGGCCGCTTTCGGCTAGAATTCGTCGACTTTATTTTCGACAGCTCATCCCCAAACAGCAGCGACCAGGAGCACGAACAGCGCCATGGCCCACAATGCCTTCTACGCCCAGTCCGGCGGCGTCACCGCCGTGATCAATGCGAGCGCCTGCGCCGTGATCGAGACCTGCCGCCGTCACCCGGATCGGATTGCCAAGGTCTACGCCGGCCACAACGGCATCATTGGTGCCCTCACCGAGGACCTGATCGACGTGAACCGGGAGTCCGACGAGGCGATCGCCGCGCTGCGCCACACGCCGGGCGGTGCCTTCGGCTCATGTCGCTACAAGCTCAAGGACATCGAGACGCACCGCGCCCAATACGAGCGGCTGATCGAAGTGTTCCGCGCCCACGATATCCGCTTCTTCTTCTACAACGGCGGGGGCGACAGTGCTGACACCTGTCTGAAGGTCTCCCAGCTCTCCGAAAAGCTCGGCTATCCGCTCACCGCCATCCATGTGCCCAAGACCGTGGACAACGACCTGCCGATCACCGACAACTCCCCGGGCTTCGGCAGCGTGGCCAAGTACATTGCCACGTCCACCCTGGAAGCTTCCCTTGATATAGCCTCCATGTGCGCCACCTCGACCAAGGTGTTCGTGCTCGAAGTAATGGGCCGTCACGCCGGCTGGATCGCCGCCTCCGGCGCTCTTGCCGGCAACGGTGAGGGTGAGCCGCCCCACCTGATCATCTTCCCCGAAGTGGCCTTCAACCGTGAAGCGGTGATGGCTCGGGTCGACGAGGCCGTCAAGACCTACGGCTACTGTGTGATCGTGGTCTCCGAGGGCGCCCGCTACGAGGATGGCACCTTCCTGGCCGACTCCGGCAACACCGACGCCTTTGGGCATCGCCAACTCGGTGGCGTGGCGCCGACGCTAGCCGGCATGGTCAAGCAAGATCTAGGCTACAAGTATCACTGGGCAGTGGCCGACTATCTGCAGCGGGCCGCGCGCCACCTAGCCTCGAAAACCGACGTGGAGCAGGCCTACGCGGTGGGCGAAAAGGCAGTAGAGCTGGCGCTGGCGGGCAAGAACTCGATGATGCCGGCCATCAAGCGGGTCTCCAATACGCCGTATGCCTGGACCGTCGAGCCAGCCCCGTTGGCAGCAGCCAGGTGAGAACCAGCAACAGCAGCAAAATGCCGGCCACCCCCTGCCAGAAGCTGGCCGGGTCGCGCAGCATGTGGTGACCGCTGCGCCCAACACCGCGCTCGTCTTTCACCGATTGACGCAGCGCGTGGCGGAACTCCGACATGCGCCGGTAGCGCAGGGCTCGCTGAGGATCTAGAGCACGACGCAGCGCCTCGTCCAGAGCGATGGTCACCTCAGGGTTGCGGGTTCGGGCGCTTCGGTAAACCAGCTGCTCCAGATCCGTGTGGCTACGTAACTGGTTGGGCGTCAACTCATAGGGCAACTCGCCGGTCAGCAGCCAATAGACCGTCGAGGCCAGGGAGTACTGGTCGCTGCGCCGCCCGACACCGTCATCAAGGGCGTACTCGGGTGCACTGTGTTCGGTGAGGCCCACCTGGCGAGCCAACTCCCGCGACTCATTCTGGCTGCCGCCCTCGCGCATACGACAGGCGCTGAAGTCGGTGAGCACCACCTGCCCATGGCGGTCGATCATGACGTTGCTGGGGTGGATCTGCTGGTGAAGCAGGTCGCGGTGATGCAGGGCCTGCACCGCCTTGCCAAGCTGGTTGGCAATATCCAGGCGCTGCACCAGACTGGCCTGGGGATGGCGCCGCGCCCAGCCCGCCAGGTTCTCCCCCTCGATATAGGCCATAAGATAGTAGAGATGACGCCGCGGCCGCGACGTCTCCATGATGCGCACCACGAAAGGAGACTTGACCCGCTCCACCACCCATTGCTGAAGCAGAAAATGTTCCAGGTAGGCATTTCGCGTAGAGAGCTCAGGACTCGGCGCTTTCATCACCATCACGCGCCCGGTGTGCACGTCGCGCACCCGGTAGACCCGCGACTGGGCGGTGCGAGACAGTACCGCTTCTATCTCCAGACCGTCCAGGCGATCCCCCGGTGAGAGCTCAGGCGGAATCGGCAGATCACCATAGACGCGGCCGGGATGATCGGGCTGCTCGTCGGGCAGCTCGTCAATGCGCACCAGCTGAAAGCAGAACTGCTCGGCGCCATATCCCCGGGCCTGGGCCCGCTGCACCGCCGCGGCGGCCAGGCGATCAGAGGCGGCGTTCAGGTCGCTGGCATCCTGGCGAATAAGTTGAACATACTCCGATGGCATCAGGGTGCCCAGCACCGCCTGGGTGGTAAACAGGAAGATATCACCTTGCTTGATCGGGAACTGTACGTAGTCGATCTCGATGCTGACATCCATGCCCAGTGCGCGAGAGGGGTAGCGGTAACCGCCCAGATCGGCGACATGATCACGGCTGAGCTGCTCGAACTCTGCCCCGCGCAGGCGAAATACCAGAGTATCGCCCAGGTGGAAGAGATGGGCGTTGCGTCCGCGATAGACCATAGCCGACAGCGACGAGACATAGCTCCCATCGGTCACGCACTGGCTCTGGCTGAAACACCAGCCGTTCAGGGCTCGCAATACCCGGGTGGCTGAGGTCTTGACGTCCCAGTGGTCCGGCGTCGAGTAATAGTCGGCCAGAAAACCGCGCACGCTGAGGTCGCCGGCTTGCTTGGCCATGGAGTTGCGCAGAGTGGAGTCGCTGATCAACGCGCAGGCGCCCTTGGCATTGAGCTGCCCAGCCTGGGGCAGGCTCACCGACATGGAGCTGCGGTGATAGCGCCGATCCGGTGCCACATAGGCCTGGCCGTAACTCAATGACAGCTGAGCAGATCCCAAGAGGCTTCTCCTTGACCGCCGGGTCCATCTTTCTGAGGCTGCGGGCCAACCTAATCGGTCCCCGGCGAACCCCGCCGGACGTCATGATACACTTCGAATGCTTACGCGTGACGTCAACCATAGCCGCACCCTTCATGCCCAGCGTTTTGAATTCCACACCGCGACACCTATGTCGCATTGGTAATCCCCGCGTCCGCTTCGTATAATTCCGCAGATTTTTTCGCTCAGCGATGTGACAAGCTGATTTCCAACCCAAGGAAGCGACGATGAACTTCGACAACATCCCCGCCGGCAAGGACCTACCCAACGACGTCTATGTGGCGATCGAGATCCCGGCCAACCATGCCCCGATCAAGTACGAGATCGACAAGGACATGGGGACTCTGCTGGTCGACCGCTTCATGGCCACGCCAATGTTCTATCCGGCCAACTACGGCTTCATTCCTCACACCCTGGCCGACGATGGCGATGCGCTGGATGCCCTGGTGGTTACCCCCTATCCGGTCCAGCCTGGCTGCATCATTCGTGCCCGCCCGGTCGGCATTCTCAACATGACAGACGAGGCCGGCGAAGACGCCAAGCTGGTCTGCGTGCCCCACAGCAAGATCAGCAGCCTGTACGACGACATCCAGGAAGTCACCGATCTTCCCGAACTTCTGCGCCAGCAGATTGCCCACTTTTTCGAGAACTACAAGGATCTCGAGAAGGGCAAATGGGTCAAGGTAGAGTCCTGGGAAGGCGTCGAGGCCGCCCGCAAGGCCATCGAAAAGTCAGTGATTGCCTACGAGAAGGCCTGAGCCCTCGCCGGCCCTGGCCGACATGACGTGATTGGATACCAGACCTATTGCAGCAGGGCCGCCCCATGGGGCGGCCCTGCTGCGTTGAGACGCATCACTCAGGCAATTGTGATGATTCGGTCTGATCCTCCTCCTTCTGCGTCATATCGTTATCCATCGGCGCTACGGGCGCTTCTCCGATCGTCTCAGCCTCGACCACCGGCGGCTCCAGCGCGGCCTCGGCCGGGTCCTCGCTGCTGACCTCAACGGCTGGCGCCGGCTCCGGTGACACCAGCACAACCGGCGATTTGGCCAGGCGCTCGGCCAGGTGTGCGGCGAGATCCCGTGCCCTGGTCATATGCAGCGCCATGACCAGGGAGTGGTTGGCAAAGATTCCGAAGCCAGAGCCATTAAGCACCAGCGGGCTCCATAGCCTGCGCTGGGTCATCGCCAGCTCTGCCAGCAGACCCTGCCACTCGGCCAGCACATCCGCCTGGCGCAACACATCGTCCTGATCGCGCTGCACGCCCTCGAGCAGCTGCGACAGGGCCCAGCCGGTGCCACGAGCCTCGAAGAAGATATTATCGACCCGGTGCCAGGGGGTGCGTGGCGGCAGCGACTTGGCATCCACCGCAAGCTCGATCAGGGCCTCATGGCTGCCGACAGTGGCCGCCAGGCGCAGGGCGAGATCATCCAGCCGGGAAGCCACCGACGCCAGCCAGGCGGCCAGGCCCTCGCCGGGCGCGAACCCGCTCCAGGGTGGCCTGCTCCACATCGAAGGGCGCCGGCGGCTGACTCCACCAGATTCCCATACCAACGCTGACCAGCAGGTAGAGCCCTGCCAGCGCCAGCACAGGCTTCCAGATCCAGCCGTAACGGGGGCGCTCCAACACCTCCTCCTTCCTGCGACGCCGGGAGGCGCGCCAGCTTTTCCAGGCCATGACGAAATAATTCCTGTGTAATGAACGTGGACCCTCGGCAATGCGACAATAGGGCGCATGACCGAGGTACGCAGCACGCCAACAGCAGCATGCTTCTGCGATATCCTATCACCCACTGTGAGCGCCAGCGCCCCGGTAGCCGAACGCGAGGAACCGCTACGCTGGCCACGAGTCTCAAAGCCGAGCTCGCCCCGATACCCGCAAGGATAACGATGCCTGATTTGAACGCCCGACGCCTTGTCCTTCTGCTGGTGCTGATGCTGCTGCCGCTTGCCAGCCAGGCGCAATGGTTTTCATCGTCCAACTCTAGGGATTTCCTGCCGGTCCTCGAGGCCTTTCAGCCCCAGGCCTGGCACGATGGCGAAACCCTCTATGTGGGAATCGAGGTCACCCCCGAACACTACCTCTATCGCCAACAGCTCAGCGTCGAATCCGACGCCGTGGTCCTGGGCGAGCCCGCCATTCCCCCGGGAGAGTTCACCAGCGACGAATTTCTCGGCGACGTCTACGTCTTCCGAGACAACGTGGTATTCCAGATTCCCCTCGAGGAGCGAGCCAGCGGCGTCTTTCCGCTCACCGTCACCTTTCAGGGCTGCGCCGACGCCGGCCTATGCTATCCCCCGGAGCGGGTGGCCCTCGACTCGCCTGAGCAGAGTGCGCCTCAGGCCTTCGCCGCCCTGATCAGCGTTAACGGCAGCAGTTTGTCCGGTTCGGGCGACGCTGGCAGTAGTAACGATGTCGCTACGGCCCCTCCCCAGAGTGACGATGGTCGTTTCCAGCGTCTGATGAGTGATGCCAGCCTGCCGCTGGCACTGGGTGTGTTCTTCTTGGCCGGCCTGGGATTGACCTTTACACCCTGCGTGCTGCCCATGGTGCCGATCCTCTCCTCGATCATCGTTGGCCAGAATGCCACTCGCCCACGCGCCTTCGCGCTTTCCGCCAGCTATGTGGGCGGCATGGCGCTGACCTACGCCGCCGTCGGGGTGCTAATGGGCCTGTTTGGCGCTGGCCTCAACCTCCAGGCGCGGCTGCAGTCGGCGCCGGTGCTGATCACCTTTGCCATTCTTTTTACCCTGTTCGCCCTGGCCATGTTCGGCGCCTTCGAACTACGCATGTCATCACGGGTGTCCGGACGCATCGCCGCGTGGCAAGCACGCGCTCAGCAGAGTGGCCCAGCGGGGCTGGCGCTGGCCGGGGCGCTGTCGGTGCTGGTGGTGTCTCCCTGCGTTTCCGCGCCTCTGGCCGGCGCCATGGTATTCATCTCCACCACCGGCAACGCCCTGATGGGGGGGGCCGCCCTACTTGCCCTCGGGCTTGGCATGGGTATTCCACTGCTGCTGGTGGGCACCTTCGGCACCACCCTATTGCCGCGCAGCGGCGCCTGGATGAACGGTGTGAAGATCGCCTTCGGTCTACTGCTTCTTGGGGTGGCCATCTGGCTGGTGGAGCGCCTGCTGCCACCTGCGGTGGCGCTGCTGATGTGGGGAGGCCTGGCCATTGGCAGTGCCCTGGCCCTGGGTGCCATGTCGGTCAATCTGCCTCAGGGCTGGCCGCGGGCGCGACAGGCCGCCGGCCTGCTGCTGCTGGCCTGGGCGCTGGCTCTGGTACTGGGAGCCGCCAGCGGCGCTTCGGATCCGCTGCGCCCCCTGGCCAACCTGGGAGGCTCCAGCGCCACCAATGGCGTAGCGACCGAAGAGATCACCACCGTGGAGAGCCTCGAGGAGCTGCAGCGGGCGTTGGTCTCGGTGGACGATGGTCGTCTCGCCTTCGTCCACTTCACCGCCGACTGGTGCATTTCCTGCAAGCAGTTAGAACGGCAGGTCTATCCCGACCCGCGCGTGGCCGAACCGCTCTCGGCCTTCGTCCGCATCAATGTGGACGTGACCGACTCGGGCAGCGTTACCCGCGAACTGCTTGACCATTACGGTCTGTTCGGACCGCCTAGCCTGCTGTTTTTCCAAGGCACCGAGGAGCTTCGCGAAGCGCGTATTCAAGGAGAGATACGTGCGCCGGGGCTGGCCTCCCACCTTGACGGTGTGCTGGGCTGGCTGGACGATAGGCAAATCTAACTGACACGCCTTAAAGGCACGAACGTCGTCAAACAGCCGTTCAAATCCCCGCCTCGAACAGCGTTCTCCACGCCACTGGACATGCCTGCGGATTTTCGGCAAACTCCCCGGATATCTACTTTCAATGCCACTAGAGCGGCAACAAGCGCCAACTTGCCGCGATCTCTGGCAAGTTGGTCCGAGTTGACAGCGCCGCCCGGCCAGCCTTATTCACAGCACCCAAGCGATCGAGACAACGTCATGGATATCCGCAAGGTCAAGAAGCTGATCGAGCTGCTCGAAGAGTCCAACATCAGCGAAATCGAGATCCAGGAGGGCGAGGAATCGGTACGCATCAGCCGACATCCCAACGGCACAAGCTGGCAGCCCACCATGCCCCAAGGCTATGTTGCCCAGACTCAGCCAGCCGCTCTGGCGCCAGCCGGACCCGCCCCCGCTGAGACCGATGAAGGCCCAGACTATCAGGGCCAGTCCATCACTTCGCCCATGGTGGGCACCTTTTATCGCAGCCCGGCCCCGGGCGCCAAGCCGTTTGTTGAGGTGGGAGCCAGCGTCAAGAAGGGCGACACCGTCTGCGTCGTAGAAGCCATGAAGATGATGAACCAGATCGAAGCCGACCGCGATGGCGTCGTCGAGGCGATCCTGGTCGAGGATGGCGAACCGGTCGAGTACGATCAGCCTATGATCGTACTCGCCTGATCACCGCTGTCTCCCTCATTCACCCGACACTGGCGGATCTATCATGCTGGACAAGGTTCTCATCGCCAACCGAGGCGAGATCGCCCTGCGTATCCTGCGCGCCTGCAAGGAGTTGGGCATCAAGACGGTGGCGGTCCATTCCAAGGCCGATCGCGAGCTGATGCACGTGCGTCTGGCCGACGAGGCCGTCTGTATTGGCCCGGCCTCCTCAGCCCAGTCCTACCTCAACATCCCGGCGCTGATCAGCGCTGCAGAGGTCACCGACTCCAGCGCCATCCACCCCGGCTACGGCTTTCTCTCCGAGAACGCCAACTTCGCCGAACAAGTCGAACGCTCTGGTTTCGCCTTTATCGGTCCACGCCCGGAGACCATCCGTCTGATGGGCGACAAGGTCAGCGCCATCGAATCGATGAAGAAGGCCGGCGTGCCAACCGTGCCCGGCTCCGACGGTCCGCTGCCCGAGGATGACGAGGGCGAGATCGTCGCTGTGGCCAGGCGCATCGGCTACCCGGTGATCATCAAGGCGGCGGCCGGTGGCGGCGGCCGCGGAATGCGCGTGGTGCACACCGAGGCGCATTTGCTCTCTGCGGTCAATGTGACCCGCACAGAGGCACACTCCGCGTTCGGCGACGGTACCGTCTACATGGAGAAGTTCCTTGAGAACCCTCGCCATGTGGAGGTGCAGGTGCTGGCCGATGGCCAGGGCAACGCCATTCACCTCTATGACCGCGACTGCTCCCTGCAGCGCCGCCATCAGAAGGTGATCGAGGAAGCCCCGGCGCCGGGCATCGACGAGGCCGCCCGCGCCGAGGTGCTCGAGTCATGTCGCCAGGCGTGCATCACCATCGGCTACCGCGGCGCCGGCACATTCGAGTTCCTCTACGAGGACGGCAAGTTCTTCTTCATCGAGATGAACACCCGCGTGCAGGTGGAACACCCGGTCACAGAAATGGTGACCGGCGTGGACATCGTCCGCGAGCAACTGCGTATCGCCTCCGGTCTGCCGCTGTCGATCTCCCAGGAAGACGTCAAGCTCACCGGACACGCTTTCGAGTGCCGCATCAACGCCGAGGACGCGCGAACCTTTATGCCCTCCCCTGGCAAGGTGACCCTTTACCACCCGCCGGGCGGTCTTGGGGTGCGCATGGACTCCCACATCTACACCGGCTACACGGTACCACCCCACTACGACTCCCTGATCGGCAAGCTGATCACCTGGGGCGCAAGCCGAGAGACCGCGCTGATTCGCATGCGCGTCGCCCTGGACGAGCTGCTGGTAGAGGGCATCAAGACCAACATCGACCTGCACAAGGATCTGGTGCGCGACGGCTACTTCCAGCAGGGCGGTGTCAATATTCACTATCTGGAAAAGAAACTGGGTCTCTAGGCCCGCGATGTATTGCCTGCGGGGCGGCCCTGGCCGCCCCGTTTGCGTTGATGCCCCTTTATCATCGGGAGATCCCCATGCCCTGGCTGCAACTCAAGGCCCATATCGAACCCGACCAAGCCGAGACGCTCGAGGAGCTGCTGCTCAACGAGGGCGCCACCGCCATCACCCTTCAAGACGCCCACGACGATCCGGTATTCGAGCCGGAACGCGGCAGCACGCCGCTGTGGAACGAGACGGTGCTCACCGGCCTCTATGACGACCTGGAGGGCGTCGACGCCATGCTGGAACGGGTCCGCCAGGCCTGGGCCGCCGAGCTGCCCGGCGAGCCCTGCCCCGAGATCGAAGTAGAACTGGTCGCCGACCGGGACTGGGAACGCGAGTGGATGGACGACTTCCAACCCATGCAGATGGGCGAGCGGCTTTGGATTGTGCCGAGCTGGCACGAGCCGCCTGTGCTCGGCGCGGTGAACCTGCGCCTGGACCCAGGTCTGGCCTTCGGCACCGGCACCCACCCCACTACGGCGCTATGCCTGGCCTGGTTCGACGGTCTCTCGATGACCGAGGCCCTCGACAATCAATCCGTATTGGACATCGGCACCGGCTCCGGCATCCTGGCCATCGCGGCCCTGAAACTCGGCGCCGCCCGCGCGGTAGGCACCGACATCGACCCTCAGGCCCTACAGGCGAGCCGTGACAACGCCGAGCGCAACGGCATCGCCGAGGCGGACTTCCGGCTCTGCTACCCCGAGCAGCTCGACGACGCCGAGACCTTCCCTTTCGTCGTGGCCAACATCCTCGCCGGCCCGCTGATCGAACTGGCGCCGATGATCGTCGGCCACCTCGCTCCCGAGGGGCGCCTGGCACTCTCCGGCATCCTAGCCGCCCAGGCCGAAGAGGTGCTAGACGCCTACCGCGACCAAGGCCTGCGCATGGACGAGCCCATGATCAGCGAAGGCTGGGCAAGGCTTTCCGGGCGGCGATCCGTCGGGCGGTGATCCGTCGGGCGGCGATCCGTCGGGCGTCGACCGACCGAGACCCAGGCGCGACTCTTGACCCCTTCACCCTATACGACCAGGGGCGTATGATATGTCCCCCCTTTGCCAACGTCGTCCGCCACCATGCCCGAGACCCGCTCGCCCCTGCCTCGCATCGGAGATCACTCCCTGCTCAACCGGGTGATCCTTGCACCGATGGCCGGCGTCACCGACCGCCCTTTCCGCCAGCTATGCCGGCGACTGGGTGCCGGGTTGGTGGTGGGAGAAATGGTCACTTCGGACCCCAGTCTGTGGCATACACGAAAATCACGGCTACGCATGGACCACCGTGGCGAACCCGGTCCCCGCAGCGTACAGATTGCCGGTGGTGACGCCGAAATGCTGGCAAGGGCGGCGCGGCTCAACGCCGACCAGGGGGCGCAGATCATCGATATCAACATGGGCTGCCCGGCCAAGAAGGTGTGCAACAAGGCCGCGGGCTCCGCGCTGTTGCGCGACGAGCTTCTGGTAGCCGAGATACTCGAGGCGGTCGTGGCCGCGGTGGACGTGCCGGTAACCCTCAAGATCCGCACCGGCTGGTGTTCCGACAGCAATAACGGCTTGCGCATCGCTCGCCTGGCCGAAGCTTCAGGCATTCGGGCCTTGGCCGTGCATGGCCGTCACCGCCAGCAGCGCTACTCCGGCAATGCCGAATACGACACCATCGCCGCAATCAAGGCGGCGGTGGGCATTCCGGTATTTGCCAACGGCGACATCGACTCGCCGGAGAAGGCTGCCGCCGTCCTCGACTATACTGGGGCAGATGCGGTGATGGTGGGCCGTGGCGCCCAGGGCAATCCCTGGATCTTCCGCGAGATCGACCACTATCTTCGCCATGGGGAGCGCCTGGCGCCTCCTGCTGATGAGGAGCGCGCAGCCGTGCTACGCGATCACCTCACGGCCCTTCACGACTTTTATGGTGAGCACATGGGCGTTCGCATCGCGCGCAAGCACGTTGGCTGGTATCTAGCCGATGACAACCGCCTGACGGCGGAGGCCCAGCGCGAACTCAAGGCCACTTTCAACGGCCTCGAGAACGCCACCGCCCAACTGCGCTTCATCGACGACTGCTTTCGTCACGCCTGTCTGCTGGCCGATGCGCCGAAGACGCCGAAGAGCGTGGCGACGAAAGGAACCCGAGCCGCATGACCAGCCAAGCCTTTCCCCCGAACCCCGAGCTGTCTGGACACCGCCAGGAACTCGCCGGGCTGGACGGCGAACGCCCGCAGGCGCTCGACGAATCCGTTGGCCAGCGCCCGCTTCGCGAAGCGGTGGACCTCGCCATGCGCCGCTATTTTGCCCATCTGGACGGCGGCGAGGTTACCGGGCTCTTCGCCATGGTGATGGCCGAGGTCGAGGCACCGCTGCTCGCCGCCGTGCTCGAACACACCCAGGGCAACCAGACCCGCGCCGCCGAAATGCTCGGCCTTAATCGTGGCACCCTGCGCAAGAAGCTCAAGCAGTACGACCTGATCTGAACGTTCATGAAGGGAGCTTGAGGGCTCCCTTTTGCATGTCATGCGCATGCCACCCGGATTCTTCGTTCCACCCGTCAGCAGAGAGTGACTCCCATGGCCCAAGCCTCCCCTACCCCGGTCCGACGCGCCCTGATCAGCGTCTCGGACAAGACCGGCATCGTCGACTTCGCCCGCGGACTCAGCGAGCGCAGCGTCGAACTGCTCTCCACCGGCGGCACCTTCCGTCTACTTCAGGAGAACGGCATTGCCGTCACCGAGGTGTCTGAACACACCGGCTTCCCGGAGATCATGGACGGCCGAGTCAAGACCCTGCACCCCAAGATCCACGGCGGCATTCTCGGCCGCCGCGGCCAGGACGACGCGGTGATGGCCGAGCACGCTATAGCGCCCATCGACATGGTGGTGGTCAATCTCTACCCCTTCGCCCAGACCGTGGCCAGGCCCGACTGCACCCTCGAGGAGGCCATCGAGAACATCGATATCGGCGGCCCCACCATGGTGCGCGCCTGCGCCAAGAATCACGCCCATACCACCATCGTGGTGGATGCCGGCGACTACGCCCGAGTGCTCGGCGAGATCGCCGCCCAGGACGGTGCGGTGTCTGATGCCACCCGCTTCGACCTGGCCGTCAAGGCTTTCGAGCACACCGCCGGCTACGACGCCGCCATCGCCGACTACCTGGGCCAGATCGTTCCCGGCGGCGAAGATGGCTTCCCGCGCACCTACAACGTGCAATTCATGAAAAAACAGAGCATGCGCTACGGTGAGAACCCGCACCAGAATGCGGCCTTCTACGTCGAAGCGGGCGCCAGCGAAGCCAGCGTGGCCACCGCTAACCAGCTGCAGGGCAAGGAACTCTCGTTCAACAACGTCGCCGACACCGACGCTGCCTTCGAGTGCGTCAAGGCCTTCACCGACACCGCCTGCGTGATCGTCAAGCACGCCAACCCCTGCGGCGCGGCGGTCGGTGCCAACGCCCTGGAGGCCTACGACAAGGCCTTTGCCACCGACCCCACCAGCGCTTTCGGCGGTATCATCGCCTTCAACGTGCCGCTGGAGGCCGACACCGCCCGCGCCATCATCGACCGCCAGTTCGTCGAGGTGATCATCGCCCCCGGGGTCGAGGCCGAGGCCGCCGAAATCGTCGCCGAAAAGAAGAACGTGCGTCTACTCGACGTCGGCGCTCACTGGCCCGGCGAGCGTGAGCACGCCCACGACTTCAAGCGCATCACCGGTGGCCTGCTGGTGCAGGATCGCGACCTGGGCATGGTAGGCCGTGACGACCTCACCGTGGTCAGCGAACGGGTTCCTACCGAGCAGGAGCTCCGGGACCTAGCGTTCGCCTGGAAGGTAGCCAAATACGTCAAGTCCAACGCCATCGTCTATGCCAAGAATGGCCAGACCATCGGCGTGGGTGCCGGCCAGATGAGCCGCGTCTACTCGGCGAAGATCGCCGGCATCAAGGCCGCCGACGAGGGCCTCTCGGTGCCCGGCTCGGTGATGGCCAGCGATGCCTTCTTCCCCTTCCGTGACGGCATCGATGCCGCCGCCGCCGCGGGCATCGCCGCGGTGATTCAGCCCGGCGGCTCCATGCGCGACCAGGAGGTGATCGACGCCGCCAACGAAGCCGGCATCGCCATGGTGTTTACCGGCATGCGCCACTTCAGGCACTGATGCCTGCGGCGAGCGACAAGGAGCAGCGGCAAGCCACACGAAAAACCCCACCGGGCCGGTGGGCTTTTTTTTCGTGAGAGACATTGCGTCCCGTCGACGAGCCGCTTGCTCCTTGATCCTTGTGGCTATCAGCCCAGATCGATGCAGAGGTACTTGGTCTCGAGATACTCCTCCAGGCCCTGGTGGCCACCCTCGCGGCCGAGGCCTGACGCCTTGACCCCGCCGAAGGGCGCGGCGGCATTGGAGATGATGCCGGTATTGATACCCACCATGCCGTACTCCAGGGCATCGGCGACGCGCCAAACGCGGCCCAGGTCCCGAGAGTAGAAGTAGGCAGCGAGGCCATACTCGGTATCGTTGGCCATCTCCACCGCGCTCTGCTCGTCGTCGAAGGGGAAAACGGCTGCCAGCGGGCCGAACGTCTCCTCCTTGGCCACCTTCATGCTGGCATTGGCGAAGCTGATCAGCGTCGGGGTAAAGAAACTGCCACCCAGGGGGTGCGGATGGCCGCCCATCAGCAACTCGGCGCCCTTGTCCACGGCGTCATGCACGTGCTCGCTGACCTTGGCCACCGCGTTGTCGTCGATCAGCGGGCCGATATTGACACCGGGCTGGGTACCGTCGCCCACCTTGAGCTCGCTGTGCATGGCCACCGCGAGCTTTTCGCAGAAAGCGTTGACCACGCTGGACTGCACCAGGAAGCGGTTGGTGCAGACACACGTCTGGCCGGCATTACGGAACTTGGCGGCCATGGCGCCTTCCACCGCCGCGTCCAGATCGGCATCCTCGAAGACAATAAAGGGCGCGTTGCCACCCAGCTCCAGGGAGATCTTCTGAATATGCTGGGCGGCATTGGCCATCAGCTCGCGACCCACCTCGGTGGAGCCGGTGAAGGTAATCTTACGGACGAGCGGGGACTCGGTCATGGCCGCAGCGATCTCGCTGGCACGGCCGGGGACCACGTTGAAGACACCGCGCGGAACCCCGGCGCGCTCGGCCAGCAGCGCCAGGGCCGTGGCGGAGAAAGGGGTCTGGCTGGCCGGCTTGCACACAATGGTGCAGCCGGCCGCCAACGCGGCGCCCGCCTTGCGGGTAATCATCGCCGCCGGGAAATTCCAGGGGGTAATGGCTCCGACCACGCCAACCGGCTGCTTGGTGACCACGATCCGCTGATTGGCCTTGGCAGCGGGGATGGTCTCGCCATAAACACGCCGGGCCTCTTCGGCGAACCAGCGCAGGAAGCTCGCCGCGTAGGCGATCTCGCCGGCCGCCTCCTTGAGCGGCTTGCCCTGCTCGAAGGTCATGATCATGGCCAGATCGTCCTGATGCTTGAGCATCAGGTCGTGCCACTTCATCAAAATGTCGGCCCGCTCCTGAGCGGTCAACGCCTTCCAGGCCGGCAGGGCAGCATGGGCGGCCTGAATGGCACGCTCGGTCTCGGCGCGACCCAGACGCGGCACATCGCCGATGGGCTTGCCGGTCGCCGGATTGAGCACCTGGATCTGCTCGCCGCTATCGGCGGCGACCCAACTGCCATCGATATAGGCAAAGGGGCAGTAGAGCTGAGTTTCCTTAAGGGCTTCCATGGGGATCTCCTGGGGGCAAGGCGGTGTTGTTATAAAGGCGGCAAGAGCCTATTGGCAAGACAGATTCTAGGATACGGGACCTTGGCTGGCCGGCGCTATGTCTCTATGGGCGTTCGGCATCAAAGTTCTTCAATGGCGCCTGCGTCTTCTTCAGACGCCATCGGCGCTTCTTTGGACATCTTCTGACCCTCATCAGGCACCGTGAACTGAGCAGGCGACTCCGGAGCAGCCGGCTCCAGCATGGCGGTCATCAAGGCGAGGATCAGCACCAGAGCGATGGCCAGCCAACAGAAGGCGCGGCCAATATAGCGAGACGGATCGCGGCGAATCTGGCGAAGACCGATCAGTGCCATGACCGCGACAGCCATGTTGAGGGGGAGCAGTGCCCCCTGAAACAGCAGGGCCAGCAGCGCTCCGACCATGGCACCCATGGCCCAGGGTGCATAGCGGCGCCGGGCGGGCGCCGGGGGTTGATTTTCGACGTTCAAGATGACTCCTGGTCGATCAGTATGATGACGGCCACCACATGCTAAGCGCAAAGGCCCTGCCGCTCAAAGCGACAGGGCCCTCGGTAATGACACGGTCGGCTGTGTTCAGGGAGTGCGACGTGGCTCACGGCTGGCGGACAGGGTGATCGAGACCGAGTCGGCAAAACGAAGCGCATGGGGCTTGTCGATCTCCACCTGGGCGGTAAGCACAGGTTCATGACCCATGATGAGGTCAAGTACTTCTCGGGTCATTCGTTCGAGCAGCAAGAAACGATTATCTTCCACGTGGGCGATCACCTGCTTGGTGATGGTGCGGTAGTTGAGAGCCTGCTCAATGTGGTTGAAGACCACCGCCTTGTCTGCGTGATAGCGAATCACCACGTTAATGATCACGTCCTGGCGATTCTTTATCTCCTCCTCCTTGATCCCGATATGGGTGCGCAGGCGAAGGTTCTTGATACGAATGGTGGCCAGATCATGGTCGAAGTGCTGATCATCGATGGCGTGCATCGGCATGGCCGTTCTCCTTGGCGTGTTAGCCTCAGCGTCCGTTGACCAGGGTCAGGAACTCGTGTCGAGTGGAAGGGTTGTCGCGGAAGGCGCCCAGCATCACCGAGGACGTCATGCTCGAGTTCTGCTTTTCTACTCCCCGCATCATCATGCAAAGGTGTTTGGCCTCCACCACCACCGCTACGCCCCGGGCGTCGGTCACCTGCTGCACCGCTTCAGCGATCTGGCGAGTCAGGTTTTCCTGTATCTGCATGCGGCGAGCAAACATGTCGACGATGCGCGCGAACTTGGAAAGGCCCAGTACCTTGCCGCTGGGCAGGTAGCCGATATGACACTTGCCGATAAAGGGCAGCAGGTGGTGTTCACACATGGAGTAGAGCTCAATATCCTTGACAAGCACTATCTCATCTGTTTCAGATTCGAATACAGCACCGTTGACAATCTCCTCTAGAGACTGCAAGTACCCATGGTTTAAGAATTGCATTGCCTTGGCCGCACGCTTGGGCGTATCACGCAGGCCCTCTCTTTCCGGATTCTCGCCGAGAGCAAGCAGTATCTGCCGGTAGTGGTTGGCGATTTCTTCGGTCATCGTCGAGCCCATCCTGGTCGTTTATCATGTACAGAAGATATACATGAAATCGATTGCGTACAACATAGTTTGTCTTGACTTGGCATTTTAGCGCAAGCCACGCCGTGACGCAGATCCGTCATGTGACAACCTGACGCACCCTGCGGACCCGGTGAACAGGCTCTTCTCCCCTGTGCTAATATCACCTTTTCAATGCAGTGCAAGACTTCTGCCGAGAGCTCGACATGACCAAGACACCTACGATTCTGCTACTGGCCGCCCTGTTCACTCCGTCTCTGGCGCTGGCCGCGACCCTGGAATTGCCCACTGACACACGCCTCGACGTACAGCTGATCGATTCGCTTCTACTGAACGATAACGAATCACGTCGCGATGATATCTTGATACGCCCGGCCGCCAGCGCCCAGGGTTCCCTCGAGCTTCCGAGCCACTGCGTCATGGTGGGTGATGCGCTGATCGATGGTGAGCGAGTGCGCATCACAACCAAATCCGTAACCTGTATCGCGACCCAGGGCAGCGACAGTGAGATCTACAGCGGTGAAATCTCGGCGGCAGCCTATGATGCAGATGGCAGCTTCGGCCTTGCCGCCTGCGAAGGCTCACGCTGTGAGATTACCCCCGAGCAAATCTTCGAACTGCGCCTGGCAAGTGATCTGATCATCGAAGAGCAGGAAAATACCTCCGAACACAAGGGTCAGGACAACCAGCGAGGAGCCCGCTCCAGTATCTGTCTTTGCTGCTCCAGGGAGCGAATCTGACCCTCCCAGTAGCCCTCATCGGCGAGCCAGGGAAAAGCTGCCGGGAAGGCCGGGTCCTCCCAGCGAGCCACCAGCCAGGCGCTATGGCGCAACAAACGTAAGGCGCGCAGGGGCTCCATCAAGGAAAGTTCACTGCGGTCAAACTCGCGCTGCTCCTCGTAACCTTCCATTACCTCCGAGAGCTGCATGTGGCGTTCTTCGGGCTGGTCTGCGGTAATCAGCATCCACAGATCCTGCACTGCCGGAGCCATCAGACAGTCATCGAAGTCCACCAGCGAAAAATGCTCGTCGCGCCCCAGGATATTGCCGATATGGCAGTCGCCGTGGACGCGAATCGCCCGCTCGGCGGGCCAGGCGAAGTCTGCCAGCCGTTCGTGGAGCGCATCGGTGATACGCCCATAGGCTTCACGCTGACGACGACCAAGCCAGGAACTGGCCAGAACTCGCTCACGTGCCTCCCGAACCATCTCATCCAGGTCCATGGCGCCACGATGAACAAAACGCCCGCGCTCGCCCACGGCATGCACGGCGCCAATCAGTTCGCCAAGGGCGAAAAGATGCGCCGGGTTCTCCAGTTCCGGGGCCTGACCAGGCAGGCAGGGGAAGAGCGAAAAGCGAAAGCCCTCCGCACGATGAAGGCTCGTGCCCTCGGCATCGCGCCATGGCGCCGCCACTGCCACACCGGCCGCCAGCAGTTCAGCCAGGAAATCGTGCTCCTCCTGAATCCGCTCGTCGCTCCAGCGCTCCGGGCGGTAAAACTTCACCACCCAGCGCCGGCGATCCTCGTCATGCACCAGATAGACGCGGTTCTCGTAACTGTTGAGGGTAAAGGGTTCACCCGGTAGCCAGAAGCCGAGCGATTCCACCGCCGCCACCACCCGAGCGGGAGAGAGGGTAGCAAAGGGATGAGGCGAAATTTCCATGGGGACTTTCCCGGCAATAAAACGCCCATGCTAACAGAGCCGTCGGCTTTCAAGGCTATCGCCGCTAGCGTCCATCGCTGGGGCTGATCTGTCGGAAATCCGCCAACTCCCTCGCTTTTCGTAACGGCGATATTTCTGCATCAGTTTTCCTGCAGCGGCGTGCGCGCTATCGCCCAAGCCTCGACCTGTTCAGCACCGGCCGCACGGCAGGCCACGGCCAGGGCGTCCAGGGTTGCGCCGGTGGTCATGACGTCGTCCACCAGCACCACCCGGGGCGGCAACGCCGCATCGATAACGAAGGCGCCGCTCAGATTGCGACGCCGCTCCTCGCGGCCCAGCCCTCGCTGGGTCGGCGTATTTCGTCGTCGCCGAGCCCGCACCAGCGGCACTTCGAGC
>JAIVHL010000128.1:37446-52533 GCA_020201075.1 Halomonas sp. | reverse complement strand
CCTCGTAGGTGCTGGCGATCTTCTCGATGTGCTCGGCCAGCAGGTAGTTCTGGGCGCGGCCCTCGTAATACTCGCGGTCGGCGTTGATAAACAGCACCCGGCCCTTTCGGTCGTCGGGCTTGGCGCCTTTGGCGCGCAGCACCAGCACGCTGGCGGGGATGCCGGTTCCGTAGAAGAGATTGGGGGCCAGGCCGATCACCGCCTCCACGAGGTCGTCTTCGAGCAGGCCGGCGCGGATGCGCTTTTCGTCGCCGCCGCGAAACAGCACGCCGTGGGGCATGACGGTGGCCAGGCGGCCGTCGGACTTGAGGCAGGCGACCATGTGCTGCAGGAACATCAGGTCGGCCTTCTTGGCGCCCTCCGGCACGCTGCCGTAGTGGAAGCGCTCCGGGAAGTGCTGGCTGGGCGTGTAGCCGATGGAGAAGGGCGGATTGGTCAGGATGCGGTCGAAGCGGACCAGTTCGCCGCCCTCGACGTGCTGCGGGTCGGTGAGGGTGTCGTCGTTGCGCAGGTCGGCGGAGCTGACCCCGTGCAGCAGCATGTTCATCTTGGCGATGGCCCACACCGAGCCGGAGGCCTCCTGGCCGAAGAGGTTGAGTCGGCGCGGGTCGCCGCCCTGTTCCTCCAGGTACTCCTTGGCGAGAATCAGCATACCGCCCGAGCCCATGCAGGGGTCGTAGACGCTGTGGTCCTCCTGGGGGTCCATCAGCCGCACCATCATGCGCACCACCGGGCGCGGGGTGTAGAACTCGCCGCCCTTCTTGCCGGCGGAGTCGGCGAAATCGCGGATCAGGTACTCGTAGGCGGCGCCGAGCAGGTCGGGGAACTCGAAGTCCTCGTTGCGCAGCCGGTACTCCCCTGGTGGGCCTCCTTGAGCAGGTACGACCAGCGCGCCTGCTGCGGCACGTAGAAGGTGGCCTTGTACCAGCTCGGCATCTCGATGACGTTGGCGATGTCGATCTCGCTCTTGCCGGCCTGCTTGAGCTGGCTGCGAACTTCCTCCTGGCGCTGCTCGAAGACGTCCGAGCAGCGCTTCAGGAAGAGCATGCCAAAGATGTACTCCTTGAACTCCGAGGCGTCCATGCGCCCGCGCAGGATGTCGGCGGCCTTGAACAGGTGCCGTTCCAGCTGGTTGAGGGTGAGGATCATGTACAGCGGTTCCCTTTGCGATGAGCCGGCCGCATCAAACGGCCGTGGTGACTGCCATGTATCTCATCAAACTTGGGGCGGGAAGGCCATGACAGATTGGTGGGCAATGGCTACCTCGCTGCTGACGGCCATGACCCTTCCCAGCCTGGCTTGATGCCAACCAGGCGACGGCGTTTCTGGAGGACCATCGAAGAAGAGCACGGATATGACATGCATCAGAGCGGCAGCCTTCGTAACGGCCACCGGGCAGGGCAAGCGCCTTAGTGCTGTGCTTCGGCCGGCGGGCCAAACAGCCGGTCGGTAAGGCGCACGTACCAGGCGGCCGACTGCACCTGGATGATATAGGCCAGAGCAATCAGCAAGGCGGCGTCTGACCCCGCCTCACCAAAGGCGTTCATTGCCAACGCCAGAGCGATGGAGAGGTTGCGCATCACCGTACCGTAGACCAGGGCGATGCCGTCGCCACGTGGCAGCCAGACTTTGGCTACCAGGGTGCTGAGCGCATAGTTGATGGCGTAGAGCAGCAACAGCGGGATGGAGATGTCTATCAGAAGGCCCGGGCTGGCCAACAGATCCTCGGCCTTGAGCGCCATGGCCACGAAGACAATACCCAGTACGCCGATGGTAGAGAGCGGTGGGAAGCGCGGCGCCCACTGCGTGCGAAAGCCCTCCGCGCCATGGCGCTTGATCAGAAAGTAGCGCGTCAGCTGACCGGCCAGCATGGGTACCCCCACCACCAGAATAATCTGGCGAAACACGGCCACTAGATCCACCGGGATGCTGGCTCCCATCAGCCACTTCACATAGAGCGGTGCGGCCAGTGAACCGAGAATCAGACCGACAACCGTCATCTTGACCGCCGCGGGCAGATTGCCCTGGGCGAAGCCCGTCCAGGATATGGTCATGCCGCTGGTCGGCAGCAGTGCCGCCAGCAGTAGCCCCAGTGCAAGATAGGGCGCGTCTGCGAACCACCACAGCCCTAGCCCATAGGCGATGAAGGGGATCACTGCGAAGTTGATCAGCTGCGCCAGGCCTTGGGCGCGGCCGTCGCCTCCCCTCAGCAGCTCACCCAGCCGCAGATTGACCATCATTGGGTAGATCATCAACAGGGTCAGCGGAATCACCAGCGTCGAGAGCCACCCCACCGGGGCCACGGCCCCAAAAAGCAGCCCCAGCAGAAGTGTCGCTGGAATCGCCAGCACCAGATGGCGCGTCAGCGCCTTGATTACCCCCATCATGGTTCTGTTCTCCTCGGTTTGCCCATGGAAAGTAAGGTGCGCCGGCAAGAAAGCGCCGACAAGATGGCAGGTTGACGCGGCATACTGAGAAACTGGCTGAATGGTCTGATTGTTCCGAGATATGCCCGGCACGACGCGTCTTTCCCCGTCTCTCCTCCCTTGCCTGGGCATGTCGCCAGAGCGCATCATGCGTGATGCTATTATTGCCCACGGTGTGGGCGACTCTGTGGCGCCTTGTTCTGGGCCGAACAGGGAGCCTGATTCACAGAATGTATCGCGTGGCGGACTCGCCGGGATGTTGCGCGCGAATCCAAGGAGGGTTTAATGCCAACGACCACCCGTCACCTGGTGATGGACAGCCTGCTGCTGATGCTGGCGACCTCCTTCATCATCGTGGGTATCAACGGGCTGGTGCTGGGCTGGCTGAAACTGGTCTATTCCCCGCTTCATCTGCTGCTGGTCGCCGACGGTTTTATAGCGCTGGTGCTGGGGGGGATGGGTCTGCTGGCCCTTCTGGCCGGCTGGGTAGGTGCCCGCCTACTCGCCGGCGGGCTGCTGAGCGTCTTGCTGCTGCAAACCATCGCCCATGCGCTGCTGGTTCCCGGTGGGTATATGGCGGCCGGCGTCGAGCCGAGGTTGGATGTCCTGCCAGCCTTGCTGTTGCTGCCGGTTGCAGTTTGCCTATTGCTGGGGACGCCTGGCGGTCGCTGGCGTTGGCTCTGGATGTCATGGGGCATGGTGCTGTCAGGAGCCGGGTTGATCGCCATGCTGGCGGTCATTCCGGCCCTTCGCCCCTGGCTTCTGGCTTATTTCGATATTTCTGATCTATCCGCCCTGGTAATGACGGGTTTGCTGGGTCTGGGAGTGGTAGTGGCCGCGCATCGCGGCGACCGGCCGCTGGAGCTGGGGCGATTGGCGGTGTTGACCGGTCTTGCCGGTGTTCTGGTCAGCAGCATGGTCTGGTTTGCGCTGAGCTGGCAGCAGGAAGAGTCCCTCAACCGTCAGGCAGACTTCCTGCTGGATAACATCCAGCTCAACGCCGAGCAGGTGATGATGTCGCGGTTGACCCTGATGCGGCGCATGGCCGACCGCCTGGATGCGGGGGGTGGCGCAATCGATCCGACGGTGCTCGAGCGTGATCTGGAGAGTTACCTCCACGATGCCGCCAGCCTGAAGGCGGTTGGCCTGTATCGGGACGGCGCCGGCTGGGCCTGGCTGGACGGAGTCGACCGGGCCGGCGAGGCTGTCTTAGCCGCACAGGTGCACATGCCCCAGGTTAACGATTGGCTGGGCCTCGATCTTGGTCAGCCGCGCCTGACGCTCACCGAGCCTGAGGTCACGGGGCTGGCGCTAATGGCCATCGATGTTCCTGCCAGCGACCAGCTGCTGCTGAGCCTGTTTGACCTCTCCGAACTGCTATCACGCGAGCTGCGCCTGCAGCTTGGGCTCTACCGCGTCGTGATTCTGCGCCGCGGCGAGCCGATGCTGGAGCTACGGCCGCCGGGTACCGCCCGGGGAAGACCCGAGGGTGTCTTCGTCAACCATCTGCTGCATCGGCGACACATTGGCCTGCCCGGCGGGCCAATGCTGACCCTGGAGGCCTATCCTGGCACCCAGCACGACTGGCTGTTGACTGGCCTGATGCCGGTCGGTGTCGCCACCGGCGGGCTGGTGCTGAGTGGCCTGCTGGTGTTCAGCCTGGCGCTGGCCGGTCAGCTGCTGGGCCGAACTCGGGCCTTGAAAGACGTTAGCCAGCAGCTCGAGGCTCAGCAGTCCGTGCAGACCCGCATCGTCCAGGAGGAGCCCCTGGAGGATATCTTGGAGGCCATCTGTCGCATGCTGGAGCAGCAGGTGCCAAGTTCGCTCTGCTCGATCATGCTGGTCAACGAGGAAGGCACTGGCCTGGATCTGATCGCCGGTAACCGTCTGCCCAGCGCCTATCGGGAGGCGGTAGCAACGCTAGAGGTTGGCCCGAGTATTGGCTCCTGTGGCAGCGCCGCCTATCTTGGCGAGACGGTGATCTGTGAAGACCTTACCGAGGACGTTCGCTGGAGCCGCTATCGCGAGCTGGCGATTGCGCAAGGTCTGCGGGCCTGCTGGTCGGTGCCGATCCTGGACAGCGATGGACGGGTGCTCGGTACCTTCGGCACCTACCTGCCTCAGCCGATGTCTCCCGATAGCGCATCCCTGCGGCTGCTCAGCAAGGCGGCCGACTTGGCGGCCCTGGCGGTGGAGCGCCATCACAGCCGCCGCAATCTTCGCCTTCTGGAGCGCAGCGTGGAAGGGAGTATCAACGGGGTAGCGATCGCCGATGCCAATCGGCCGGATACGCCTATTGTCTACGTCAATCCGGCCTTCCTGCGGATAACTGGCTACAGCAAGGAGGAGGTGCTGGGACGGAACTGTCGCTTTATGCAGGGCCCGGATACCGATCCTGCTTCGGTGGAGCGCATTCGTCAGCAGTTGTCGCGCAGTGAAGACGTTCACCTCACGCTGCTCAACTATCGCAAGGACGGCACGCCGTTCTGGAACGATCTCTACATCGCCCCGGTTCGCGATGCTCAGGAGAGGGTCACCCACTATGTGGGGATGCAGAACGATGTCTCCGAGCAGAAAATCTATGAATCTCAGCTGGCCCATCACGCCAGCCACGATGCCCTGACGGGGCTAGCGAATCGGAGCCTCTTCGAGGACCGTCTCGAGCATGATGTGGCGCTCACTGCCCGTCGTCCTGAGCGGCTGGCAGTGCTGTTTGTCGATCTCGATGACTTCAAACCGATCAACGACACCCTGGGCCATGCGGTAGGTGACGATGTCCTGTGCGAGGTAGCCAGGCGGCTGGAGGGTGCGGTACGGCCCGGCGATACCCTGGCGCGCATGGGCGGCGACGAGTTCGTGCTGCTGATGACCGATGTCACTCAGGAAGAGCAGGTGCTGGCTCTGGTGGAGCGCCTGATGGTGGAGATCTCGCGGCCGTATCTGATCGAAGGCCATGAGCTCTACCTGACCTGCAGCATAGGCATCGCGCTGAGCGATCCGAGCATGATTGAGCCGCGTGAACTGATCCAGCAGGCCGATATGGCCATGTACAAGGCCAAGCAGCAGGGACGCAACGCCTATCACTGGTATACCCAGGAGATTAACGAGCAGCTGGGTGAGCGGGTTACGTTGCGTAACGACCTTCAGGAGGCTATCGCATCTGGCAAGATGGAGCTGCATTACCAGCCCCTGATGGCCCGCGATGGCAGTCTGGCCGGCGTCGAGGCCCTGCTGCGCTGGCATCACCCTCAGCGGGGCTACGTCTCTCCCGAGGTGTTCATCCCCCTGGCGGAATCCACCGGACAGATCATCCCGCTAAGCCGCTGGGTGATGGAGCGCGCCTGCACAGATATGGTCGCGCTGGGTCAACAGGGGGGCGGCAGCGTGAAGGTGGCGGTCAATCTGTCGCCGCTGCAGTTTCATCGACCTAGCTTCCTGACTATCTTGCGCCAGGTGCTGCAGCAGTCGGGGCTGCCGGCAGAGCAACTCGAACTGGAGTTGACCGAAGGCATCCTTATGGACAACACCGAATCGGCCATCGACATACTGCATGCGCTGCGTGCCATGCAAATCAGCGTGTCCATTGACGATTTCGGTACCGGCTACTCCAGCCTCAGCTATCTGCGACACCTGCCTATCAGCAAGGTGAAGATCGATCGCAGTTTCATCAACGAGGTCACCACCAACCCCCATGATGCCGCCATCGTAAAGGGAATGATCTCGATGGCCGGCCACCTGGGGCTCAAGGTAGTCGCTGAGGGCGTCGAGACCGAAGAGCAGCGTGCTCAGCTGGAAGCCTGGGGATGCGATATCTTCCAGGGTTTCCTGCTGGCTCGGCCGATGCCGCTTGATGCGCTTTTGCGCTTTATTCTCGCGCGCTGACCGGGTTAAATGACGACGATGTAGTCACCCTCAGATGGCGAGAACACGACCGGCGCTGGTGGGCATGAAATTAGCGAGGGATAAATGAAGCACTGCACATGGACAGACGGTCACTGCGATCGCTGTGAAGGCGATTTGCCCTTTGAGTTCACCATGGCCTTTCAGCCTATCATTGACTTGGCATCCGCCGAAATCACGACCTATGAGGCTCTGGTGCGCGGGCCTAACGGCGAATCCGCCTGGAGCGTGCTCTCTCAGGTTACCGGCGAACTGCTCTATCGGTTCGATCAGGCTTGCCGAGTTCGGGCGATCGAGATGGCCAGCGCCCTCAACATGCAGGAGCGTCTTTCCATCAATTTCCTGCCCAATGCCGTCTATGAGCCTGCGGCTTGTATCCAGGCGACCCTGGACGTCTCCCGGCGGGTGGGGTGGCCTACGGACCGACTGGTCTTCGAGTTTACCGAAACGGAGAGGGTGACCGATCAGGCCCATCTGAAGCGGATCATCGACAGCTACCGCATCATGGGCTTCACCACGGCGCTCGACGATTTCGGCAACGGCTATGCCAACCTGGATCTTTTGACCCAGCTCGAGCCAGACAAGCTCAAGATCGATCGTCAGCTGGTGATGGGCTGCGATCAGGACATACGCCGCCAGGCACTGCTGCGGGCGGTGCATGGCCTGGCCAGGGAGCTAAAGCTCGAGCTGATTGCCGAAGGGGTAGAAACCCGCGAGGAAGCGCTCTGGCTGGCGAGGGCCGGAATCACCCGTCAGCAGGGTTTCTTCTACGCCAGACCGGCGATTGCCGCCCTGGCGGAAGACCTGGGCCCAAGACTGCGCGAGCTGCAGCGCGCCATGCAGGTGTGAGCCTGAGACATACGTTCCGTCGAAATACGTTCAGTCGAATCAGACCAGCAGGTCAGACTCCTGCAGCCCCCTGGTGTGGTTGTCGAAGGCCTGGGCCATCTTCACGTCGTAGCGGTTTCTGGCGTAGGCGGGGCCGTTGTAGCGTCGCGCAAACCTGGCCCACTGCTGATGGCGCAGCGAAGAGAGGAGCACCGAGTCCTTCTGGATGAAGCGCACGAACGCGGCCAGATGCTCTCCCTCACTCCGGTGCATGCACTCTGCATAGTGACGAGCGCTGTCGTAATCCAGATGCTGCCAGTGAAATCCCATGATCTGAAAAAGACCCCATGAAGCCGATTCCAGCGCGCTGTCGTGGTGAATCTGCTGAGCCCGTTCCAGTCGCCCATATTCTCGAATGCCCCCACGATAGCCACCCGCGGAAGTGTTGACCAGATCGGGGTCGCTGGCGATATGAGGAGCGGGATCGATGCCATGGTGCCGGAGTCGACGCGCCATGATATGTTCACCGCCATGATCGCCGCCACCGGCACCCTCAGTTCTTCCGCGGCCCAGACTAGATCCTGCTGGCCCAGCAGCCGCCGCTCGCTGGCAGGTTGCTCATTATTTGTTCCATCATCGGTCAATGGCTGGCGATGCGTCTCATCGACGGCAGGGGGCCTGTGACGCTCCTGTTCGTTATTAAGCTGGCGAAGCATGTGGTCGGTCTTGGGTCCTGCCAGGCCATCCATCACCAGCCCCGCTCTGTTCTGGAAAGACCGCAAGGCGCGCTCCGTTGCCGGACCGAACTGGCCATCCAGCGTCAGTGGGAAGCCGGCAGTGCCCAACCGCCGCTGCAGCGCCAATACCTCGTCCCCGGTATCTCCTCGTCGCAGAATACGATCCTGCTGCGGCAGGAAATCCACCTCGTCGTAAGCGTCGCTCATGCCACACCCCCTTGTGGGTCGTAACAACCGATTGGCGGACCCGTTGATTCAACGATAGTGCGCCGCCGGGACGACTGCCAGTTGGAGAGAGCTCGAATTCAGAGTTTTCACGTTGCTGATCGTGATAAGCCACGGAGCCCAAGGGTAACGACGTTTGCTTCAAGAATAGAGTAGAGGTATCAGTGATGAGAGGGTGGCACAACCACCACTGGAACGCGCGCACGCTTGATCACGCCCTTGGTAATCTTGCCGGCATAGGTAGCAGAGAAGCTTCGTTTATTGGCCGCTAGCACGATCATATCGCTGCTGCTGCGCTGTGCGAAGTCCGTGATTACCAGAGCGGGGTAGCCTTCCATCACACTGCGCGTCACTTCATCCTCGCCAATCGCGTCGCGCAGATCGGGGTGTCGTGACCAAAAGTCCTTGATCTGTTCATCAAGCATCGCGCTGGCCTCTTCGAGTCGGCGTTCCCCTAGCGTCTTTATAATTCCCCGATCCGGGATGCTCTCCCTGAGCGTGTTCACAACATCGTCGGACAGGGACTTGACCACATGCAAAACGTGAAGCTTCGCATCAGTTGCTACTGCCAGCATCACGGCTTGCGTCAGTACCGAATCGCAGTCGTTTCTCAGTCCCACGCAGCACAGGATACGACGAATACCATGGCTCATCATTTTTACTCCGTAGGCACGGAAACAAGGTTCCGCGCGGTGGTTTGGTTGGGTCTGGTGGCCTTCCATATGTTGTCTACGGCGGCCATTAGTGTCAGATCATCTGATCCGTCATGGGTCATATGATCAGTGGTTGATCATGTAACAACTTCCAAAGGGTATCTACTGATGCCGCACCCACGTGGGGTTGGCGGTAGCACGCAACCACTAACATGGGCCCTCCGAATCGGTCTGCAAGAGATACCAGGTTTCCCGCTTCAAGGTGCGACTCGATCAGGCCTTGCGGCAGCCAGCCAATCCCCAAGCCTGCCAGTGTCAACTCGCGTATCCCGATTGTGAAGGATGTTTCACAAACCAACTCGACATCGTAATGGCGTTGCAGATCCAGCAGGTAGGGGGAAGACAATACCCCACCCAGAAAACTGCTGGGGTCATATCCAATCACTGGCAGGCGGATCTGGCTATCGAGATCAAAAATTGGTTGGCCAAACTGATCGGCTGCGCACACCGGCACAAGTTGCTCGGTCCCCAGTTGCAGCCGCTGGACGTCTGAACGATCGACCAACAGGGGAGCCCCTTCCAATTCGCTGCACAGCAAGAGGTCAGCGTCCCCGCGCTGGAAGTCGCGGATGCAGTCGCTTCGGTCCGATGATCTCACCTGCAACCGGGCCTTTGGGGCATGTTGGCGAAAGTATCGAAGCAGTCGAGGCAGGTAGCTCACAGTCAAGGTGTGCTGGGTGGTGAGTATCCCTCGTGGTCCATGGGCGGCATCAGCGCGTATGCGGCCTCTCAGGGCATACAGGTGTGCCAGCCAATCTCGGAGCGATGCTTCATAGGCCTGAGCATGGGGTAAGAGGGCCAAACGTGATGAGTGACGATCGATCAACTTAACACCCAGCCAGTCCTCCAACTGCCGGATACGCCTTGAGAACGCGGGCTGTGTGACATGGCGCCGTTCCGCCGCTTGAGAGAAGGTACCCGCTTCGATAAGTGAAAGAAAATCCTCTATCCATTCAATTTTCATTATTTAAACCTGTCATTCGGTGTAAAAGCATTAATATCGTCTGCGTATGCAAAAAATTAACCGTTTGACAGTATCTTGGCATTAGTCGGGGCGATCCGATAGGCACTATTGTCGATGGAGTAGCTCGAAAGGCACTGGAAGCAGATCGCTAACACCTTCCACGCAGGCCGAATACTGAGAGCACGCTCATGCAAAAAACTAATCGCCTGGAGGCCAGCATGCATCTTTCCCGCTTTCCCCGTGTTCGACTCGGCCACATGTCGACTCCGCTTGAACCCATGGACAACCTCAGTCGTGTGCTGGGTGGGCCGCGCCTTTGGATCAAACGCGACGATTGCACGGGACTTTCCACGGGCGGCAACAAGACTCGCAAGCTCGAATTTCTGATGGCCGATGCGCTCGAAAAAGGGGCAGACACGATCATCACTCAAGGAGCGACCCAATCTAACCATGCCCGACAGACCGTGGCAGCGGCCTGCAAGCTGGGGCTGGAATGCCACATCCTGCTTGAGGACCGCACAGGCAGCCATGACCCTGCCTACAACTACAACGGTAATGTCTTTCTGGACCAGCTGCATGGAGCCACTGTCAGCAAACGCCCCGGCGGTGCCGACATGGCTGCCGAAATGGAAACCCTGGCTGATCGACTTAAGGGCGAGGGGAAAACGCCCTACATCATTCCCGGTGGCGGCTCCAACGAGATTGGCGCTCTGGGGTATGTGAATGCTGCTCTGGAATTGTTGGCTCAAGCCAATGATATGGGTTTGCTGATCGACCACCTGGTGCATGCAACCGGAAGCGCAGGGACTCAGGCCGGGCTGGTGACCGGACTGGCCGCCTGCAATTCGGGTATCCCGGTGCTTGGGGTCGGCGTCCGCGCTCCCAAGGACAAGCAGGAGGCTAACGTATTCGCACTGGCCCAGAAAACGGAAGCCAAACTTGGGCTGGCGGGAGTCGTGGCGCGCGAAGATGTAGTAGCCAACTGCGATTATGTTGGCGGTGGCTATGGCATCCCGACAGACAGCATGGTCGAAGCTGTCACGCTCCTGGCCCGTCACGAGGGCATCCTGCTCGACCCTGTCTACTCCGGTAAAGGGATGGCGGGTCTGATCGATCTGATCCGCAAGAGGCATTTCAAGGAAGGGCAGAATATCGTGTTCCTTCACACCGGCGGCAGCGTGGCGCTGTTCGGCTATCCGGATGCTTTCGGTTTCTCCGACTATCAGGCGTCATGATAAGTTTTCTGGCGCTGATTGGATCAGGCATGTGTAAAAATTGCTTTGGAAAAACGTGATACATCTTGAGTTGTGAGTAGTAGTGTTAACCGTGGTCAACGTTTTATCCAGAATAGATCATGAACAAGGCGAGGATATGATCATTCTTTCCATATGATGCACAATAAAGGTGCAGCATGATGGTAAAACCGAAGCGTCTCTTGAAATTACCACAGTAAATCAATGTGTTAAAAAACGGCATGCAAATTGCAATGTCAAGTTGCAGAAGATTAACCCACTGTAACGAATGTCCATGATGGTAAGCAAGATTGAAAGTATCCTGATGTGGACGGTTGTATCGACACTAATAGAAAATTTATATAAATATAGATTTTATTAGTAATAATAAATTAATAGAGGTGCTAAAATGAGAAAGATTAACAAAAATACACATCGCGTCATGGCGTCGGCGATTATTGGAATGCTAGGCTTTGCGGCGCTGCCTGTCAGCGCCCAAACCGTGATTAAAATTGCCCACCCCAATGTGCCTGATCACCCCATGGGTCAAGCATTCAGCTACTTTGAAGAATTGATAGAGAGTCGTAGCGACGGTGAATTTTCTGTTGATGTTTATCATAGTAGTCAATTTGGAAATTTCGATAGCGTGGTACAGGGACTTCAGACGGGTATGCTCCAAATGGGGTCAGCGTCAACGCCTAACCTTGCTCCATTTTCCGATGACTTTCTCATCTTCGACATGCCCTTCCTATTTCCGAGTTACGAAGCGGCTGATCTTATAACGGATGGGCCCATTGGGCGGACCGCCGCCCAAGCGCTAGTGGAAACGGGTATCATTGGCCTGGGCTACATTGACATCGGGTTTCGGCACATTTTCAACAACCGGAGGTCAGTTGAAACCATAGAGGATGCGGCGGGCCTGAAAATTCGTTCAACGCCTAGCAGCGCTCATATTGCGACTCTTGAGTCCCTGGGAATGAACCCCACGCCGATTTCTTGGAACGAGGTCTACACGGCCTTGCAACAGGGCACAGTTGACGGTATCGATATCGACTTGAATCTCGCCTGGTTCAATAATTTCCACGAAGTAAACCAAAACTTGACCTTGGTCAGGAGCCTGTACAGTCCGCACCTGGTAATGATCAGCCAGACTTTCTATGAATCGCTGAGTACTAGTGAGCAGATTTTGGTTACGGAAGCCTTCGCCGAAATGAAGCTTTACCAGCGTGAATTAATACGGCAGAACGAGGAAATGATTCTAGAAAAAATGGAAGAAGCCGGAGTTAATATCGTGGAACTCGGAGAAGCGGAACGCGCCAACTGGGCAACCGCCACAGAGGGTGTTTACAATGAGTTCGAGGATGTTATCGGTAGTGATCTCATTGAGCGTGCCCGCGCTACCATGTCCGATTAAAAAAATTAAATAACGGCGGCGGACGACTTGCGTCCGCCGCACTCCTGAAGCACTTGTGCTTATGGAAGTAAAACATGACTTTTTTTAGTATTATCAATCGAGTAGAAGAAGTTTTGGCATCTTTTAGCCTTTCTGTCATGGTTGTACTAATCAGCATGCAGGTCTTTTCTCGCTATGTGCTTGGTAGTTCGCTTGTATGGTCTGAAGAATTGAGTAGATACCTGCTTATATGGGCAGTATATATTGGTTGTAGTTTTGCCGCAAAAGAAGATCGTCATCTGGAAGTTACCTTTATTAGATCGCTATTGAGCGAAAGTGCCAGAAGAATTGTCATATCAATATCCTATATTATCACGATTATATTTTGCGGTTTCTGCGTCGTTTGGGGAATCGAAATGCTGAATTTTCTTGAGCGGACCGGCCAACGTACACAGTCGCTGGGTGTGAGCGTTTACTGGGTCTATCTCGCCTTGCCTGTGGGGATGACGCTCATGGGCTTACGCATGTTGCAGCGCCTGTGGATAGTCGGAGTCAAGGGGCAATTGCCTGGCTCGAATATCATCGATAAAACACCTTAGGGGAGCTGTATGGACTCAACAATTATTCTTATTGCAATAACTTTGCTGGTCCTTCTGGTGTTAAGTGTGCCAATTGGCGTTGCACTGGGTATGGCGGTTATCGCCGGCATGATTCATAGTAATATGCCGGCAACATTTCTAGCTCAGCGGCTGATTACATCGCTTGATTCTTTTCCTCTTCTCGCGGTCCCTTTTTTTATCATGGCCGGTGAAATCATGCAAAAGGGTAGCATGGCGATGCGGTTGCTTGAATTGTCGCGATGTCTTGTTGGTCATATTACTGGTGGTCTGGCCCAGGTGTCCGTGTTAACTAGCTTGTTTTTCGGAGCCCTAAGTGGATCATCTCCTGCGACAGTCGCAGCTGTGGGTGGTGTTATGATACCCACGATGAAAAAAGAGGGTTACAGTGGCTCTTACGCAGCAGCTGTAAGCACGTCTGCTGGTTGCCTTGGTGTGATGATTCCGCCTAGTATTCCATTGATTATTTACGGTACCACGGCAGGGGTATCAGTCGGAGATCTCTTCATTGCAGGTGTTTTGCCTGGCATCTTCGTTGCAAGCGTTCTGATGATCACTTCCTATATGCTAGCGCGCTACCAGGGACATGGAGTCAAGGGGGTTCGACCTCCGATCATAGAGACGGCTCGAGCATTCAGGAGAGCCATTCATGCGCTTATGGTGCCAGTGATTGTGCTCGGCGGTATTTATGGCGGTATTATGACGCCGACAGAGGCAGGCGTCGTTGCAGTGGCCTATGCGCTTCTTGCTGAAAGCATTCTCCTCCGGTCTTTAAGCTTGAAAAAATTCTGGCAAGTGCTGCGTGGCACGGCACTCACCACGGCTACCATTTTTCTGCTCATTGCCACAGCGTCGGCGTTGGGTCAAATCCTTCTCTTTAATAATGTTCCCAATCAAATTGTCAATATTCTGACGGGGATTTCTGATAACAAATATGTTCTGATGCTTCTAATTATTGCGATGATGCTGATACTAGGGACTTTCATGGACGCACTGGCTAATATTCTTATATTAACACCTTTGCTCCTGCCCGTTGCAAAACAAGCGGGTTTCGATCCGATTCACTTTGGAATTGTTATGATTGTCAGTGTGGCTATCGGTTTCCTGACACCCCCTGTAGGTGTGAATCTTTTCGTTGGCTGTAGTATTGCCAATGTTAGTATCGAGCGGCTCAGTGTTGCGGTGTTACCATTCTTGGGTGCATTGATCTTCGCCCTCCTTATACTGGCGTTTGTGCCGCAGTTAAGTCTTTTGTTGCTGGGTCGCTAGATTTTACCGATAAACATAACCAAAAAGAGAAATGGGATGACAACTTTACCGGCGGATCCCTTGCAAAGCGGTCTAGTGGATTTCGCTAGACGTTTGCGCTTGGGACAAGTATCTGCGCGAGAAGTAACTGAGACCTACCTAGCTCGGATTGACGCTCTGAATCCAAAGCTTGAAGCTTACAGTCATGTTGCCCGGGATCAGTCCCTCAAGACGGCTGAAGCCGTTGATCTGATGCTTTCCGTCGGTATTGATCTTGGACCCCTGATGGGCATTCCAGTTGCCGTGAAGGATCTTTTCGCAGTATCAGGAATGCCGACAAGATCGGGTTCAAATCTTGATTTGTCAGACTGTATCGGTTCCGAAGGAAGTTTTATCCAATCGCTTAGAAAAGCCGGCTGTGTGATTATCGGTAAGACGCGAACCATTGAATTTGCGGCGGGTGCACAGAACCTAATTCACCCAACTCCATGGAATCCCTGTGATATGGATTTGCACCGTACGCCTGGTGGTTCCAGCCATGGTTCAGCGGTGGCAGTGGCAGCTGGGCTATGCGGATTTGCCATCGGATCAGATACGGGAGGTTCAGTCAGGCAACCTGCAGCGCTATGCGGTGTGGTGGGGCTTAAAACGACCCACGGCATCTGGCCACTTGACGGCATCTTTCCACTTTGCCCTCCACTGGATACGGTTGGCCTGCTGACTGGCACTGTTTCAGATGCGTCTGCTGCTTACTCGGCGCTGACAGGGAATACCGTGGCGCCCGCGCCCGAACCGGCGGGGGTG
>JAIVHL010000128.1:0-37407 GCA_020201075.1 Halomonas sp. | reverse complement strand
CCATGGATGACGACGTCGCCGACCAATACCGATCTGCTCTTCAGGACCTCTCGGTAGCCGGCGTTAAACTTGTATCAGTGTCATGGCCAACCGAACAGGAGCAACGTGATATCAAGGCGATTTTTGCGGGTATGGTACCCGCCTATCTTCTGGCGACACTCGGCCATAGACGTTTTCAGGATCATAGTCATGAAATTGATCCGGTTGCGGTTAAGCGGCTTGAAGGAGCCTTGGCTATGCCGGCTACTGAGTTTATTCGCCTAAAACGCATCCAGGAAAAACTGGCCTCGGCTGCCCGTGATCGTATGCAGGGACTGGATGGAATTATCGGGCCAACTGTTCCATTAACACCACGGCCAGTCTGTGAAGTAAATGAAAATGTTTTGAATGCGTCCGATTTCGTTGCTCGGAGTTTGAGCTATACACGCGCTGCAAACGTTTACGATATGTGCGCAATGACAATTCCACTCTCAAGGCTTCCGGGAAGTATGCCGGTTGGTTTGCAAATAACATGCTCCGCGAATAATGAAGCTAAAATGTTGTCGCTCGCGATGGCTCTTTCACATTTGGTTTCTAATTAAAGGAGCTGGGATTGTGGTTCACTTAAGGAAATGGGTAAATAATTTATCGAATTTCTCGTTCGTCTCGTGATTTGATACAGCAACTGCACTCAAATAGCCAATAAGCGCGAGGCGCCGTCAAGACCATGCCACTTTAAGTAAATTAAGCTATGCTTTTCCATTTTTCGGATATTTTCATGGTTCGGCGACTTTCGATCCATGGTCGCTTTTACGCGATTGACGGGAAGCAACTGGAGACCTTCCGATGAAATCACGTACCAATGCCGTCCCGTTTGCCGCTGTGCGAACGTACTTTCGTGGATCGCTTGGACACTATCGTGCCGTTGGTCGTGGCCTTCTTGTGTGCGTGACTATTGCGCTTGCGACGACTTTTATTGCCGACCATTACGGTGGTCCTACCCTCCTGTATGCGCTGCTGTTTGGTATGTCGCTGCATTTTCTCAGTGAAGAGGGTCGCTGCCGAGAGGGTATCGAGTTCGCCTCTCGCACCGTGCTTCGGCTGGGGGTGGCGTTACTGGGCGCGCGCATGACCTTCGAGCAGGTGGGTGGGTTGGGTCTCGGCCCAGTGATGATGGTGGTAGGGTCTGTTGTGTTGATCATCATCCTGGGGGGGCTGCTTTCAAAGGCGCTGGGCCTGACGCGAGAATTAGGGCTATTGACCGGCGGCGCTGTCGCAATTTGCGGCGCTTCCGCGGCCTTGGCGCTTTCCGCGGTGATGCCGCGTAATCAAACCAGCGAGCGAAATACGATCCTGACAGTGGTGGGTGTTACCACCCTGTCGACCATGGCGATGGTGCTATACCCGCTGATTGCTGGCGTTCTCTCGCTGTCTGATACCCAGATAGGCATTTTCCTCGGCGGCACTATCCATGATGTCGCCCAGGTGGTGGGTGCTGGTTACATGATTTCGGAGGAGACTGGTGACGTGTCCACGCTGGTCAAGCTGGTGCGCGTTGCCATGCTGGTGCCGGTCGTCATGGTATTCATGTGGCTTTTTCGCAAGTCGCGTCAAGAAGCGGGTGAAACAGCCCGGATGCCCTTGTTACCCGGTTTCCTGGTGGGCTTCGTACTTCTTGTCCTGGTGAACAGCCTTGGAGCTATTCCGCAGCCGATGAACGATGCAATGACGACTCTGTCTCGCTGGTGCCTGGTAACAGCCATTGCGGCCTTGGGGATCAAGACATCCTTTCAGAAGCTTGCGGTAGTAGGGTGGAGGCCGGTTATCCTGATGGTGTTGGAAACCTTGCTGCTGCTCGGTGTTGTCCTTAGTGTCGTTATTCTGGCTGGGTTGGGGGCTTGATGAGTGCTCGACAATCCAATCTAACTGGGGCCTGGGCGGTTGGGCCCCGTGCTGATTGGCGGTAAGCTGAATGAATGCCGAAGGAGAGGCATATCATTCACCGTTTGGAGACACTCCATGTCGTTACGTTCTTTGTTCATCGCCGCTGCGTTGGCCTTGCCACTGACCGCCACAGCCGATGCCCCGAATATCGTGCCGGGGCTATGGGAGTTCACCAGCACGACTTCCGTCACCGGCGAGGTACCGATTCCCGACCAGACCGATACCCACCAGGAGTGCATCGCCCAGGGTGACCTGGAAGATTCCGGCTTCCAGTTTCTCGAGGTGGAGGAGGGCTGCGAGCTTCTTGAACACAACGTCTCTGCCGATGGCATCGACTACCGGATGATCTGCCGCGAAGAGGGCAGGGCAATGTTAACGTCCAGGTCCAGTCGCCCATGGGTGAAATGCAGATGGACACCGTTGTCGAAGGCGAGCGACTCAGCGACTGCTGAGCCAGGCCAGCCACTTAGCTGACAGGGCCACCCCATGGGGTGGCCCTGTTGGTTTCTGGCGGGTGGATGGACGCCGACGTTATGGCCGAAACGGTGCTTCAGGTCCGAATGCTGGCATCAGTAGCGGGCTTCACTCGCCTCCATCTCCTCTTCAAGACGTCGCTTGACGTCACCGGGCGAACCGGTGTGGCGGGCCAGCAGGTCGTAGGCGACCGGTACCACAAAGAGGGTGAATAGGGTGGCGGCGGCGACGCCTGCGAGTATCACGGTGCCGATTACCATGCGCGACTCGGCGCCGGCACCTGTCGAGACGATCAGCGGGATGGAGCCGGCCATGGTGGTCACCGCGGTCATCAGAATTGGCCTCAGGCGGGTCACCGCGGCGTCCATCAAGGCATCGTGGAAGGCCAGGCCCTCGTCGCGTAATTGGTTGGCGAACTCCACGATCAGGATGCCGTTCTTGGACGCCAGGCCAATCAGCATGACCAGCCCCACCTGGCTGTAGATGTTCAGCGATTGACCGGTGACGAAGAGTCCCAGCATGGCGCCGCTCATGGCGAGCGGTACGGTGAGCATTATCACGAAGGGGTGGATGAAGCTTTCGAACTGGGCGGCCAGCACCAGGAATACCACCAGGGCGCCAAGGATCAGCAGGAAGGTGGTGGCGCCGCTGGCCCGCTCGAAGTCCCGTGAGGCACCGCTGACATCGGTCTGTACCTGGGCTGGCAGCAGCTCGGCAGCGGCCGCCTCCAGATACTCCAGTGCCTCGCCCAGGGAGTAGCCATCGGCCAGGTTGGCCTCGAGGGTGATTGAACGGATACGGTTGAAGCGGTTGAGAGTGCTGGCACCGGCGAAGTCAGTGAAGGACACCAGGCTGGCCAGGGGTATCAACTCGCCGGTGCGTGACGAGCGCACCTGGATGTTGTCCAGCGCCCTCGGGCTCGACTGGCTGCCGCGCTCGCCCTCGACGATGACGTCGTACTCCTGGCCGTTGTCAATATAGCGGGTGACGTTGCGGCCTCCCAACAGAACCTCAAGAGTGCGGCCGATCTCGGTGACGGTAACGCCCAGCGAGGCGGCTCGCTCGTAATCGATGTCGACCCGCAGTTGGGGCTGGGTCTCGCGGTAGTCGCTGTCCAAGCCGATCAGCCGCGGATTGTCCTCGCGGACATGGGCCATCAGGGTGTCGCGCCACTCGGCGAGCTCCTCATAGGTGCCGCCGCCCAGCACGAACTCCACGGGCTTGCTGATGCGCTGACCGAAGCCTTGGCGCATCACCGGGAAGGCCTGCACGCCGGGCAGCCCAGCAAGTTCGCGACGCACATCGCTCATGATCGCCCAGGCGTCGCGGCGCTGCCCCCAGTCGGAGAGGCCAATAATGCCGAAGCCGTTGTTGAAGTTCTCGATGTTGCCGAAGCCTCGCGGCGCGCGGATCAGCACGCGCTCCATGTCGCCACTCTCCAACATGGGCTGCAGGCGCGCCTCGATCTCGTTCATATAATCCATGATGTAGTCGAAGGTGGCGCCTTCAGGGCCGTTGACCAGGATGATGAAGCTTCCTCGGTCCTCCTGTGGGGTGTATTCACTGGGCAGCAGCCCGGCCAGCCATACGGTGGCGGCGATCAGCGCCACGAATACCGCCAGCACCGCCAGGCGCGCCTTGAGCACCCAGATCAGCAGGGTGCGATAAAGGCGCTGGGTGAGCTCCAGCTGCCACTGCACGGCTCGGGCGATGCGGCTGTCGTTCATGCTCGGCTTGAGGATCTTGGAGGCCATCATTGGCGTCAGCGATAACGCCAGAACGCTGGAGATAGCCACCGCGGCGGCCATGGTCAGGGCGAATTCCGAGAACAGACGGCCCACGTTGCCCTGCAGGAACGCCAGCGGTATAAACACGGCGACCAGTACCAGGGTAGTGGCGATCACCGCGAAGGCGATCTGGCGGGTCCCCTTGAAGGCTGCGACCAGGGGCGTCTCGCCGTAGTCGTGCATGCGCCGGTGGATATTCTCCAGCACCACAATGGCATCGTCGACGATCAGGCCGATGGCCAGCACCAGGGCAAGCAGGGTCAGCAAATTGATAGAGAAGCCCATCAGCGCCAGGGCCATGAAGGCGCCGATAATCGCTACCGGCACGGTCACTGCGGGGATCAGGGTGGTGCGCACGTTCCCCAGAAACATGAAGATCACCACCACCACCAGGCCCATGGCGATAAACAGCGTCAGCACAACCTGCTTGATCGCACCGGCCACGAACACCGAGGCGTCATAGTTGAGGCTCAGCGTCATGTCCTCAGGCAGGCTCGACTGGACGCGCTCAAGTTCCTTCTGGACCCCACGCGAGACCTCCAGCACGTTGGCGGTGGACTGTTTCATGATGCCCAACCCCACCATGGGCACGCCGTTGGCTCGAAAGACGGAGCGGTCTTCCACCGACCCGATCTCTACTCGGGCCACGTCGGACAGCCGCACCAGATACCCGTCTTCCCCCTGGGTGAGGGCGAGGCGGTCGAAATCGTCCGGCTGGTTGAAACTCCGTGGCAGTCGCACGATAAACTGGCGCTCGCTAGACTCGATGGCGCCGGCGGGCAGCTCCACGTTTTCAGCACGCAGAGCGCTCTCCACGTCGCTCACCGTGAGATTGCGTGCGGCCAGGGCATTGCGATCGACCCACACCCGCATGGCATATTCGTTGCCTCCACCGATGCGTACCCGAGACACGCCAGGCAGCACCGAGAAGCCATCGACCAGGTAGCGGTCGGCATAGTCGGTCAATTCAGGAATGCTGTAGCCGTCGCCGGAAAGCGCAAGCCACACCACCACATCTTCACTGGAATCGGCCTTCTGAACCTCGGGCGGGTCGGCCTCGTCGGGAAGGTTGCGCAGGGCTCCTGAGATCCGATCGCGGATGTCGTTGGCGGCAGCGTCGATGTTCATGTCGAGTCGAAATTCGACGTTGATTCGCGAGCGGCCATCCTCGCTGGAGGAGGTGATCAGTTCTATGCCTTCCACCCCGGCAATACGATCCTCCAGCAGCTGGGTGATGCGTGTTTCCACCACGCTGGCGGAAGCCCCGGGATAGCGAGTATCGATGCTGACCACCGGCGGATCGATGGACGGGTACTCCTGCAGCGGCAGGCGCTGCATGGCCAACAGACCAAAGGCGACAATCAGCAGCGCCAGTACGGTGGCCAGTACTGGCCGCTGGACAGATAGATCGGAGAGACGCATCAGCCACGATCCTCGCGTGACGCCGCGAGGATCTCGCTCACCGAGGTGGTGTCGTCGGTGATCCCGAGCAGGCGCACATTGTCGCCCTCGCGGACCCGCTGAACGCCGTGGGCCACCAGCAGCTCTCCGGCCTCGAGCCCTTCAAGAATTTCCGCCTGGCCGGTACGCCGCTCGCCCACCTGCACCTCGCGGCGCTCTATGCGGTTTTCGTTCTGCTCGTCGACCACTAGCACGAACTGGCGGCCACCGCTGGGGACAAGGGCGGCCTCCGGTACCACCACGGCCTGGCGCTGGCTGCGCTGAACAACGACCTCCATCAGCATGCCGGGGCGCAGGCGCAGTTCTGGGTTGGGCAGCTCTGCACGCACCGTGGCACTTCGGCTGACCGGGTCGACTCGGCTGCCAACATTTTCCACCTGCCCTTCAAAACGCTCGTCGGGAAACGCCACGCTGCGTGCCACCAGGGGCAGCCCAGGCTCGAGAATCCCCAGAAACACCTCTGGTACGTTGAAGTCGAGCTTTACCACATCGACCTTATCCAGCGTCACGAGCTCGGTGCCCGGTGTGACCAGGCTGCCCACGCTGATGTTGCGAAAGCCCACTACGCCATCGAAGGGGGCGCGCACTTGGTAGTTGCGCAGCCGCGCCTCCAGCCCCTGGATTTCCGCCTCGACCTGGCGCAGCCGTGCCTGGGCATCTTCCACGTCGGCTCGCGGGGCGAGATTGCGAGTCTGCAGCTGGGCTAGGCGGTTCACCGTGGCGCGGCGCTCGTCGCGCTGAGCCTGGGCGGCGCGCAGCTGGGCCTGCTGCTCGTCATCCTGCAGGCGTACCAACAGCCGACCAGCTTCGACGATCTGACCGTCGCGGAAATTGACCTCGACAACGGTGTCGGTGACGGTAGCGGACAGCGTCACGCTCTCATCGGCGCGCAGGGTGCCCAGCGCCTCCAGCGGGTCGGACCAGGGTTCCAGGCTCACCCGAGCGCCAATCACTGCCGTCGTTTGCTGAGCGCCGGCAGTAGTCGAGGCGACATGCAGCACGATGATCATCGCCAGCAGGGCGGAGAGCGCTCGGGGGAACATACGGCGGAAGAACGGCGATGAGACGGTCATGGGAGCTCTTGGTTGAATGGCCGGGAGAAGATGACACAGCATCGGTGGGCGTCATGCCCGCGGCCGAGTCCTTTACAGGCTAGCCACTATACCCGTCGACACTGTGACAATAATTCACAATCGACTGGCTGACGCCGGTTAGTGTACAAGAATTGTACATTGGTTCCATCGCTGTTAACCCGGCCTTATGTATCAGGCCGGCAACGCGGCGCTCATCAACAGGATGTCGCTGGCCTGCTAGAATGCGCCTCCTTGAGACGCGGCCGGGAGTGACCATGACTTATGATGCGGTGATCGTTGGAGCGGGTGCCGCCGGGCTGATGTGCGCCCTGACGGCGGGTTACGCAGGGCGGCGGGTCTTGGTGATCGACCATGCCAATCGTGCCGGTCGCAAGATCCTGATGTCCGGCGGGGGGCGCTGCAACTTCACCCATCTGAATTCCGCGCCGGCCAATTTCTTTTCGGATAATCCCCACTTCTGCATCTCGGCGCTGAAGCGCTACCGTCCGGAGCACTTCGTTGAGCTGGTGGAGCGCCACGGCGTCGACTACGTGGAGAAGACCCCGGGGCAGCTGTTCTGCGCGGATTCGGCCAAGGAGATCGTGCGGGTGCTGCTCACCGAATGCGAATGGGCCGGAGTGGAGCTGCGACTCAAGACCTCCGTGGAGCGCATCGAGCGCCACGGCGAGGGCATGCGGTTGGTGACCTCGTCGGGCGCCATCGACTGCGGTGCCCTGGTGGTGGCGACCGGCGGGCTCTCTATTCCCAGCATGGGCGCCACCGGCTTTGGCTACGATATTGCCCGTCAGTTTGGGCTCTCCGTGACCGAAACACGCCCGGCGCTGGTGCCTTTCACCCTGACCTCTCGGTGGAAAGCGCGGGCCGAGGCCCTGGCCGGGGTGGCCTGCGATGTTTCCGTGCGTGCTCTACGTGCCGGGGAGCCCCGCGGCCACTACCGAGAGCCCCTGCTCTTCACCCACCGCGGGCTGTCGGGGCCGGGGATGCTGCAGATCTCAAGCGTCTGGGAGCCGGGCGACGAACTGGCCATCGACCTGCTGCCGGGGATAGATGCTTTGGAAGCGCTGAGCATCGCCCGCCGGGAGACCCCCAAACGCCAGCTCTCCAGCTGGCTGGCCGAGCAGTTGCCCAGGCGTCTGGCCCAGGCGCTGGTCGAGTGGCACGGCGGAGACGGCGTGCTCGCCGAACGGGGAAACGCCGAGCTGGCCGCCTGGGCGGCTCATCTCGGTGACTGGCGAATCAAACCGGCGGGCACCGAGGGCTGGCGCACGGCCGAAGTGACCATGGGCGGGGTTGACACCCGGGCAGTGTCGTCGAAGACCTTTGCGGTGGAGGGCTTGCCCCAGCTGCGTTTCATTGGCGAGGTGCTCGACGTTACCGGCGAGCTCGGCGGGCATAACTTCCAGTGGGCCTGGGCCAGCGGGGTGGCCTGCGGCGGTGCGATTTGAGGGCTGCGCCGAGCGGCGATTCCGGGGGCTCTTCCAAGCGCTATTCCAGGTGCTATTCCAGGTGCTATTCCAGGGGCTATTCCAGGGGCTATTCCAGGGGCTATTCCAGGCGCTGGGCGATCTCCTGCCACAGTGCCCGGTAGGCTCGGGCCGCTGGGGTCGCGGGGGCAAACTGGCGTAGCGGAGCGCGCTCCACCCCCATGCGCTCCACCACGCTGGCGCTGGGAATGGACGTGGAGAGTCGCAGGGGCCAGCGTTCCGGCAGCGCGGCAATGGTTTCTCGGTGCAGGGTGCGACGTCGGTCCGCCAGGGTCACGAAGGGCCATACCTGGCAGGGGATATCGCGCTCATCCAGGAAGTCGCGCAGCTGTTCCAGGGTGCGTACCGAGAGCACCGTGGGCACGATGGGCACCAGCAGGGCATCGACGCTGGCGAACACGCTCTCTGAAAGGGTCGAGAGGCTGGGCGGGCAGTCCAGGATGACCAGGTCGTAGTCGTCGCGAATCGGCTTGAGGATTCGTCGCAGCTGATTCTCGCGCTGGGCGGCCAGCAGGTGATCAAGATCCCGTGAGGCCAGCGCGGCGGGGAGCAGGTCGAGGCGTTCGATCTCGGTGGCCCGGATCACCTTGTGGAAAGCGGCATCACCCTTGACCAGCCGTTCTATACCGCCACGAACCTTCGGCTTGGCGCGAAGGTAGAAAGTGGTGGCCGCTTGGGGATCGAGGTCCCACAGCAGAACTCGCCATCCAGCCGCGGCGGCTTCGGCGGCAAGATTCACCGCCGAGGCGGTCTTGCCGACCCCGCCCTTGATGCTGTAAAGCGCCAACATTCGCATGGCGTGCCTCCCCCCAATTCTTCCCCGTTTACCGCATTGCCTTCAGGTAGGCACGTTGCTGCAGTACATTAGCAGTTTCACGAATCCATAAGATGACATTTTTCTGACAGTCGACTGCGGTGGGGACGATGCTCTGCATGACGCCGCCCTTCACATATAGCGTCCGCCGCTGGCGATGGCGACGGTGAGCAGACCGAGAATCAGGTTCAGCCCGATCATTCGGCGTATCTGGCCGAGCTGGCGACCGCCCTCGGGCCAGTCGGCGTCATCTACCGCGCGGCACAGCCGGCGATAGGGGGCAAACCAGAGGTGCAGGAAAATCGCCATCATCGCCAGGCCCAACAGCAGCATCAGGTGGATGTGCCAGCGCGCTCCGGCCATGCCACCGAACACCGCGAACAGCATCCACAGCCCGGTGACCAGCAGCACTCCCACGGACGCCCATACCCAGGGGAAGAAGCCGGCGAAGACGCCGCGCCACAGCGCCAGACGAGCCGGCGGCTCAAGCAGACCGGCCGCCACTGGCCGCAGTACCATCCAGGCGAAGAACATCCCGCCCACCCAGAGGACGGAGGCGAGCACGTGCAGGGTAATAGCGATGGGCATGGCAGTGTCCTTGCGTTATCGGAGTCAACGGGTGGCCTAGCGCCGCTTTTCACCATAGCGCGATCCAGCGGTCAGCGTCATCTGCGGCTGGTGGGCGTCAACGTCTCACGGCATGATGGCTAACACCTGTTTATCTGCCTCGAGAAGACCATGAAGAAGATACTGCTGATCGCTTTAGTGGCCCTGCTAGGCTTCTCCCAGTTCGAGGAGCTGGGGTCATGGTTCGGATCCGGGTCCGGGGAGCCTGCCCCCGTTGAACAGCGCCCTTCGGGCCAGATCCAGGTTGATGAAACGCTGCGGTTGATCGAGCGGGGTGGGCCCTTTCCGCATGCTCAGGACGCCACGACCTTTCATAATCGCGAGCGGCTGTTGCCCCAGCGCCCCCGGGGCTACTACCGCGAGTACACCGTCGAGACCCCGGGGCTGTCCCACCGAGGCGCTCGTCGCATCGTCACCGGCGGAAACCCGCCGGAAATCTTCTACTATACCGATGATCACTACGCCTCATTCCGGGTGCTGGAGGATCGTCGATGACCTTGAGATCCTCCGGAGAGGCGCTGTCGCTTTTTTTGGCCAACCCCGTCCATGGCGGTATCTATCGTGTGGCGTTATCGCAGGCCCAGGGTCTCGGAGAATCCGATGGTCTTTGCTGGCACTGCCTGCCCGCGCCCTGGCGCTGGAATCGTGAAACGCTGCTGGATGCCCTGGCGGTGAGCCTGGCCTTTCCCGCCCACTTCGGCCGCAACTGGGATGCGGCCTGGGACTGTCTGACGGAACTCGGCTGGAAGGCGGGCAAGGCGCGGGTGATCCTGGTGCCCGCAGCCCCGGCCGACGGCGTGGCCATGGCCATTTTTCTGGAGCTGCTTAGCGATGCCTGCCATCACTGGGCGGCCCGGGGGAAGTCCTTGGCAGTCCTGATGGTCGAGAATGGCGTTTGGGGCGAAGAGGACGACGATGCCGGCCAGGTGCCGGAGTGGCTGGCGACGGTGCCGCCCCTACCGGGTTCGGCGCTGGGGGAGGAGACGGGGTAGGGAATCAGAGCAGCATGCGACGAGCGCGTCTCAGCAGCAGGCCGCCAGCTGCCAGCCGCTTGACGACCCGCATCAGAGTGTTCGGGTGGCGGGCGCTCTTTAATAGCAGCGCACCGCCCAGAACCATGAGCGGCACTTTGAAACGCATCAGCGTCTGCCAGCCCTCGTCGATGGGGCGGCTTGCTTCGCGGTAGCGGCTCGCCTCCACCAGGATATCGATACGCTGCTGCTCGATCCTGGCTTCCAAATGCGCCTTGTGTTCTCCGCGGGAGAGCTTCGGCACCTCGCTACGGCGTGGCGGCTGCGATAGGGAATCAGCGCTCATGACGTTCCTCCAGGCGGTCCTGCTCGACCAACTCGCGGTCGGTAGCCAGGTGCTTCAACGTGCTGGCCAGCAACGTGCGCCGCTTGGCCAGCTGCAGCGCCCGCAGCGCCAGCAGCACGCCGCCGCCCAGCAGCACGCCGGCGCTGACGCCGATGGCGGTCAGCCGATAGCTGTCCCAAAAGGCGGCGATCACCAGGGTAGCCAGTACCCCGATGCCGAGCATCAATAGAATCAGGCTGAGCCCTACAATCAGCAGCAGGCCCACCAGCCGGACCCGCTCCTCCTCGAGCTCCACCACGACAAGACGCAAGCGCGTCTCGCCGGTGGCCAACAGGCTACCCAGCAGGCGCCGGGCGGCGGTGAACAGACGCTGTGCCGGTCCCTGGCTTTCCGCCATCAGCGACGCCCGATCAGCATGCCGACGACAATACCCAGCGCGGCGCCGATGCCGATGCTGGTCCAGGTGTTGTCGTGGACGTAGCGATCGACGGCGTCGACCTGGTGCTCAACGGTTTCCCGGGCCTCGCCATAAAGGCGCTCGCCGCGATCCTCGAGACGGTCCCGAGTCTCCTTCAGGCGTTTCTCGGCGCGGTCGCGCAGCTCCTTGATATTGCTTCGGGAGTCATCGGCCGTGGCGTTGACCAGTTCCTCGACGGTCTGGGTGAGATGGTGCAGATCATCCTTTAGCTGCTGGGTAGAATCTTGAGTATGCGGGGTACGATTAGCCATTGGGTCTTCCTCTGACGGTGAATGACAGGACTAGCATAGCAGTCGACGCAGCGCTTGCCACGGCTGCGGCGGCCTGGACCGAAGTCGGCTTGATCGAGATCAGCATCAACGGGTCATGCTGCCGCCGCTGAACAATGGATTGAGGCTGAAACCCAGGCTCAGACGATGGTTGCGATGATCGTAGTCGACCATGCTCTCGCCATGGCCGTAGTAGTACTGAACGTGGCCGCGGACATTGCCGCTGAACAGCGGCCAAGAGTAGTCCACCTGGGTACCCATATTGCCCGCGCTGGGATTGCCCCGCCAAAGCAGGCTCAGCTCGTTGTCGCCGAAGCGCCGGGCGATGGTGGCATCGCCGTAGCCCATGTAGCGCTCGATGTCAGGGTTATCATCCTCGCCCTCAGACTCCGGTATGCGCCAATGGGGGGCCAGGCTGAAGGCCCAGTCGCCGCGCTGGAAGATGCTCTCGAGGTAGACCCGGTTCCAGCTGCGCGAGAGCGGAGCGGAGCGACCGTTGGAGGTATGGTTCAGCGCCAGGCGGTTACGCACATTGGTCCAGCCCAGGGCCTGCCAGGCGTTGTCGAAATTCATGAAGATTTCCGGCTCATAGTTAGTCTCGCGAAAAGGCGATGATGAGTCGGTGTTGTACGCCTGCCACCAGCTGCGCTGGGTGTAGGCAAAGTAGAGGTCGCCGGTGTCGCCGAGCAGCCCATCGACCAGGCTGACCTTGGCGCTGAACTGGAACTTCAACTCGATGTTGTCGGGACCGTTTTCAGAGGAAATGTCCTGGAATGCTTCCCGGTTGGGGTTGGTCGTGTAGCTGGCGGGGAAGAGATAGTTGCGCCGATAGGTGGTAATGGAAAAGGGGTTGCGGCGGGACTCGAGCTCAAACTCACGACGCTCACGGGCCTGCAGAGCCGCGACCTCGTTGGTTGGGATCGTTTCGGACTGGATGACGCCGTCTTCGGGCAGCGCTTGAAGCTCGCTCTGCAACGACTCGAGCTCCGCGTTGAGTGCCCGGATGCGGGCCTGAATGGCGCCGCGGTCCGCGGCGCTTTCTCCGACGCCGGCTCCGGTGGTGCTGCCGTCACTCTGCCGAAGTTGCTGAGTATCAGCCTGCGTTACACCTGCGAGCAGCAACAGTGCCAGGCTTGCGCCGGCGAGAATGGCAGAGCGGTTCAGCGAGGTCATGGGGAGATCCGGAAGACAATGGGGATTCAGACAGTCGTTCTACCACGCCCGGCGGTCAAGTCAACAGCGTGGGACCCTGACGGGGAAGGTGATTGCCATGCCTGTCGCAGGGGAAGAGAATTAGTAGTGATCAATATGTTTTGCAAGCGAGGTAGGCTGTGGCGAAATCTGCAAGGGTATGCCCCATGGGTAGGGGGGGAGCGAGCCGCTGGGGATGGCCTGCCCTGGTGCTTTTAGCCCTGCTGCTGATGGCCCTGCTGTTGATGGCCGTTGTGCAGCCGGCACGTGCAGAAGTGAGCCTGCCGGAGCGCGGTGACGTAGAGGCGCGGCTCGATGCCTTGGCTCCCGTAGAGGGTGAGAGCCTCAGTACCGCTCAGCTTGGCGAGAAAGAACTGCTGGAAGAGACGCTGTCCTCCCTGGCCTCTCTGGAAGAGATGGAAAAGCGTATTGAGGCTCTTGAAGCACGCGTCGAGCGGGCCCCTTCAGAACTGCTGCGCCTGGAGCGAGAGCTGCGAGCAGAGGAGGAGGCGGCCCGGGACCTGTCGGCCACCGGTCTGGACGACCTATCCCTGGATGAGCTGGAACAGCGCCAGCAGGAGTCGGTGATCGAGCTTCAGCGGATGCAGGATCGTCTGGCCGAAGTCAACGCCCAATTGCTTTCGTCCCAGACTCTGCCGGAGCGCGCCCAGCATGCGATCTCCGAGGCCATGCAGGCGGTGGAGAGGGCGCGTCGCGCTCAGGAAGAACTCGAGAACCGTGATCTTCCCAGCGAAGACCCTCGGCTCTGGCAGCAACGGGTGGAGCGTCGTCTGGCCGAGCTCACCTTGCTGTTTCATCAGCGTGAGCTGACTACCAACGCTCGCCTGCGCGAGCTCGACCAGCAGCGCCGCGACCTCATGACCCAACAGATCGCCCGGCAAGAGTCGGAGCTCTCTGTGCTGCAGAATGTCATCGAGCGCAAGCGGCGCCTGGCTTCGGAGCAGGCCATCGCCGATGCCGTCAGGGACGACCCGCTGCTCGAGGCAGGGCACCCGGTTCTCGAGCGTGCCCAGCAGATCAATCGCGATCTCAGCCTTGAGCTGCTGAGAACCAACGACCGAAGCAGTGCGCTGGTGCGCGAGAGCCTGGTGGTGCGTAGCCAGCTCGATTATGTCCGACAGTTGCAGCGCAGCCTCAACGAACAGATCGAGGCGATCCGCGGCAGCATTCTGCTGTCGCGGATTCTTCGCGAGCAGCGCCGCTCGCTGCCCCAGGTGGCATCGCGACGTAACCTCCAGGACGAGATCGCCGATCTGCGCCTGCGCCAATTCGATTTGGTGCGCCAACGCGATGAGCTGCGCCAGGGTGAGCGCCTGGCCAAACAGCGCCTGGAAGAGGCCGGTGTCGAGGTCAGTGATGCCCTGGTCGATTCCCTTCAGCGTCTCTACCAGTCTCGCCGCGAGCTGGTGGATCGCCTGGAGCAGACCTATGGCACTCTGCTGAGTTCGGCCATCGAGATGCAGCTCAACCAGCAGCAGCTGCTCGAGACGTCGCGCGAGCTGCGCGCGACCATCGACGAGCAGCTCTTCTGGGTGGCCAACACTCGGCCGCTCGATCTGGCATGGGCGCGCCAGCTGCCCAAAAATCTTGTGCTTGAGTGGCAGGAGGGGGAGTGGCGCCAGGTGCTGCCGGTGCATTGGCGCCTGCCCAACGCCGGTGCCCTGGCGAGCGTGCCCCTGTTACTGGTGGCGATCGGGCTGATGCTGAGTCGCCGGCGGGTCAAGGCCCGTCTGGCGACGCTGCATGAGCAGGTTGGGCGTCTGCGCAGCGATACCCAGCTGCACACGCCCCGGGCAGTGTTGTTGAATGTCCCCCTGGCGATTCCCGGGCCCCTGATCCTGGCAGCCGCTGGCAGCGGATTGCTGGCGGGCAATGAGGGGATATCTCACGGCCTGGGCCTGGCCGCCCTGCAGCTCTCGCTGGCCTGGGCAGTGATTGCCTGGGGGCGACGCCTGTTGGTCCTGGACGGCGTAGCCACCAAGCACTTCTACTGGCCAGCGGACTACACCGCACGTCTCCATTGGCTGCTCGGCTGGCTGGGACTGGCCCTGGTGCCGGTACTGGTGATCGCCACTCTGGCGCGAGATACCGACTTTGGACTTAACCACCGCCCGGTAGCGCTGGGCCTGCTGGTCACGGGTTTGCTGGCCATGAGCTTTCTGCAGGCCCGCCTGATCCTGGCCCATGCGCCCTACTTCGGCGTGCGGCTGTTTCGCCTGGTGCTGGGGCTAGCCATGGCCGCTGTTCCCCTGGTGCTGGTCGGGCTGATCGTGGCCGGCTATGAATACACGGCGCTGAGCCTGGTGGGGCGCTTTGTGCTCACCCTCTATCTATTGGGGCTGTGGATCCTGGTGGAGGCGTCGGTGGTGCGTGGTCTGGCGGTAGCGGCACGCCGGTTGGCCTTCAAGCGGGCCCTGGCCAGGCGCCGGGCTCATGCTCAGGAGGTGGCCGACGGGGGGCAGGAGGTGGTGGAAGAGCCGCCGCTGGACATGGACCAGATCAACCAGCAGTCGCTGCGTCTCTCCAAACTGATGCTGCTGATCGGCTTCGTGTTCCTGCTCTACCTGGTCTGGTCGGACCTGCTGACGGTGCTGAGTTATCTGGAACAGGTAGCGATCTGGGAAACTGACGAGTTGGAAGGCGGCGACCTGGTTGGCAACACCCTGTCGGTGGCCGATATCTTCACCGCGCTGCTGATCATCGGGCTGACGCTAATGATGGCCCGTAACCTGCCGGGCCTTCTCGAGGTCATGGTGCTGTCGCGTCTGGAGATGAAGCAGGGCAGCGCCTATGCCATTACCTCGCTGCTCTCCTACACCATTGTGGGCACCGGCCTGGTCTCGTCTCTAGGCACGCTCGGCGTCTCCTGGGACAAGCTGCAATGGCTGGTGGCCGCGCTGAGCGTGGGGCTGGGCTTCGGCCTGCAGGAGATCTTTGCCAACTTCGTGTCGGGCCTGATCATCCTCTTCGAGCGCCCGGTGCGCATCGGCGACACCGTGACACTGGGCAATCTGACCGGCACGGTGAGCAAGATCCGTATTCGTGCCACAACGGTGACCGACTTCGACCGCAAGGAAATCATCATTCCCAACAAGACCTTTGTCACCGACCAACTGATTAACTGGTCACTGTCGGACACGGTCACCCGAGTGGTGCTGAGCTTCGGCGTGGCCTACGGGTCAGACCATCGGCTGGTTCATCGTCTGCTGCGCCAGGCCGCCGACGAAAACGCCCGGGTGCTGGCCGACCCCGAGCCTCTGGTGTTATTCATGGACTACGGTGAGAGTACCCTGAACTTCGAGCTTCGGATCTTCGTCAACTCCCTGGGCGACCGCCTCTACGCCACCGACGAGATCAACTGTCGAGTGGGCGAGTTGTTCGCCGAGCATGACGTCGATATCGCCTTCAACCAGCTCGACGTCTGGCTGCATCGCCCCGGCGGGCAGGCCGCGCGGGTCCAGCGCGTGGTGCCTTCAAAGGAGCCCGCTTTGGCGAATCCGCCTCCCGGGGCCGAGGGGGATCCGGGTGAAGTCGATCCCGGCGACAGTGGCGGGGGAGGTGATGGGCGCTGACATAAGGTGAACTCAGGCCGGTGGGGCCTCCCGAACGGCATAGAGCAGAAACTCGCGGTTGCCGTCGCCGCCAAGCAAGGGGCTTTCCCGCCAGTGGTGGATCGACAGTCCTACGGCGAGGCAGCAGGCGCGAATTCTCTCTTCCACTTCAACGTAGCGGGCGGGGTCATTGACCAGGCCCCGGGCGTTGACTCCGCGAGGCCCCACCTCGAATTGCGGCTTGACCAGGCTGGCCAGTTCACCGCCGGGCAGCAGCAGGGCGGCGAGCTCTGGCAGGATCAGGGTCTGAGAGATAAAGGAAACATCCATGACGGCAAGACCTGGACCCGCAGCGCCCTGTGCGGCAAGAGCCTCACATAGTCGCGGGTCACCGGCCATGGCCCGGGCGTTAAGCCCCTCCAGGCAGGTCACTCGGGAGTCTTGGCGCAGGCTTGAATCGAGTTGATCGTGGCCCACCTCCACGCCGATCACGTGGCGAGCGCCGTGGGCCAGGGCGCAGTCGGTGAAGCCGCCGGTGGATTGCCCCACGTCGAGGACCAGCTTGCCCGTCAGATCCAGGCCCAGCGCCTCGATCAGCGCCTCGAGCTTGAGCCCCGCCCGGGACACGTAGCGCTCCTCGGGCTCCTCCGCCACTGCCAGATGAGTGTCCTCCGGCAGTTTCTCTCCGGGCTTGGTGAGCACGCGGCCGCCGCCTGCCAGGCTAACTCGCCCATAACGAATTAGCCGCTGGGCTCGGGTGCGCGAGCGAGCCAGTCCGCGGGTAACAAGCAACTGATCGAGGCGTGGCATATCGCCTAGAGACCTTCATCGGCCTGCAGGTCGGCCGGCGGGATTCTGTCCGCTCCCCAGCTGCGGTGGATGTGGCCGATCACCACATCGAGCTCCTCCTGAGTGACCTGGGCCAACTCGCCGGGCTCCAGCGGGTCGTAATGGAAGATGTAAAGACGTGAGGCGAACTGATCGAAGGGCAGTGAGGCCTCGCCAGCGCGCTCGCCGTGGTCGGCGGTGCTGACCTTGATATCGTCGCCCCAGTCCTGGCCGCTGTCGTTGTTGGGGTTGTAGAAATAAACCCGCATCACATCGGAAGGATCCAGCGATACGCGCAGCACGGTGATGGCGTGCCAGCCGATGAAGCGAGCGGCGCTGTCGGTCACCGCGATGCCCGCCGGCTGAGGGTGAATCAGCGGCTGATTGCCGTTGTAGTAGGGGTGGTAGCTGGCGTAGAAGTGGCGCAGGAAGGTGTCCAGCTCGTGAAGCTTGCCCGTGGCCACGTCGACGTTGATGCGAAAGCCCCGGCCGGACCACCATCCGTGGAACTCGGGGTTGACCCAGCGGTGAGGGTCACCCTCGCGACCGTTGCAACGTCGGCCCATCTCGGCATAGATACGATCCAGGTGGGGCACCACGATCAGCGATACCGGGTCGAGGTCCATGGGCAGGTTCTTGGCCACGCCGCCGCTGCTCTCCATCGAGGAGATCGGCTGACCCTCGAAGTGCATGATGATCTCGTCGTCGCGGGCTGCCCAGGCCACCATCTGCAGCAGGTAGTCGGGGTCGTTGTAGGCCCACATGGAGAGGGCCCGAGCCGACTGGCAGGTGGGGTTGTTGCCCTGACCCACGCCCAGCGGCTGACCTAGCATGCACAGCACCCCCTCGAGCAGCCTTGCCCTGGGCGAGATCGCCTCACCGAAGGCGGTGTTGAGCCGTGCCTGGGACCATTCTGTGAGCGTCAGGCTCATCTGGCGCCACATTGCCGGGGCTACCGGCGGCTGGTAGAGAATGCCGCGCTCCAGCATCAGTGCCAGGCCAAAGACGGCTTGGGGCGTGGATGGATGCACGCCGCCGCGGATCAGCGCCGAGACCAGCTCGCGGTAGCAGAGCAGGCAATCGCGACCGGTGGCCGAGAGTCCCAGCGCTTCGGCCACCAGGTGATCGCTGTGATCCAACAGGTGTCGCAGCAGCACCGGATGATAGGCCGAGACCAGCCCGGTGTCGTGCATGGCCCGGGCGAAGCCGGTGGCCTCTCCCTGGAGCGCGGCGCCGTCCATGCTGGAAAGCCGTTCACGATAGATCTCGATGCCGGGATCCTCGCGGCAGGCCCGGGTAGGGCCGAACAGCGAGCTGACCAGGCGGTCGGCGCCCTGGCCGCTGATACCCAGATCGATCTCTGGATTGGCCTGGCAGATGGCGATCTGGGTGATCATTGTCTTGACCGGTTCAACCTGGATGGGGCGCTGATGCAGGATGCGCCAGATCTCGTCGATCAGCCGGTCGATGATGTGCTCGTAGCCGATGCGCTCGGCCAGATGCTGGAACAGATGGCGGGGAATCTGAGCCAGGCGGCCTTGAGTCTCGCGCTCAGCCTCGCTGGGTGCGCCAAACAACAGCCATAGATTGATCGCCATTACCTGGGTCAGGTAGTGGTGGGCCTGTTCGGCCGAGATCTGGTCATGCAGATACTCCCCCTTTGCCACGGCCAGCAGGCGCAGCTCGCTCAGCGCCTCAATCGCGACCAGATTGGGATCGGCGCTCTTGAGGGAGTGGGTCGTCAGCGAGGGCACTAGGTATTGGGGAGTCTGCCAGTCGGAGCCTGCAAAGACCCCAGCCTTTTCATAGGCCTGGGCGCGGGCCTCGATGGCGGCGGCACCGCCTTCCAGGAGTAGCACCCGGCGGGCGGTGTCGAGCACCCTTGGCAGCTTGCCGGGTCTTGCAAACTTCGGGGCGTTAGCCAGCAGACTGACTGCCTGGTCCAGTTTTTGGCAAAGGCCATCGAGCTTTTCGTCGGCCGCAGGCGTTGCACTCATGTCTTGCGTGTGTCGGTGCGTAGTCACGCCGACTCCTTGTCGTCAGGATGTCATATCGCCATGACGCCTGTATCAGATATAAAAATCAAGCTCTTCCATATGCTTGAGCAATTCCTTCATGCGTACAGATTCGTCGCCCTTGAAGTATATCAGGCCCCAGTGGGTACCGAAGGCGGTTCGCTTGGTGACGGTCTCTTCCATCGGTGCGGTGAGCTCGTGGGACTCGAAGTAGGGATCGTCCTCGACCTCTTCCGGAATCTCCAGTTTGTTGACCACGCGGCGGCGCGGATAGACCCCGAAGCAACCGGCAAAGCCGTCGGCGTCCACCACCTCTTCGGGGAAGAACGCCGAGACCTCTTCGGCAGTGGTCTTGGGATCGAACACCAGCATGGAGGCTTGGTAGGCGTTGAAGCCGTAAACCCGCTCGAGCAGTTCGAACACCTTGAACCCAGGCGGACGGTAAGCCACTTCGCCAAAGTACATCTCGCCGTCGCTGGTGACGAAGTACTCTGGATGGATCAGGCCAAATTCGATGTCGAACGTCTTGATCAGTTTCTCGATCTGCGCGGCAATCTGCGGGCGATAATATTCGAGCTCAGGCGATGCCGGCACAAACACCGAGTAGCCCAGGGTCACGTACTCGGAGATATTGAGAAAGGCGATCTTGCCATTGTGGATCCACGCTTCCACGGCGAATTCCCAGCCGTCCAGGTGGGATTCCATCAGCACCGGGAATTCCTCGTCCGGGATGGAGTCGACCTCGTCCGGGGTGCGGATCATCCTGTGGCCCAGACAGCCAGCCTTGTCGAAGGCCTTGAGGTGGATGGGGTCGTTGGGGTCGCCGTCGAGCTTGAGCAGGGTCTGGTTGACCCGCTTGAGAAAACGAACGACGTCCTCCTTGTCATGCGCCTCCTCGAAGATGCCCACGCGAATACCGCCCAGCTGAGCGCGGCGCTTCATCAGCGCCTTGTCGCGCAGCAGCAGCGACTGCCCGTAGAGGCGAGGATTGTCGAGCAGCACCGAGTTGATGGCGCCTGCCCACTCCACGGTCTCCTCGAACATCGGTATCGCTACGTCGACGCCCAGTTCCTTGAGGGTCTCGGCGATCTCCAGGGAGCGGTCGTTCAAACGCTCGAAGTTCCAGGACACATAGGGGATGTCGTGCTTCTGGCAGTACTCCTCGGCCCAGTCGGGCGCGACCACCACGTAGCGACGGTCGAAGTTTTCGGCGGCTTCGATGGCGTTAAGACTCCAGCCAAGCAGAGCGATGTAACCCTTGTTCGGATCCTTTGTCATGAAGTGTCTCCCGGTGGGGAAATGGACAATTGCCCAGGCCGGCCGATATGCAAGCATATACAGGCCTTGGTGCGGAAAAAAACGAAGCAAACGATACAGCAACGATGGGACGGGTTCATCCCGATGCGCTGATGGATTCGCCCCTTGCCCACTGTCTCCGGCATTGATATAGTGCGCCCGCACTCAGCAAGACGTTGATCGCCAACGTCGCAACTGCCGAGTCATCGACGTCTAGGTCAAAGACGACGATTTATGGTGGCCCTGTCGGTCCTCCCGCAATGCTAAGCCGCAAACCCCGCCAGGCCCGGAAGGGAGCAACGGTAGTGGTGGTCGCGTGTGCCGGGATGTGGCTGTCGGGGCCGCCTCCATTTGTGCCCCCATGTTTTCCAAGCCTGTCTCCCCCTTTTTTTCTGCTATCTGCCCTTCGCCGAAGACCACCTTTAATGCAGTGGTCAAGTTGTGCTGCCTGGACCGATCAGCTCCCCTGACACCATCCGGTTATTCTGTAATAGCTTTTATTGTGGTGAGCGCCACGATGCGAACGCGCATCTTGCCCCTTTAGGAAAGCCGATCTCTGTGACATCGGCGATGCAAAGCGCTCATTGTTGCTTCCCGGTTAGTCGCCAGATCAGGCCTGGGCCCCCAGGTGCTTGCGCAGGAAGTGTTGGGTGCGTTCCTGGTCGGGATGGCTGAACAGGTGTTCGGGGGTGTTGGCCTCGACCACCACGCCACCATCCATGAACATCGTCCAGTCGGAAACGTCGCGAGCAAAGGTCATCTCATGGGTGACGATCAGCATGGTCATATGCTCCTCGGCCAGACCCTTCACGACAAGGTTTACCTCCTCGACCAGTTCGGGGTCGAGCGCCGAGGTGGCCTCGTCGAAGAGCATGACCTTGGGACGCATGGCCAGCGCCCGGGCGATGGCCACCCGCTGTTTCTGGCCACCGGAGAGCGCGCTCGGGTAGACCTGCGCCTTGTCTGCCAGGCCTACGCGCTCGAGCAGCTCCATGCCCAGCTCCTGAGCTTCCCTGGCGCTCATCCCCTTGAGCTTCCTGGGCGCCAGCGTCACGTTTTCCAGTGTCGAAAGATGAGGAAACAGATTGAAGTGCTGGAACACCATGCCCATGTTTTGGCGGATATGGTTGATGTGTTTCTCGTAGGCCAGGCCCTTCAGGTCGGGCCGATTGACCTGAACGCCATCCAGCAGGATGGTGCCCTCGTCGATCACTTCCAGATTGTTGACGGAGCGCAGCAGGGTGCTTTTTCCCGAGCCTGACGGGCCGATGATGGAGATGATCTTGCCGCGATCTACGCTGAGGTCGATGCCCTTGAGCACTTCCAGGTCGCCGAAGCGTTTCTTGATTCCCTTGAGCTCGACCATCGGGGTCTCTGGTGTTTGTGTCATATGACGTCCTCGTTAGCTGCGATAGGCGGCGCGACGTTCGATCCACGTCTGGCCGGCTTCCATCATCAGATTGATCAGGTAGTAGATGACGGCGATGGTGATGTAGAACTCGAAGGGCCGGAAGGTCACGCTGATGGCGTACTGCGAGGCATAGACCATCTCGCCGATGCCGATGGCCGACAGCACCGAAATGTCCTTGACCATGATGATCATGTTGTTGCTCAGCTGGGGCAGGGCGCGATAGAAGGCCTGGGGGAGAATGATATACAGGAGCGTGCGGAGGTGGCCGAAACCCAGTGAGCGCGATGCTTCATATTGGCCGCTCGAGACCGACTTGATGGTGGCGATGAAGATATCGGCGTTATAGGCCATGTAGTGAAAGCCCAGGCCTAGAACCCCCACCACGATCGCCGGTATGAGTATCCACTCGCCGATACCGAAATACAGGAAATACAGCTGAAGCAGCAGCGGTGTGGTCATGAACAGCCAGATGAAGAAGCGCAGCGGCCAGTTCACCATCTTGCGGGTATACAGCGTGATGACCGCCACGATCTGGCCGCCGATGATCGACATCACGGCGACGGCCAGGCCGATCAGCAGGGTGACGCCGACGCCCTGGAGCAGGGTGGGCCAGTAGTCAATGACGGGGCTGAAGTCGAATTCCATGCGGCTATCCTGGTAGTTGTGGCCCGGCTAAGTGCCCGGCATGTGTTACAGGAAGGTGTAGCGAGTGGCCCGTCGATAGAGGAATTCCACGATGCCCATGACCGCATAGATGATGACGATGTACATCAGCGCGCTGAGCATGAAGACTTCCAGGGGCTTGTAAGTGGAGCCGATCAGCCGCTGGGCCTGATAGGTCAGCTCGACCACCGAGATGATCGATACCAGCGAGGAGTTCTTGACCAGAATGATGCCCAGCACTCCTACCGAGCGGATCATCAGGGCCGCCGCCTGGGGCAGGATGATGTGTTGCAGGGTGGCCAGGCGGCCGAAGCCCAAGGAGCGCGACGCCTCGCTCTGGCCGCTGTCCACCGACTCGATGGCGCCGCGCATGGCTTCGCTCATGTAGGCGCCGATGTTGAAGGCGCCGACCACAACACCGCAGGTGAAGGGATCCAGGCGCAGGCCAATGGCGGGGCCACCGTAGAAGACCAGCAGGAGCTGCACGAAATAGGGCGTGCCGCGCACCACGCTGATATAGGCGCGGGCCAGCCAGCGAACGGGCGGGATGCGCGAGGTGCGCAGCGCCACCAGCGCCGAGGCGATAATGAAACCGAAGAACAGGGCGCGCGCGGAGATGTCCACGGTCACCCAGGCCGCCTTCACCAGCAGCGGCGCGATCTCGATCATCAGATTGATGTCCATGATCCCTTCTATCCTGTTGTCGAGTTGTCAGGAAGGTTTGAAAGCAGCAGGGCTCGCGCCCTGCTGTCGAGGGATCCTCTAATTGAACTCGACGCCTTCACCGATCCATTTGTCGACGATGGCCTGGTAGGTACCGTCCTCACGGATCTCGGTCAGCGCCGTATTGAGCGCTGCCTTAAGCTGCGGCGTATTCTTCTGGATGGCGATGGCGGCGGGCCAGCTGGGCAGCTCGCCGACATCGATCTGCTTGATGGCGATATCCCCGTCACCGATGGCCACATAGACGGGAATATCATCGGCGATCATCACGTCGACGCGCCCGTTGGTGAGCCCGTTGAGCATGTCGGGCAGGCCCTGGAAGGTCTGGTTGCGCCACCTTCCCTCGGCCATCTCGGTGGCCCACTGATTGCCGGTTTCGCCGAGTGTCGAGCCGACTCGCTTGCCCTCGAAGTCATCGATGCTGCTGATGTCATCGGTTTCGTCCCGCACCCAGATTGAGAGCCCCGAGCGGTAGTAGGGGTCGGTGAAGTCGACGGCCTCCTCGCGCTCTTCCGTGACGCTCATGCTGCAGATGCAGGCGTCGAAACGACCGCCGGCCAGGGCGGCAACGATGCCGTTCCAGGGCGACGTCTGGATGTCCACCTCGACCCCCATTCTGTCCGCCAGGGCTTCGGCAATATCCACATCGAAACCGATCAGGTTGCCGCCCGTGTCCACATAGCTGAAGGGCGGGTAGGCGCCGGAATTGACGACCTGGAAGACGTCATCCTGGATCTCGGGAAGATCCCGGGCCTGGACCTGCAAGCTGACCAGGGAAATGGCGCCCAGCAGCGCCATGGCGCCGATAAGGGGACGATGGAAAGACGTATTGTGATTTTTCATGTCGATGCCTGCTTGTTGTGGAGTTGTTTTGTTCAGTGGATTTGTTTTGTTCAGTGGAGTTGGTTTGTTCAGTGGTGTCGGGTGACGTTCTGGGTTCTAGCGGTTACCTCCTGATGATGGCTGATGGAAATGAGGCACAGGACGTTTTTGCCTGTGCGGGTCACGCTCGTTCAAGCAGCAGGGCGATGCCCTGGCCGCCGCCGATGCAGGCGGCCGCACAGCCGAAGCGCTTCTTTTCGAACTGCAATATTCGCGCCAGCGTTCCGGCAAGGCGGATCCCGGTGGCGCCGAGAGGGTGACCCAGCGCCAGGGCACCGCCCCAGACGTTGACTCGTTCGGGGTCTAGCGCGAGCTCGCCCGTGGCGTGCAGCGGCACCGCAGCGAAGGCCTCGTTGATCTCCCAGTAATCGATATCAGCGACGCCCAGGCCAGTCTGATCCAGCACGCGCTGAATGGCCGCCGCCGCCCCGGCGCCCATCTGTTCAGGAGCGACGCCGCAGTCGGCAATGCCCACCACTCGAGCGAGGGGCGTTGCGCCATGGTGCGTTAGGGCCTCCTCGGACATCAGCAGGGCGGCGGCGGCCCCGGAGGTGAGCGGAGAGCTGTTGCCGGCGGTCACCCGGCCGCCTTCCAGGAACACCGGGTCGAGGCCGGCCAGACGCTCAGCAGTGGTATCGGCGCGGACATTGGCATCCCGGGCGATGCGCTCGCCGGCAGCATTGGCCAGCATCAGGCGCTCGCCGTTGAAGCGCCCCTCGGCATCGGCCGCGGCGGCTCGTTGGTGCGAGGCCAGGGCGAAGGCATCCATGGCCTCGCGCCCGATGCCCGCGGCTTCGGCCAGGCGCTCGGCGGTCACGCCCATGTTCAGAGCCACCCCAAGCTCCAGCCAGTCGGCTTCCTGCAGCGCGGCCGGGCTGGTCAGCACGCCTTCCTTGAATAGCGCCGGGCCCATGGGCACCCGGGTCATGTTCTCGACGCCGCCGGCGATGCCGACCTCAATGGCACCCGCCTGTATCTCACGGGCGGTGCTGCGTAGGGCCGCCAGCCCCGAGCCGCACTGCTGGTCGATTTGGCGGGTGGCACAGGCGCGGCCCCGCTCGCCCAGGCGCTCGGCTAGCCACAGCGGGTAGCGTCCACCGAAGCTCCACTGCTCCTTGACCGGCAGGGCGCAGCCGACGCTGAGGTCCTCCACGGCGGCGCCGTCGAGGTCGCCTCGCACGAGCAGGCCGTCGATCACGGCAGCCAGCAGAGCGTCGCTGCGAGTGTCGGCCCAGCCATCCAGCTCTGGCTTGCGGGGATGCGCACGGGTGAAGGCGCTGCGGGCATAGTCGGCGAGATAGACGTTTCTCATGGAGTCGGCTCCTTGGGGTCGGTCAGGCGCGCCCAGCGGTGGATGAACAGCGCGTAGGTGGTCAGCACGTGGCGGATGGAGTCGATGTCGACGCACTCGTCCACGCCATGGATGCGCTGGGCGACCGGGCCGTAGCAGGTGCCGTTGATCTCGCCCGAAACGTGGAAGGCGCGCAGGTCGGTGGTGCAGGTGGAAAGGTAGTGGGCCGGCGGCTCGCCAAGCAGCGCTTCGTGGCACTCCGAGAGTAGCCGGATGCCCGGGGTGTCGAGGTCGACCAGGTGCCCTTCTGAGCGGAAGCCATGGAAGCTGACCCGGGGCGCCGGGGTAGCATCGTCAAGCTCGGCATGGCGAGCGGCAAGGGTTTCGCGCACCCGCCCCATGGCGTCGTCGGGCGTCATCCCCGGCGGAAAGCCGACGCGCCCCTCGAGGATGGCGTGGGCCGGCACGCTGGAGGCCCAGTTGCCGCCCTCTACCCGACCGATGCTGAGATTGAAGGGATGGGGATGGTCGACGTAGGGCGCCGGGCGGGGCAGGGCGTTGATCTCCTCTTCCAGGGCCTTGAGCGCCGGCAGGTAGAGCTGCAGGGTCTCGATAGCGTTGCGGCCGGCGGCGGTGTCGAGCACGTGAGCCGGCAGGCCCTCGATCTGCATGCGGAACCACAGCACACCCACCTGACCGCTGTAGATTCGGGCGCCGAAGGGCTCAGGGATCAGCACGAAGTCGCCGCTATAGCCCTGATGCAGGCAGGCCAGAGCGCCGTTGCCGGTGCATTCCTCCTCGATTACCGTCTGCAGGGTTAGCGGGAAGTCGATGGTCACGCCGGCCTGGCGTACCGCCTGCACCGCCATGACCATGGCGGCGATGCCGGCCTTCATGTCGCCGGCACCGCGGCCGTAGAGCCAGCCGTCCTGCTCCCAGGGCTCCCAGGGCGGACGGGTCCACATGTCGATGGGCTCAGCGGGTACCACGTCCAGATGGCCGTTGAACACCAGGTGCGGACCGCTGGCATCGGGATTGAGCCGCGAGACCAGGTTGTAGCGACCGGCGCTGTCCCACTCGGTGGGCACTCGGTGGGGGTGCTCGGCAAACCCCGGGGCGTCCAGCGGCACCCGGGTCGCCGGCAGGTCGAGCCGTTTGAGCCAGGCCTCCATGGTGTCCAGCGCCCCATGCTCCTGGCCCAGCACGCTGTAGCCGCGCACCAGGTCACAAGTCAGCGCCAGGGTGTCGTCCATAAGCGCGTCGCAGGCGGCGACGATGCGTTTCTCGGCGTCATCCAGCATCAGAATCTCCCCAGCCGTGATTCGTCGATGATTAGCGGGGCTTCCGTCGCCGCCTGCAGATCGGCCGGGTCGAGGCCCTCGGCGATCTCCACCACACGTAGACCCTCGGGGGTCACGTCCATCACCGCCTTGTCGGTGATGATGCGCGACACGCAGCCGCTAGCGGTGAGCGGCAAGCGACAGCGCTGGAGGATCTTGGGGTTGCCGTGTTTGTCATTGTGGGAGCAGAGCACCACCAGCCGCTTGACCTTCTGAGCCAGCTCCATGGCGCCGCCGATGCCGGGTGAGAACTTTCCGGGTATCTTCCAGTTGGCCAGGTTGCCGGCGGCGTCGACCTCGAAGGCGCCCATGAAGGTGAGGTCGACCCGGCTGCGTCGGATCATGGCGAAGGAGGTGGCGCTGTCGAAGACGCTGGCCCCGGGGCGAGTGGTGATGTAGGCCCCGCCAGAATCGATCATATCGTGGTCCGGCGCCTCGTCGTCGCGGCGCGGCCGGCAGCCCAGCACGCCGTTTTCGGAGTGCACCAGCACCTCCATTTCGTCGGGCAGATAGTGAAAGAGTCGGGTCGGCAGGCCGATGCCGAGATTGACGATCTGGCCGGGGATCACCTCCCGGGCGGCTCGGGTCAGAATGCGCTGCGTATCAGAGCTCATGCTGGCGAACTCCCTGTTCACTGGTGGCTCGGTCGACCCGCACCACCTGGCTGACGAAGGCGCAGGGGGTATGGATAGCGTCGATGGGCAGCTCGCCGGGCGCATCGAGGCGGTAGGTCTGGGCGATCACCTGATCGGCGGCCATGGCCATCAGCGGGTTGAAGTTGCTGGCGGTGGCGCGATAGATCAGGTTGCCGTAGCGATCGGCCCGCTCGGCGTGCACCAGGGCGACGTCCGCATGCAGGGCCGGCTCGATGCCCCAGGTGCGGCCGTCGATCTCGATCTCTCGGCGGTCCTCGGCGATCTCGGTGCCCTGGCCGATGTCGGTGAGAAAGCCGCCGTGACCGGCGCCGGCGCAGCGAATCTTCTCGGCGAGCAGGCCCTGGGGATGAAAACTCACCTCGAGCCGCCCGGCATTCATCGCCTCGATGGCGGTGCGGTTGAGCCCCAGGTGCGAAGTAATCAGCCGTCGGACGCGCCCGGCCTCGATCAGCCTGCCGATGCCGATACCCGGTTCGTTGGCGTCGTTCTTGATCAGGGTGAGCTCGCCCTGGCCGCAGGCCAGCAGGGCGTCGAGCAGGGCGAAGGGGGTGCCCGGCGAGCCGAAGCCGCCGACCATGATCGTCGCCCCCTGTGGAATGGCGGCCACCGCCGCCTCGAGATCGCGGACCTTCTGGGTGAGCAGCGTCATGATGTCGGGGCCTCCTTGGCCCGGGAGGTAAAGGCAGCGGCGCCGTCCTCGTCGGCCAGCGCCCGGTCGAAGCGGGCCATGGCGCGACCCAGCCGTTCGAGCAGCGTTTCCATCTCCGCGGCGCGGATGGTCAGCGGCGGGGTGACCAGGAAGTGGTCGCCGGCCACGCCGTCCAGGCTGCGGCGGGGGTAGATCAGCAGCCCCTCTTCCTTGGCCAGGGCGGTGATCTGGGCAAAACGGTTCTGCTCGGCGGGAAAGGGTCGACGAGTGTCGGGGTCGGCCACCAGTTCGACGCCCCACAGCAGGCCGAGGCCGCGCACGTGGCCGACCCAGGGGTAGCGCTTGGCCAGCGCCCGCAGGCCGGTCTCAAGCTGGTCGCCTCGCGCCCGGGTGTTCTCCAGCAGCCGCTCCCGGCGGATCGCCTCGATCACGGCAAGTCCGGTGGCGCAGGCCAGCGGGTTGCCGGCGTAGGTGTGGCCGTGCTGGAAGCCGCCGCTGGCCATCACCTCGGTGACGATGTCGTCGCGGGCCAGCAGTGCCCCCACCGGGTAATAGCCGGCGCCCAGCCCCTTGGCAGTGACCAAAAGGTCGGGGATGACGCCGTAGTGTTGCCAGGCGAACCAGGCGCCGGTGCGGCCAACCCCGGTGAGTACCTCGTCGAGGATCAGCAGGCAGCCGAATTCGTTGCACAGCGCGCGGATGCCCCTCAGGTAGCGCTCACCGAGCAGCCGGGCGCCGGTGCTGGCGCCACCCACCGGTTCCAGTATGAAGGCGATGATCGACTCGGGACCGGCGGCCTCGATGGCCGAGCGAGTCTCGGCCAGCAACCGGTCGACATGGGCGTCGTCGTCGGCATCCTGGTGGCGATAGAAGTCGGGCCCCGCCACCTTGAGCGAGGCGTGGGTGAGCTCGGTGAAGGGCGCCTCCAGAGGGTGATAGCCGGTGACGCCCAGCGCTCCCAGGGTGCTGCCGTGGTAGGAGGGGCGCAGGGAAACGAAGCGGCGCCGCTGCGGCTCGCCGATGGCGACAACGTACTGCCGTGCCAGCTTGAGGGCCGACTCGACGGCCTCTGAGCCGCTGCAGACGAAGAATACCTTCTCTAAAGCGCCGCCGGTCATCTCGACCAGGGCGCGGCCCAGGGCCACGGCAGGGGTATTCTCGAACTGGGTGCGGTAGGTGAAGGCGACACGGTCTAACTGAGCCAGCATGGCATTGCGGATATCCTGCCGGCCGTGGCCGAGATTGCAGGAGATGGCGCCGGAGCAGCCGTCCAGGTAGGCCTTGCCCTGGGTATCCCACAGGGTGACGCCATCGGCATGGCTGACTTCCGGCAGGGCGGGGCCGGCCTGGTAGAACAGCGGTGAGTCGGTCATCGAGGATTCCGATTGTCGTTATGGTGATGAAGGAAATCTCGACTCAGTCTAGATAGCGCCGACAACATATTTCAATATATGATGTTTTTATCGGATCTAATGAGTTCTAGTCATGGTAGACGTCACCATTCACTCCCTCAAGGCGCTGGCAATCTTCAAGACGTTGTTCGAGGCGGGCAGTGCGTCCCAGGCGGCGCGGACACTGGGCATCACCCAGTCCGGGGTCAGTCGATCGTTGGCACAGCTTGAAGAGAACCTCGGGATCCAGCTTTACCTGCGCGAGAAGAACCGCCTGGTGGCCACGCCGGAGGCCCGTGAGCTCTACGACGAGATCCTGCGGCTGATGGGCAATATCGAGGAGCTGCGTCACAGCGTGCTGGCACTCAAGGAGTTTGGTACGTCGCGGCTGCGAATCGCCTCGATTCCCGGCCTCTCCTTTGGCTTCGTACCGAGCCTGGTGGCGGCGCTGCTGAAGGAGAATCCCCGCTTCAGCGTGAGTCTGGATATGCTGTCCAGCAATGAGGTGCAGCTGGCCGTAGAGTCGAGCCACGCCGATATCGGCTTCGTCACCCTGCCGGTGGCCTCGCGGGTGCTGGAGGTGGAACCCTGGTTGACCACCGAGGCGGTCTGCCTGCTGCCGACGGCTCACCCCCTGGCAGACAAGGCGCGTATCGACATCGAGGACCTGTGCGATCAGCACCTGGTGATCAGCAACCAGCCGAGTATCAGCACCAATCCGCTGCTTGAACTCATCGCTCGCCACGGCATCCAGATCGCCGGTAAGACCGAGGCCAATATCGGTACTATCGCAGCGCTGGTGGCCAACGGCGTGGGTATCACGGTGATGAACCCGGTGACCGCCCGGGACCAGCTCTCGTCTCGAGACGAAGTGGTGGTGCGCCCCTTCTTCCCGGCTATGACGTTCGGCTTCGGACTGGTCTATCGCGGCGAATGGAAACAGTCCCGTGTGCTGGCCTTCTTGCGTGACAGGGGCCAGGCGCTGATGGCCGATTACCGGGACTGAGTCTAAGCTAAGAGCTTGGAAGTAGAGGGATAGGGCAAGTTGCGAAGTTGCGAAGATGTGAAGTTGCGAAGATGTGAAGTTGCGAAGTTGCGAAGTTGCGAGCGAGGTTAGTCGCGCTCGCCGCTGGGGCGTCCTCCGCTGGTGCGCAGGCTGCGCTGACGCTGCTGAACCTGCATGGCGTCCATGCGTGACTTGAGGGCGGCCTGGGTGGCCTGTAGCGCCTCGGCGCGAATCTCGGCCTTGGAGGCCCGCTGGGCCGCTTCCTGAGCCTGCTTCAGGGCTTCGTGGCGGGCTCGTTCCATGGCATCCGCGCGCTGCTTCTGCTCGCTGCGCAGCTCGGCGATCTCCTGGCGCTGGCGGGCACGTTCGGCCTGCAGCTCCTTTTGCAGTTCGGCATGTTGCTCGGTCTTCTCGCGCACCTGGACCAGTGCGCTGTCGCGCTGGGTCTCGGCCACGGCCTGACTGCGCTCAGCCTTGATGCGCTCGGCATCGGCGTCCCGCGTCTGACGCTCCGCGGCCAGCCGTGCCTGCACGGCCTCCTCAAGCTGCTCGCGGAGCATCTCTACCTGTTGACGGGTCTGCAGAAGCGCCTCGCGATGGGTGCGCGCTTCGCGCTGTTCACTCCCTAGATTCTCGCGCAGCTCATTGAAACCGGTCTGCAGTTCATCGCGACGCGCCAGGGCCTGCTCGGCGGCGCTCTCCGCCGTGACCGCTCGTGTCTCCAGTTCGGCCAGGCGTTGCTCCATGGTTTCGCCAAGCTCGGCCAGACTGGCGGCGTCGCTGCGGGCCTCCTCGGCTAGCTGCTCGCCCCGTGAGAGGGCGGCGCTGGCGTGTCGCGCGAGTTCCTCCTCCAGGGCGCCGATGAGTGACTCCGGCAGCCGGGGAGTGGGGGGTGCCGGCGCTGGCCGCGCGGCGCGCCAGGCGCTCAGGTGGCGCTGAATACGGTTGGGCGAGCCGGCACCCAGATGCTCGCATACTCGCTGCAGGGTGGGCTCTGCCCCGCGGCCCTCAAGGTTCTCGGCGGCGGCGGCGACCTGCTCATAGGAAATCCCCGCCGTAGGCGGTAAGGAAGGCTGTCGGCTCATGGTCTCATCTCTGTTCGAGGCGCTGCGGTGTCATTTCGGCGAGACTACCACAGCCGGCGGTTGGCGCAGAGGCTGAGGCGAGCTTTGGACGCTGCACGACCCGCGTTGCTTTCCGCGGCCGGCCCCAGTCGCTAGAATGAATCATCCAGTCGGGCTTCGGGCGCCGATCCATTTCCGGGCGCCGGCACGTCGTCGACATTTGACCACCGCAAGGATTCCGCGCTGCATGAGCTATCAGGTTCTGGCCCGCAAGTGGCGGCCGCGTACCTTCCACGAGCTGGTGGGCCAGGAGCACGTCCAGCGTGCGCTGGTCAACGCTCTGGATCAGGGGCGCCTTCACCATGCCTACCTGTTCACCGGTACCCGCGGGGTCGGCAAGACCACCCTGGCGCGTATCCTCGCCAAGTGCCTCAACTGCACGTCCGGGGGATACGGCGACGAGGGCATTACCTCGACTCCCTGTGGGGAATGCGCCAGCTGCGTGGCCATCGACGAGGGGCGCTTCGTCGACCTGATCGAAGTGGATGCCGCGTCTCGCACCAAGGTGGAAGATACCCGCGAGCTACTCGACAATGTGCAGTACGCACCGACCCAGGGTCGCTACAAGGTGTACCTCATCGATGAGGTACACATGCTCTCCACCAGCAGTTTCAATGCCCTGCTCAAGACCCTGGAAGAGCCACCGCCCCACGTGAAGTTCCTGCTGGCCACTACCGACCCGCAGAAGCTGCCCGCTACGGTGCTTTCGCGCTGTCTGCAGTTCACCCTCAAACACATGCCGCCGGAGCGTATCGTCGGCCACCTGGCCAAGGTGCTCGAGGCCGAGTCGGTGCCCTTCGAGGAGAGTGCCCTGTGGCTTCTGGGTCGTGCCGCCGAAGGCTCCATGCGCGACGCCATGAGTCTCACCGACCAGGCCATCGCCTTCGGTCAGGGGCGCGTGGAGCACGCTGACGTGGCGGCCATGCTCGGCACCCTCGACCAGCGCTATGTGCTGGCGCTGGTCGAGGCCCTGGCTGACGTGGATGCTGCCCGGGTGCTGTCCGAGTTGGCGGCACTTGCCGAGCGTGCTCCCGACTTCGCCGGAGTGCTTGACGAGCTCACCGCGGTGCTGCATCGCCTGGCTATCGCCCAGATGGTGCCGGACGCCCTGGACAACGGCCACGGCGATCGCGAGGCGCTGCTAGGGCTTGCGGCGCGCTTCACTGCCGAGGATGTGCAGCTCTACTATCAGATCGGTATCCAGGGGCGCGGCGATATGGAACATGCCCCTGACCTGCGCTCCGCCCTGGAGATGACGCTGTTGCGTATGCTGGCTTTTCGCCCCCAGGGAGTGCCCAAGCCGGCCACCACGCCGCTGCCGCTGCGCGACTCGGGGCAGGGCGCAGTGACGTCTCATGCATCTCAGGGTGCCCCCGGCGCTTTCGATGCTCCTTCGGCGGCCCCGCCGTCCGGGGTACTCTCCGCCGCCATGGACGCGGAGAGTACCCCTGAGCCGCGGCCTGATCGCCAGGTTGCCTCCAGTTCCGAGCCCTCGACAGAGGATCCGGAGCCGACGCGCAGCGCGGAGCCGAGATCCGAGGCGCCTCCGCCCTGGGAAGCACTGCCTGAGACGGTAGGTGCACTGGCCGTCGAATCGCCCGGTGCCGATGACTCGGCGTCCACTGAGTTGCCAGAGCCAGAGCCAGAGCCAGAGCACGCGACAGCGGTGCCGGCCCCTGGCAGCGAAGGCCTCTTCGGCCACGCCGATTGGCTGGCCTGCTTCGAGTCGTTGGGTCTGGGCGGACTGACCCGCAACCTGGCGGCCAACTGCGTGGTGGAGCAGGACGATGGCGAGGTGCTTCGAATGCGCCTCGATCCGTCGCTGTCTGCCATGCGCGCCGACATTCATCTCGAGCGCATGCGCAATGCCTTGGTTGGTCACGGCGTGACGCGCCACCTGATCGTGGAGGAGGGGACCCTGCCCGAGGAGGTCGAGACGCCACGCCAGCAGGCCGAACGGCTGGCGGCCGAGCGCCACGCCAAGGCCGTTGCCGCCCTGCAGCGCGATCCCAATATCCAAAAGCTTCAGCAGGCCTTCGGGGCACAGCTGGTCGAATCCACGGTCAAGCCCGCCGACGCCGGGGCGCCTTCCTGACGGCCGTGTGTCTGAAGCTCGGACATGTCTGAACGTCGTGCATGTCTGAACGGCAATAGCATCGCGGCGTCACAGTCATATTAATTCGAGCCATACTGATTCGCAGATCGTTTAACTGACTCAACTTCAAAGAGGACTCATCATGTTCAAGGGTGGAATGGGCAACATCATGAAGCAGGCCCAAGAGATGCAGGAAAAGATGCAGCAGGTCCAGGAGGAGGCCGCCCGCGCAGAGGTCCACGGCGAGGCAGGTGCGGGCATGGTCAAGGTGACCATGAACGGCCGTCACGACGTCAGCAAGGTCGACATCGACCCCAGCGTCATGGAGGAGGACAAGGAACTGCTCGAGAACCTGCTGGCCGCCGCAGTTAACGACGCCGTGCGCAAGGTGGAGGCCAACTCCAAGGCCAAGATGGAGGAGGCGACCGCCGGACTGAACTTGCCGCCCGGTTTCAAGATGCCCTTCTGATGAGTTTTTCCCCCCTCGTCGAGAAACTCATGGAGTCGCTGCGGGTGCTGCCCGGCGTTGGGCCCAAGACCGCCCAGCGCATGGCCATGCACCTGCTCGAGCGCGACCGCGACGGCGGCCGACGCCTGGCGGGAGTGCTCGACGAAGCCATTGAACGGGTTGGCTACTGCCGGCGCTGTCGCACCCTCACCGAGGAGGAGGTCTGTCGGCTTTGCACCAGCGCGCGGCGCGATGATGCCCTGCTCTGCGTGGTGGAGTCTCCCGCCGATCAGCTCGCCATCGAGGACGCCGGCGGCTTTCATGGGCGCTACTTCGTGCTGCATGGCCATCTCTCGCCCCTGGATGGCATCGGCCCCGAGGATATCGGCCTCGACCAGCTCGAGACTCGGGTAGCCGAGGGGGGCATCGAGGAGATGATCCTGGCCACCAACCCCACCGTGGAGGGCGAGGCCACCGCCCATTACATCGCCGCCCAGTTCGCTCCCCATGGGGTGCGCCTTTCGCGCCTTGCCTATGGTGTGCCCATGGGCGGCGAGCTCGAATACGTGGACGGCGGCACTCTGAGCCGCGCCTTCAACGGTCGTCTGCCATTCCGAGGCGATTGACCCCCTGTCTCCGATGCTTGCTGTCTCTGACGATTCCCGACCTGCCGGAACCCCCATGCCCTTGACCCCCGAAATACGCTGGATCGATACTCCCGAGGCCCTGGACGCCGCCTGTGCCGAGGTGGCCGGCGCCGATATTATCGCGCTGGACACCGAATTCTTCCGCGAGAACACCTTCTTCCCGGTGCCGGCGCTGATCCAGTTCTCCACCGGAGGCCCGGCCTGGCTGGTCGACCCCCAGGCGGTAGCCTGCACCGACGCCTTCCGTCGGCTGCTGGCCGAGGGGCCGCTGAAGCTGGTCCACGCGGCCAGCGAGGACCTTGAGGTTTTCGCCGGCTGGGCCGGTGTGACGCCGGCGCCACTGGTGGATACCCAGCTGGCCCAGGGCCTGCTGGGCGAAACCCCCTCTATGGGCTACCAGAAACTGGTGGAACACTGGACCGGCCACACTCTGCCCAAGGACGAGACACGCTCCGACTGGCTGGCGCGCCCGCTCTCCGACACCCAGCAGGCCTATGCGGCGCTGGACGTGATCTACCTGGTTGAGGTGTGGCAGCAGCAGCGCGAGTCGCTCCAACGTCACGGTCGTCTTGCCTGGCTGGAGGCGGACTGCACCGATCTGGTCGCCCAGTCCGGCCGCAGCGACGCGGCCGATGGCCAGTGGTACCTGCGCCAACGCCAGCTGTGGCGCCTGACGCCGCGCCAGGTCGAAGCCTACCGCCGCTTGACTACCTGGCGAGAAGGAGAGACCCGGGCCCGCAACCTGCCAAGGGGCTGGCTGGTTCACGACCGGGTGCTCTACGCCATCGCCGAGGCGCTGCCCGAGAACCGCTTTGAACTGGCCCGCATCGAGGACGTCAAGCCGAGCCTCATCAAGCGTGATGGCGACACCCTGCTGGCGCTGGTGGCCGAGGCACGCCACCTGGACGAGACCGAGCTTCCTCCGGCGCTGCTGTCGCCCATGGCGCCAGAGTTCAAGCGGGTAATGAAGGCGCTGAAGAAGGTGGTCAACGCCGAAGCCGAGGCCCAGAGCCTGGCCCCGGAGGTGCTGCTGCGCCGCCGTGACCTTGAAGCCCTGGTGACCGCCCACCTGGAAGACCAACCGCTGCCGCTGCCGTCAGGCTGGCGCGGTGAACAGCTGAATGCGAGCCTCATGAAGGCGTTGGAGGAACAGCCCCGATGAGCGACGACCGGATGCGCGGCGACAAGCTGCTCTGCGAGGTGTTCAAGAGCGCCCGCATGGACGAGATGTATCTCTACGTTGACAAGCGCGAGGGGCTCATTCGGGTGCCCGAGCCGCTGCTCGAGCGATTCGGCAAGCCGACGCCGGCGATCACCCTGATTCTTACCCCCGAAAAGCGGATGGGCCGCGCCCAAGCGGCCGATATCATGGCGGCGATTCGCGAGAAGGGTTTTTACCTGCAAATGCCCCCCGCCAAGGAGGAGTACCTGCTTGACCTGTACCGCACCCCCACCCAGGCTCGCTACTGATGCGTGAACGATTCTGGGAGCAGTACCCCCTCGAGGAGCTCACCGCCGAGGAGTGGGAGGCGCTGTGCGACGGTTGTGGCCAGTGTTGCCTGCTCAAATTCCAGGATGACGAAAGCGGCGAGCTGGCGGTGCTCAATCTGGCCTGCGAACTGCTGGATATCCATAGCTGCCGGTGCAGCGACTACGCGAACCGGCTCTCCCGGGTGCCGGACTGTACCCGGCTCACCCCGGCACTGATCGATCAGTTCCGCTGGCTGCCCCACTCCTGCGCCTACCGTCGAGTAGCGGAGGGGCGCAAGCTGGCGCGCTGGCACCCGCTGCTCTCGGGCGATCCTGAAAGGGTGCACCGCAAGGGCATCAGCGTGCGCAATTTCGCCGTCACGAGTCGTGGGGTGCCGGAGGAGCAGTACGAGGACCATATCATCGCGGTCATTCCCATCGATTAATCCTGCCAGGAGAGCGCTGCTGTAGTCTCTCAAGCCTTGAGGCTATTAGTGGGAGCTGGACAACCTCCAGAAGCAACAGCCTCGGTGGTTGCTGGACAACCTCCAGGACTTCAATCCACTGGTGGGAGATCGGCTATGCCGAGCGAAGGGATTTGTCACTGAGCCTTCAGGCCACTGGTGGGAGATTGGCTCTGCCGACGGTTCGACGCCTCGACGAATGGCGGCGAAGCCGCCTCGGCGGTGTTGCTGGCGCTGGCGCATACCGCCCAGGAGCCCTTCGGTCTCCATTCGCCGGGCGGAGCCCAGCTCCCACCAGAAGCAACAGCCTAGGTGAGAGCTGGATAGCCACCAGAAGCAACAGCCCAGGTGAGAGCTGGACAACCACCAGAAGCAACAGCCCAGGTGGTTGCTGGACAACCTCCAAGACTTCCATCCACAGGTGGGAGATCGGCTCTGCCGAGCGAAGGGATTTGTCACTGAGCCTTCAGGCCACTGGTGGGAGATTGGCTCTGCCGACGGTTCGACGCCTCGACGA
>JAIVHL010000013.1 GCA_020201075.1 Halomonas sp. | reverse complement strand
TACCACCAGCATATCAAAGGAGGGCTTGTCGTTAAGCTTGGCGGCTTCGCGCCTGGCGGCACCGGTGTCCACCTTGGTGAGAATCTGCTCCAGGCTCATGCGGCCCTGGTCGAAGGGCTTGCCGTTGAGGAAGATGCTGGGCACCGACATCACCTGACGCTCCTCGACCTCGTCCTGGAACAGGGCGCCGTCGATGGCTACGTGGCTGACGTTGGGATTAAGCACCGCCATCAGGTTGAGCGCCTGGACCACGTCCGGGCAGTTCTGACAGGAGAGCGAGTAGTAGGTCTCGAAGTGCAGCGTGTCGTCGAGGCCCGTGATCTGCTTGATCACCTCGTCGCTGACCTTGGGCGGGTGGCCGCCCACCTGAAGCAGCGCCAGCACCAGGGAGGTGAACTCGTGACCCATGGGGATCCCGGCGAAAACAATACCGGCTTGAGCGCCCACGCCGGTCTCTTCGCCGATGCGGTTGAGCGCGAAGGAGGGACGACGCGCGTCCTGACCGTCAAGGTTGAGGGAAATCTTGTCGCTCAGGCCAGCAATGTCGGTCAGCAGACCGTGCAACTCCTGAGACTTGGCGCCGTCATCGAGGGAAGCGACGATCTCGAACGGCTGAGTGACCTTTTCCAGATAGGCTTTGAGCTGGCTTTTCAGAGTGTCGTCCAACATGACAGCGGGTTCCTTCATGTTCGCGAAACGGAATCACAAGGAGACCTAGCGGGCGCCATGGGGCGTCGCTGAAAGCCATCTTGTGAGGCGGTAACGCCATCCGGGCAGGAGTGCCCGGATGGAGAGCGGCGAGGCCCGGGCGGGGCCTTGCCGCGGGGGCGGGTCGCTTAGATCTTGCCGACCAGATCCAGGGACGGAGACAGGGTCGCCTCGCCTTCTTCCCACTTGGCCGGGCAGACTTCGTTCGGGTTAGCGCGCACGTACTGGGCGGCCTTGACCTTGCGCAGCAGCTCCTCGGCGTTACGGCCGATGTTGCCGGCGTTTAGCTCGACGATCTGAATCTTGCCATCCGGGTCGACCACAAAGGTGCCGCGGTCGGCCAGACCGGCTTCCTCGATCAGCACTTCGAAGTTGCGCGAAATACGCAGAGTCGGGTCGGCCAGCATCGGGTAGGTCAGCTTGCCGATAGTCTCGGAGCTATCGTGCCAAGCCTTGTGGGTGAAGTGGGTATCGGTGGAGACGCTGTAAACCTCGACACCCATCTTCTTCAGCTCTGCATACTTATCCTGCAGGTCACCCAGCTCTGTCGGGCAGACAAAGGTGAAGTCGGCCGGGTAGAAGAAAAAGATGTTCCACTGTCCCTTCAGACTCTCTTCGGTGACGTCGACAAACTCACCGTTGTGAAAGGCGGTCGCCTTGAACGGCTTGACTTCGGTATTCAGCAGGGACATTGAGTCATGCTCCTTTCAACTTTAGTATAAGGGATAGCGCTTAATCGGTGTGCATAGTATCCCGCGCTATCCGATAGCGTAAATTGAATGGCGGCATGAGCTCGATAAACCAAGACTATCAATCGGCGCCAGGGGCGGCCGCGTCAGCCTATCTGTACGGCATCTCCGCCGCGGTCGAGGGCAAGGAAGGCGTCCACGTTGCCCATCTTCAGCGACTCCACCATGCGCTCGAGCTGTGCCGCGGCCTGCTCCGCGCTCGGCGCCTCACCGCCTCGGCCGGAGAGGGCGCCAACGAAGACGATATTCCACTCGATTCCCGTCTCCTCCGACTCCGCCACCAGGGCGGCCATATCGCTAAGCTCCTCCGGCGCCTTGTCGACGCACAGCGCCGGGGTCAGCACGCCGCCCTCGCCCTGCTCGAAGTTGCGACGCTGCTCCGGCGTCGGATTGTCCGGCAGCTCGGCGCGGGTGAAGACGAACAGCAGCCTCTGGGCGTCTGGCTGCAGGCGGGACTCATTGAGCAGGTCGGTAAAGTTGGTGATAGCCAAGAGGCACCTCCGAAATGGGTGAAAAACGCGATGAGCGCCAGCCTGCCCCCATTCGCGTTGGCGCTCAAGGGGCAGGCGAGAAAACTGGCCGAGTCAATAGGGGTGGAGCAAGGCTAACACCGCTCACCCGTCGAGGGCGCCGGGGACAAGCCGAAGGGGAGGTCCTACGCCAGGGATGGCGTCGGTAGCGTACAGGGAGGTATTAACAGCGCCTCCCCGATGGTCCGACACTTCGGGGCTTGTCGACGGAACAGCCCCGAGCGACCGTGCTGCATCAGCCTAGGCGGGCACTGAGGATATGATGCAGGCCGTCGCACGCCACCAGAGGGTCGTCGCAATTGACCACCACCTCGGTATGGCCGAGCACATAGGCCTTGCCGGTGATGGTGTTCTCCACCACGGTATGGGGCCCTTCCTGGCGAGCGCCGGTGAAGGTGCCAATGAAGCCGGTCTCGCGCAGGGAGACGGTCTCCAGCCTGTCGCCTGGCCGGATGCGCCCCTCGTGGTTCATCAGCGCCAGGCGCGCCGAGGTGCCGGTGCCGGTGGTGCTGCGGCAGATCACCCCCGGGTGCACGTAGGTGGTGGAGCGCGAGCGGTAGAAGCCATCGGCTATCGGCTCCACCGGACCCATGAAGTGCAGGAAGGGCAGCGGGCCGACGTCGCCCAGGGTGTAGTGGGAGAAACCGCGCTCGGCCTGGATCGCCTCGACGATCCGGTGGGCGCACTCGGCCAGGGCCCGCTCCTCCTCGCGGACCAGCGAGAAGCCAAGCTCGGTGGCGTCCACCAGGGCATAGAAGCCGCCGCTGTAGGCCACCGAGTAGGTGACATCCCCGAGCCCCGGCACCCGGATGGAGGCCCGGTGAGTGTCGATGTAGCTGGGCAGCCCCTCGCAGGTGATCGCCTCCACCACCCCGTCTTCCACCCGGGCCTCGATCTTCACCCGCCCCGCCGGGGCTTCCAGGGTAAAGTGCTGCACCCCTTCCCGCTTGGGCACGATGCCGGCTTCCAGCACCGCAGTGGCGGTGCAGATGGTGTTGGAGCCGGAGTAGATCGGGTAGCCCATCACCTCCATGATGATGTAGCCCGCCGCGGCCTCGGGGTCGGTCGCCGGCACCACCAGGTTCACCGACATTTCGGGGATGCCATAGGGCTCGAACAGCAGCAGCTTGCGCAGGCCGTCGGCGTCGTCACGCAGATACTCCATCTGATCCCGTACGGTGTCGCCGGGCAGCGGCTCGATGCCCCCGAGCACGATGCGGCTGACGTCGCCGCCGGCGTGGGTGTCCATCATCTGGAAGGTGAGCGGACGGACGGTCAGCGGCTGATTCATGAGCGTGGCTCCTGATCGATAAGGGCGAAGGGCGTCCCGTGCTGCTCCCACTGGCTATCGGGAACGATCACGATCTTGCCCAGAAAGTTGCTGCCGCGGCTGACGAAGTAGCGCTCCGCCGCATGCAGCTCGGAGAGCCGGAAAGTGGCGTGAAGCACCGGCCTGAGCTGCCCCGAACGAATCCAGCCAATCAGCTGCTCAGCTTCCTCTCGGGTGCCGTGGGAGACACCGAATATCTGCACCTGATAGAGGTAAATACGTGTCCACAGGATCTCCGAGATATTGCCGCCGCTGGCCCCGGCAATGGAGAGACGAGGATAGGTGGCCCTGGCCTTCATGTCGTGGATCATGGTGTCGATGAAGAGATCCGTCATCTCTCCACCGACCAGATCCATCACCGCATCGATGGGCGCCCCATTGGTGGCCTCAAGCACCCTGGGCACGAAGCTCGCCAGGTCGCCGCGGTCGATGACCGCCTCGGCGCCCAGCGCTATCAGCGCCGAGGCCTTCTCCGGCTGGCTCACCGCATAGGGGATTGCCCCGACGATGCGGCAGAGCTGGATCAACGCGGTGCCCACCCCGCCGCTGGCGCCGGTGACCAGCACCCGCTCACCGGCGCTGACCCGGGCGGAGGTCATCATATGGTAGCCGGTCTGGTAGGAGCACATGCCCATGGCAGCCAGTTCCGCATCGTGCAGTTCGGGATTGGACACCGCGTGGAACTGAGCCGACGGCACGGCGACATACTCGGCGAAGCCGCCGTCGGCGCCGTGGCCGTAGTAATCCGGGGTCAGGTTGATGTCGGGGCGTTCATCTGCGTAGAGATTGAAGTCAAGCAGGCCGCGCTCACCGAGGCGCGCCGAGTCGACGCCATCCCCCACCGCCACCACTCGCCCGGCGATGTCGGCACCCTGGATGCGTGGGAAGGTCAGAGTTGGCTCGCCGCCCATGGCAAAGGAAGCCACCTGGCCCTTCTTGACCGGATAAAGCCCTTCGCGGGCCTTGCGATCGGTGTTGTTCTTGGCGGTGGCGGTGACGCGCACCAGGACCTCACCCGGCCCCGGCCGAGGCGTCGCTACATCATCCCGGTAGACCAGCGTATCGATGCCGCCGTGGCCGGTCAGCAGCATGGCGGACATGGTAGCGGGAACGGTCAGGTCAGGAGTATCGCTTGCCATCTGCTGCCTCGATATGAGAACGCCGGGGCTCGAAGCCCCGGCGCATGGGTGGGAAACATGACGCCCTGCTTGACGGTGTCGCCCAGCAGAGCCGTCAACTCTACTCAGCCGTTGCCAGCAGGCTGGCGTTGCCGCCCGCCGCGGTGGTATCGATGCACAGATGGCGCTCCACCACGTAGCGTTCTGGCCAGATCGTCTGGGTCTCGAGCGCCACGATGGCACCTTCGCGCTTGGCAAGTGCGATGCGCAACTCGCGGGTCCAGTCGCTATCGCCGGCCGCGGCTACGGTTTCGATACCCTTGATCGCGGTCAGGGTGTCGGCTTCGATGCTGCCGTCAAGCCCGGCTATCGGCGCTCCGGCATCGATCAGCGGCTTCACCGCCTGCACCGCTCCCGAGGCGACGATCAGAGCCGGAGAGCCCGCGCCAAGCGCTTGAACCGCCTGGGCGAGGGCGATATCCAGGGTCGGACCGAGGCAGAGTGCCGGACCCTTCGGATACATCGCCAGGCGATTGCTTTCCCCCGTCGGCCCCGGCAGCGTCTGCGGGGTCATGTCCAGGGCCGCGGTCTCGGCGAGCGCCTTGCGGACCACGCCGCCCTTGCCGGAGAGCGCCTTGCGCAGCACCTCGACACGGTCGCGACGCGCTGCCCAGTTGCGGGCATCCAGACCGTTGAGGGTCGACTGCAGGTCCTTTTGTGTCACGGACTTCCCTGTCGGCGCCTCATGGCTCTCAGCGCTCGCGGTCCGACGGAAACGAGAAACGTAGAGGGGACCGCCAGCCTTGGGTCCGGTACCCGAAAGGCCCTCGCCGCCGAAGGGCTGGGAGCCGACGATGGCGCCAATCTGGTTGCGGTTGACGTAGACGTTGCCGACATGGATACGCTCGACGATCTGCTGCACGCGGTCATCGATCCGGGTATGCAGGCCGAAGGTCAGCCCGTAGCCCCTGTCATTGATCGCGTCGACCACCTTGTCGATGTCTCGCGCCTTGAAGGTGGCCACGTGCAGGACCGGGCCGAAGATTTCACGCTCGAGATCCTCGATCCCTTTGACCTCGACCACGGCAGGAGTGACGAAGGTCCCCACTTCGGGCGCGGGCAGCTTTTTCAGCACCTTGCCGGCCTTCTCATGCGCCGCGACATAGTCGCTGATCTCGGTCTGGGCGTCGGCGTCGATCACCGGCGACACGTCGGTGTCGGTATTCCAGGGATCGCCGATGGTCAGCGCATCCATGGCGCCGTCGAGCATGTTGAGCAGCCGGTCGCGCGCCTCTTCCTGGACATACAGCATCCGCAGCGCCGAACACCGCTGGCCCGCCGACTGGAAGGACGAGATCAGGATGTCGCGCACGGCCTGCTCGGTCAGCGCCGTGGAGTCCACGATCATGGAATTGAGTCCGCCGGTCTCGGCAATCAATACCGCATCCGGGCCGGCATTCTGCGCCAAGGCCTTGTGGATGATCTGTGCCACCGGGGTCGAGCCGGTAAAGCAGACGCCGGCAATCCGCGGGTCACTGGTCAGCGGACCGCCCACCGTCGGTCCGTCGCCGGGCAGCAATTGCAGCGCCGCCTCGGGCAGGCCGGCTTCACGCATCAGCTCGACGGCACGCGCGGCGATCAGGGGTGTCTGCTCGGCGGGCTTGGCAAGCACGGCGTTGCCGGCGACCAGCGCCGCGGCAATCTGGCCGGTGGTGATGGCCAGGGGAAAGTTCCACGGGCTGATGCAGACGAAGATGCCGCGAGCACTGCCAGGCTCCTCCGCTTCCAGCCGCTCGCCCTCGTTGGCATAAAAGCGCAGGAAGTCCACCGCTTCACGCACCTCGGCGATGCCATCGAACATCATCTTGCCGGCTTCACGGGTGCAGATCACCGTCAGCTCGGCGATGTGTTTCTCGTAGAGATCGGCGGTGCGGCGCAGCACCTCGGCGCGCTCGGCCATGGGGCGCGCTGACCATTCTCGAAAGCCGCCCTCAGCCGCGTCGAGAGCGGCCGCCACTTCATCCGGCGTCGCCTCATGCACGGTGCCCACCACGCGAGAACCGTCGGCGGGAGAGATAGCGTCGCGAGCCGGGCCCTGGGGTGCCGGGTTTCCGGCCAGCATGGGCCCGGCCGTCCAGGTGGTGTCGGCGAATCGCTCACGCGCCTCAAGCAGGGGCAGAATCGAGGCGGGTTCATTGATTCGGTAGCCGCGTGAGTTCTTGCGATCGGGCTCGAACAGCTCGCCGGGCTGGCGGATCAACGGGCTGGAAATGGCGTCACCGAGTTGCTCAAACCCGGCCACCGGATCCTTCGAGACTTCGCTCGGGGGGATCGTGTCGTCCACCACCTGGTTCACGAACGAGGAGTTAGCACCGTTTTCCAGCAGGCGACGGACCAGGTAGGCCAGCAGGTCACGGTGTGCGCCGACCGGGGCGTAGAGACGGCAGTGCGAGCCCTCCGATTCTTTGACGATCTGATGCAGCGATTCGCCCATGCCGTGCAGGCGCTGGAACTCATAGCTGTCCTTGTCATCGCCCGCCATGGCCACCACGGCGGCACAGGTGTGGGCATTGTGGGTCGCAAACTGCGGATAGATACGATCGCGCCGGTCGAGCAACATCTGGGCGCAGGCCATATAGCTGACATCGGTGTTGACCTTCCGGGTGAAGACCGGGAAGGTCTTGACCCCCATCTCCTGGGACAGCTTGATCTCGGTATCCCAGTAGGCACCCTTCACCAGGCGCACCATGATCTTGCGATTGAAGCGCTCGGCGAGGTCATAGAGTGTCTCGATCATCGGCGCGGCGCGACGCCCGTAGGCCTGAACCACCACCCCGAAACCGTCCCATCCATCGAGGCTGGAGTCCGACATCAGTTCCTCGATCACGTCGAGCGACAGATCCAACCGGTCCTGCTCTTCGGCATCGATGTTGAAACCAATATTGGCCTTGGCTGCCTGCCGCACCAGCTCCTTGGCTCGCGGTACGAGTTCTGCCATCACCGTTTCGCGATGGGTGGTTTCGTAACGCGGATGCAGCGCCGAGAGCTTCACCGAAATACCAGGGCTTCCGCGCACGTCACCCTTGGCCTGCTTGGCGATCGCCGTGATCGCCTTGGCGTAGGCCTTGTGATAGCGCACGGCATCTTCGTCGGTACGCGCCGCCTCGCCGAGCATGTCGTAGGAGTACGTATAGCCCTGCTTCTCGAGCTCACGGGCATTCTTCATGCCCTCCTCGATGGTCTGGCCGAGAACGAACTGGCGACCGAGAATCTTCATCGACTGGCCGACCGCCCTACGCACCACCGGCTCGCCCATGCGGCGCACCAGGCCACGCAGCGCCCGCGCCGGGCCCTTGGGGTCGTCATCCAGTACCTTGCCGGTCAGCATCAGCGCCCAGGTCGAAGCGTTGACCATCGATGACGAGGACTTGCCGAGGTGCGCGCCCCAGTCGGACGGCTCGATCTTGTCATGGATCAGATCGTCGATGGTTTCCGCATCGGGCACACGCAGCAGCGCTTCTGCCAGGCACATGAGACCCACGCCCTCGGCGGTCGAAAGCCCATACTCGGCCAAAAACGCCTCCATCATCGAGGGCGACTTTTCCTTGCGCACACGCTCCACGTAGTTGGCGCCTACGGCGGCCACCTTGCGGCGATCGTCTTCTGACAGCTTAATGCGCTCGACGAGCCCGCGCAGCACGTCTGCCTCGTTGGCATCGTAGTTGTCGCGGATGCGATAGCGCAGCTCACTCATGTCATCCTGCAGATGAATGTTTGCGTCGTTCATTCTTGATTTCTCCTGGCTAACCGACACAAAACGCTGCGTCGGCTCAGATAATGTTCTTTCTTAGTAAACGCTGATTTTCACGAATCTATTAAGGCCTTAAAAAAATAGTGACCCAAAATGGCCTGTGACAATGAAACATGCACTCCTGAAGACAGTGTGGACTATTGGACGTTGAAACGATTCCACATTTGATCAGGTTTTTTCTTCATGACATATGCCTGATGCGAATACTAAAACGGGAGTTTGATTCCCGATTAAGGATGCCGGGCACATCAAATTCCTGGATTGGCTTGCTGTTCAGGTCGAGAAAGGGCTCCCGAAGGAGCCCTTTCACTACTTCGAGCGAATCATATACGCTCGTGTCAGCGAGTGATGTGCTGATATTCACTCGAATCGGCAGTGGCGTTGCTTACCACCACGATCGCTATCATGGAGGCGATGAAGCCAGGGATGATCTCGTAGACACCGGGACCACCCATGAACTCACCGTTCCAGCCAAGCGTAATCCAGATCATGACGGTAGCAGCACCAACCACCATACCCGCGATAGCGCCGTTGCCGTTAGTACGCGGCCACATCAACGACAGGATAATCAGCGGGCCGAACGCGGCACCGAATCCGGCCCAAGCGTTACTGACCAGCCCGAGAACCTGAGAGTTCTCATCGGACGCAATGACAGCGGCAACCAGGCCCACCAGAACGACGCAAAGTCGACCGATGGCGACGGATTCCTTGTCCGAGGCTTCTTTGCGCAGGAACAGGCGATAAAAGTCCTCGGTCAGTGATGAAGACGACACAAGCAGCTGGCTGGAAATGGTACTCATGATGGCCGCAAGCAGTGCCGCATAGAGGAAACCGGTGATCAGCGGATGGAACAGCAGCTCCGCCAGGATGATAAAGATCGTTTCAGGATCCTGGACATCCAAGCCATTACGGACCGCAAAGGCCCGCCCAAATATCCCCAGGGAAACGGCACCGATCAGGGAGATAAGCATCCAGCCCATGCCGATATTACGAGCAACAGGGACTTCTTTCAGCGTACGAATCGCCATGAAGCGCACAATGATGTGCGGCTGCCCGAAATACCCTAGCCCCCACGTCACCGCAGATAGCCATCCTACGAAAGTCAGTCCCGCCGTCCAGGATAGCAGCGTAGGATCGACTTCGTTCAGGGTCTGTGACGCCTGGGAATAACCGCCGCCACCCTCGCCGAAGAGCACAACCACCGGCATGATCACCAGTGCCAGCATCATGATGCAGCCCTGCACGAAGTCCGTCATGCTGACAGCGAGGAAACCGCCGACAACGGTGTAGATCAGTACCACGCCCAGCGTGATGATGATGCCCATGGCATAGTCGCTCATGCCACCGACGTTGACGATGCCGGAAAATGCGCTTTCAAACAGCTTGCCACCCGCCACCAGGCCCGACGCCGTGTACACCGCAAAGAAGATCACGATAACGATAGCGGATACCGTTCTCAGCGACATCGCGCGAGTGGGGAACCGGTTTGCCAGAAATTCTGGAATGGTGATCGCATTACCGTAGTGAACCGTCTGTTCACGTAGGCGAGGAGCGACCAGCGTCCAGTTGAAGAAGGCACCCACGAGCAGGCCGATGCCGATCCAGGCCGACCCCAGACCAGAGACAAACATTGCACCAGGCAAACCCAGCAGCAACCAGCCGCTCATGTCCGAAGCGCCGGCCGACAGGGCCGCCACCTGTGGGCTGAGGGATCGACCGCCCAGCATATAATCCTCAGAAGTCGACGTAGATTTGCGCATGGCATAGACGCCAATGGCGATCATGAGCGCAAAATAGCCAACAAGACTGATCCAAACACCAATTGCCATGAAAAATCTCCAGCTCGTCAGGACGGAACTAGCTCCGACAGGTTTGGCGCGTCCACCATGCAAAATTCGGTAATGGCACGCATTATTGTTAATTTCGGTTTTTGTTCACGTAACAAGGCGCTACCGCCTGTGACGCCAGCCTTCCCATCTCAAATCCCACCTCCCTTCATGCAGCTCTCTTTACACAGGCTTTACACAGTGTTCCGTTTCCATCATCTGTGTGGCTATGTAATGAAATCATACTGTTATTCTCAAGGATTCAACGCTCATTACTCGTTTTCTTCGTTTCCGCGAGGCCGGTACAAGCCGGGAGGTGAGCCCGCACATCGACTGCTTCACATGATCGACAGCCCGCAAGGGTCGGGTGGTGCCTACCAGATCGCTGGGCGACAACATCACAAGACTCGCGACTGATGGCAAATTCCTGACCGCAAGGACATGGCGCGCGCCTAACAGGCCATGAACGAAAAACGGCCACCGCCGCGGTTGGCTAAGTGACCGTTTTTGCAAGTGTTTTTGGCGCGCCCAGTAGGATTCGAACCTACGACCCCTGCCTTCGGAGGGCAGTACTCTATCCAGCTGAGCTATGGGCGCGGATCGCCAGGTGCGAACACGAAGCGGTCGACATCCTAACCGCCATTCCAGCACCTGTCCAGCGTGGGCCCGCCCCAGCCCTGAGCCTTCTCATGCCAATGGCGGGGGTTGAGCATTTTCCTGCTGCCTGAGATGCCGGTATACTAATTAGCACTTCGTGCGTTACGGCGTCATTGAGTCTTCGGCAAACAAGCCTGCGCCGCGTATGATCAATTACAGGACCGTCAAGAGGTGGTGAGAGTGAAATCCAGCAAGCTGATCATGGGGTGCCTAGCCACCCTCGGCCTGACCGCCGGCATGGCAACCGCCCAGGCCAACGTTGACCGTGACGCCATCGCCGAGCGTCTCAAACCGGCAGGACAGCTTTGTCTTCAAGGTGAAGACTGTGGCACCGCGGCGTCTGCCAGCGCCGCGCCGGCTGCCGCCAGTAGCAACGGCGGCGGCATCGACGGCGCTGCGATCTATAACAGCATCTGCATGGCCTGCCACGAGACCGGCGCCGCAGGTTCTCCGATCCGCGGTGACGAGGCCGCCTGGGCAGATCGAGTAGGGCAGGGTTTTGCCACTTTGCTGGATCACTCCATTAACGGTATCGGTGCCATGCCGGCCCGCGGTGGCAATCCCAACCTCTCGGACGCGGAAATGGAAGCCGCCACCGCCTACCTTGTTGAGCCGGTCATGGATGTCCCAGAACTGGGCGGTGCGGAAGAAGCGCCAGCCCAGGCCGAAGCCGCAGCTACCGATGACACAGTCGCCGACGAGACTGTCGCCGACGAGACTGTCGCCGCCGAGGAGGAAGTCGCCGCCGAGGAAGTCGCCGCCGGCGGCGAACCCTCCCACGCCGGAATCGACGGCGAGGCAATCTATAACCAGGCCTGCATGGCTTGCCACATGACCGGTGCCGCCGGCGCACCGATCAAGGGAGACGCTAGCGCCTGGAACCCCCGCATCGAGCAGGGCAAGGAGACTCTGTACGACCACTCCATTAACGGCTTCAACGCCATGCCGGCCAAGGGTGGCAACATGAGCCTCTCGGATGACGATGTTAAGGCCGCGGTGGACTTCATGGTCGACGCGGTGCAGTAAGCGTTCCTTTACGGCAACAGCAGCGGGGCGCCTCAGGGCGCCCCGCTTGCGTCTGGCGATCGGTTTCACGCGAGGGCGCGCCATCGCCATCTATCGCGCAGCGAGCTGCGCTCCCACAAAATCCAACCCTCAGCCCAGTAAAGAGCTCTCAGCCTAATAAAGAGCGCAGCCCGGCGATGGCATCCTTGCCCCGGGCCTGTTTCTTTTCCGGGTCCTCCCTGTCTGGACGTCCTTCCCACTCCAGGTCCTCCTGCGGTAGCTCATCCAGAAAGCGGCTGGCCGCGCAGTCCATCAGCTCGCCATAGGCCTTGCGCTGGCGGGCGAGTGTCAGGGTTAGGGTGCGCCGCGCCCGGGTGATGCCCACATAGGCCAGGCGGCGCTCCTCCTCCACGGTGCCCGCCTCGATGGCGTTGCGGTGGGGCAGCAGCTCTTCCTCGAGTCCCATCAGGTAGACGTGGGGGAACTCAAGGCCCTTGGAGGCGTGCATGGTAAGCAGCTGGACGCGGTCGGAATCGTCCTCCTCGGCCTGCTGCTCGAGGATATCACGCAGCACCAGCCGGGAAATGGCGGCCTGCACGCTGTCGGTCTCGGTCTCCTCGGAGGCCGTGCTCTCCTCCGGGCTCGCTTCTTCGGGATCAGCCCGCATCGACTTCTCGAGCTGGTCGATCAGGATCCAGACGTTGGCCATGCGTCGCTCGGCGATGGTGGGCGCGCTGGCGTTCTGGTAGAGCCAGGCTTCATAGTCCATCTCGCCCAGCATGTCGCGGATGGCGGCGATGGCATCGCCTTGATCCATGCGCCGCCTCACCCCGTCGATGAAGTGGGTGAAGCG
>JAIVHL010000087.1 GCA_020201075.1 Halomonas sp. | reverse complement strand
GGGGGAATCAGAAACTGGCAGTAGGCGTTGCCAGGATTCTTCGTGAAATAGTCCTGGTGGTAATCCTCGGCGGGATGAAACGCCTCCAGCGGTGTCACCTCGGTAACGATGGGCGCCGAATAGTCTTCCTCCATATGGGCGATCATTTCCTGCGCCTGCTTAGCCTGGGCCTCATTCAGGGTGAAGATGGCCGAGCGATACTGGGTACCTACATCGTTGCCCTGGCGGTTGAGCGTGGTGGGGTCATGCAGGGCAAAGAAGATCGTCAACAGGTCGCGAAAACCGACCACTGAAGGATCATAGGTCAGCTCGACCACCTCGGCATGGCCAGTAGTGCCGCGGCATACCGACTCGTAGCGGGGCGCCGGGTCATGTCCCCCCGCGTAGCCGCACACCACCTGCTCCACGCCCGCCACCATGCGGTAGCTGGCGTCCAGGCACCAGAAGCAGCCGCCGCCCAGCACACAGGTTTCCGTTGTCATATTGTGTTCCCTCCGCGGATTGTCGATGGATGTTCATTGCCTGGTTAACTCGCTCACTCGCTGACACTCCCAGCCCGCCGCGCTTGGCGCTTTGGGCGAGGGTTCCGAGGTCGCCCCCAGAACCTTCCTGCTTCGACACGCCTTCACTAGGCAGCAGTCAGGCCGCTGCCCCCGCTCCAGTCGCTCCACAGGCTAACCCCGCCAGCCCGGCGGTTCGTATATTCCTGGCTGCGTTGATGTCGCGGTCGATGGCTTGACCACAGCTTTCACAGTGCCAACGCCGCTGCGTGAGCGGGAGCTTTTCGATCTTGTGCCCGCAACCGTGGCACATCTTGCTGCTCGGTAGCCACTGGCTCACCTTCACGAGTTGTCGGCCTGCCCAACTCGCCTTGTACTCAAGCTGGCGAACGAACTCACCCCAGCCGGCATCACTGATAGCCTTGGCCAGAGATCGGTTCTTGACCATGCCAGTGATGTTCAGCGACTCAACACACAGCACTTGGTTTTCGTTGACGAGGGTGCGAGTGGCTTTATGGATGGCGTCGCGGCGGCAATCCGCAATTTTAGCGTGCAGGCGAGCGACTCGCCGCCTGGCCTTGACGCGGTTGTGTGACCCCTTCTGCTTGTTCGCCAAACGCCGTTGAAGGTATGCCAGCCTGGTCTCATAGCGCTTGAAGTGGCGTGGATTGCCTGACGTCACGCCCTCGCTGGTGATGAGCAGATCGGTCAGGCCCAGATCAATCCCTGTCATCTTCGGCGTCACCGGCAGCGCCTCTGGCGTGAACTCGCACAGGCAGCTGATGAAGTAGCGGCCCGCGCGGTCTTTCGAGATCGTGATACTTGAGGGCGCACAGGGCAGCGAACGGCTCCAGCGGATCGGCAATGGCGCCTTCGACTTGGCGATGGTGATGTCTCCATCACGATAGCGAAAGGCCGCCTTGGTAAGCCGGATCGACTGTCGGCGATCCTTGCGCTTGAAACGTGGATAGCGGGCGTTGAGCGTGGGATTGAAGAAGTTGTCGAAAGCCGCTTTCTGGTCGCGCAGGGCTTGCTGCAAGATGACGCTGGAGACATCGCTCAGCCACGGATACTCGGCCTTCAGTGCCACCAACCGCTTTTCCGCTACGGAGTGCGATATCGACTCCCCGTACTGCTGATACGCCTCGGTGCGGTAGGCCAACGTATTGTTCCAGACAAAACGTGCGCAACCGAACGACTGCGCCAAAAGGTCAGCCTGCTCGGGGGTGGGATAGATCCGCTCTTTGTAGGCACGTTTTGTCATACTGGAAAAATATCAGGGTTTCCGTAGCGGCTCAAGACAGGCACCGAGTTGCGGTGCGCGCTTGTATCACCGCCCGATTGGGCGATGCTTTACGCGCTATTTGGTAATCTTCGGCGGCTTGCCAGGAAGGCTGAAGGCGTAGACCAGATCCACTGCCTGGGCCGCTCCGGAGACGGCCTGCACATAGAGGTTACGCCACAGGGTATAGCGCAGCGTCAGCTCGGCAATCGGTGAGAAGACGCCGATGCCATAGCTGATGCGCAGGTCATCGGTGAGCTGGCCACTCACCACGACCTGGCTCTCATCGCCGGTGCCGGCGGTCTCGAGCGCCAGGTCGGAGATCCCGAAGGCTTCGCCGATGGACCCCACGGCGCCGCCGGTCCGCCCCAGGGTCAGGCCGATCAGCGCCTGGGTCAGGGCCCCATCGGTATCGCTGTCGTCCGGGGCGCGGCCTCTCAGCAGATAGGAAAGCGCCCGCGCTTCATCCATGGCCGGCTCGGAGAAGACCCGCAGCTGGGGGTCAGCGGCGGTCCCGGTGACGCGCAGGCCGGCAATCACGCCGTCCTGGGTGACGTTGGGATTGCGCACGGCCTCAAAGTTCAAAAGCGGCTGATCCGGCGGGCCGCTGAACAGCAGCTGTCCCTCGCGAATCAGCAGGTCCTGTCCGTAGGCGCGGAAGCGGCCGTCTACCAGGCTGACATCGCCGAAAAGCTGAACCGGACCGCTGCGTTGACGCACCTCCAAGGTGCCGGCCAGCCCTGATTCCAGGCCGTAGGCTGCCAGCTGCATATCGGGCCCAAGACCCAGCTCTATTTGCACATCCACCGTCATGCCGGCCTTGGCCAAGGCCCGGGAGGCATCCTCACCGGCTTCGCCATCGGCTACATCGGCGGCACGCTCGACCAGGCGCTGGGCGCGCTCTTCATCGCGGCGCGTAATAATGATCTCATCCGAGCTCGGCGCCACGGCAGAGGGCGGCAATTCGCCTACCTCCAGCCGCGCCCAGGGCACCCGAACCTCGCCGCGCACCTGTAACAGCGTCGGCGTTACCAGCACATTCATGTCTGGCGCCAGGCGCAGGCGACCGAAGCCAGGCAGCACCGCCAGCAGCGGCTGCTCGCGGCCATCAAGCGCGATGTTGATGCGCCAGTCGTCGGCGCTTGGCCAGGCGGCATCGCCGCGAATGGCCAGGCGTCCCTCTTCCGCGTCGATGAAACCGTCGATGCGCCCGCGGTCGCCGGCGAGCTCGATGCCTATCTCACCGTCGCGGATCTCCAGGGGGATATTGGCGCCGCGCAGACGCAATCCTGTCAGACCGATGCGGCCATCCAGCGCGGGCGTCTGAGTGGTCCCGGTGATAGCGACCTGGCCGTTGAGGCGGCCCTCCATGGTCTCCATGCCCGCTACCAGAGTGCGATAGTTGTCCAGGCGCAAGTCGTCCAGGTTCAGTCGACCCTCGAGACGGCGAGCGCCCACCGGGTCATCAATGGACAGCACCAGGCCGATGCGTCCCGCCTCGGCCAGGGTCAGATCGAGGTCGACATCGGCCCGGGCCGGGGTGGCGGAAACCCGAGCGGATAGGCGAGAGGCCGGCAGCGACCAGGGCTGCCCGTAGGCGTCGAGCCCCTGCAGAGCCAGGTCGCTGACCAAGCGCAGGTCGGCCTGCCAGGCGCTGCCGCCCTGGCGCCATTCGGCCACCAGGTCGAGCTCGTTGTCGCCCCGCTGCCGGCGGGCAGGTTAACCTCGAATATCAGCGCCTGGGCCAGGCGGATGTCGCCGAACTCGGTGTCGACCTCCAGCGGCAAGAGCTCTCCGCGGTAGCGTTCGCGTGCGCCATCCAGGCCGCCTTTCAGGGTCAGTACCGCCCGAGAGAGCGGCATACCGGGGCCGGCCTGGGCCGACAGAGTCAGGCGGTGGTCCGAGAGCAATCCGTCGAGTCCCAGGGTGATCTCGCTGAAGCGCTGGCCGGCGGCGTTCAGGCTCTCTAGCTCGAGACTCACGTCGAGAGCCGGATCCTCGATGCCGCTGATGTCAGCGTTCAGGCGCAGCGATGACACTCGGTTTTCGGCGAAGGTCAAGTTCTCGCCTCTCAGCGTCAGGTCGAGCTGCGGCGCGTCCAGACTGCCGCCGGCGGCGAAGCGCCCGGTCAGCGTGCCGCTGAGCTGGTCGTGAAGACTTGCCAGGGCCGGCATATTCAGCTCGCCGGTGAGATCGATGATGGCCTCGCTGACACGCCCCGCTGCGTTCAGACGGTTATCTCCCTGGTGAAAATCCAGGGTCTCGATCTCCCAGCGCATCTGGCTGTCGCCGGTGAGGCGGGCGTTCAGGGAGAGCGGCAGGTCCTGCAGTACACCGGCGATGGTCAGGGTCGGTATGGACAGATTCCAGCCTTCATCCGTCTGGGTAAAGCTGGCCTCGATATCGCCATCCAGTCGCCCGTCGAGACCCTCGACGAAGCGCCCGGGCTCGAAACGGTCCAGACGGGCTACCGCCTCCACCGATAGGGCCTCGGCCCAGTCGACGCGACCGCGGGTAACCACGGAGCCGCCGGCCAGGCTCACCGCGAGAGGCGTCCAGGCGAAGTGCTCAAGATCGCCGCTGCCGGCCAGCGCCACTCGGGTGAAGGGCACCTCGGGTCCCTCCACCATCATCGAAACGGCCAGCCGATAGTCGGTCAAGCGCCCCTCGGCGCGAAGGGTCAACTCTTCCAACAGCCAGGGATCGGGCGGCGTCGCTTCCTCGTCGGGTATGGCGCCCGGCAGCGGCCACTGCAGCAGGTCGCTGGTCAGTGTGGCGTTGAAGGGTAACGTCGGCTCGAGGGCATCCAGCCGGGCATCGAGGGCAGCGTTGATCGGTCCCTC
>JAIVHL010000086.1 GCA_020201075.1 Halomonas sp. | reverse complement strand
CAGCTGACTCCCGAGCAGTACCGGGTCACCCGGGAGCAGGGCACCGAGCCGCCTTTCAGCGGCCACTATCGGGTCAGCGACGAGCACGGCATCTATCATTGCGTCTGCTGCGGCGCCCCGCTGTTCGAAAACGAACACAAGTTCGACGCCGGCTGCGGCTGGCCGAGTTTCGACCGCCCCCTGGGCCAGCACAACGTCGAGGAGCGACAGGATACCTCCCATGGCATGCGGCGCACCGAGGTGATATGCGCCCGCTGCGACGCCCACCTGGGACACGTCTTCCCCGACGGCCCGCCGGACACCACCGGGTTACGCTACTGCATCAACTCGGTGGCCATTGACTTTCACTCCGGCGAGTAGCTCTCCGTCCTGTCCTGCCGCGGCCGCCCATCTGCTATGATGGGCGGCCATTTTTCTTTGCAGGCAGGAGAGCCCCATGCTCGGCTGGTATCCGGGACACATGCACAAGGCAAGGCGCCAGATCACCGAGGCGCTGCCGGAGATAGACGTGGTGATCGAGGTACTCGACGCCCGCCTACCCTACTCCAGCGCCAACCCGATGCTTGCCGAGTTGACCCGCCACAAGCCGGTGCTCAAACTCCTGTCGCGCGCCGATCTGGCCGACCCGGAGCGCACTCGGGAGTGGGTGGCCTTCTTCGATGCCCAGCCCGACACGCGCGCCCTGGCCGTGACCACCACCCTGGCCCGCGAGCTCAAGCGCATCCCCAAGCTGTGCCACGAGTTAGCCGGTGCAGTACGCGCCGACCGCGACGTGCGGGTCATGGTCATGGGCATCCCCAACGTCGGCAAGTCGACCCTGATTAACGGCCTGGCCGGACGCACGATTGCCAAGACCGGCAACGAACCCGCAGTGACCAAGCGCCAGCAGAAGGTTCGCATCGGCGGGCGGGTTGCCGTGATCGACACCCCAGGGGTGCTATGGCCGAAGATCGAGGACCAGGCCAGCGCCTTCCGCCTGGCCGCCAGCGGCGCCATCCGCGATACCGCTATCGACTACGTGGATGTGGCCGTGGTCACTGCCGCCGAACTGGCCCGCCGCTACCCTGAGGCGCTCACAGCGCGCTTCCGGCTCAAGACGCTACCAACCTACACGGCCAACCCTGAGTCGGAGCGCGTCGAGGCCGACGGCCCGGTAAGAGTCGACCTGCTGGCCCTGGCCGGGTTCGACGGCCACGCGATACTGGCAGAGATCGCCTCCCGTCGCGGCGGCCTGCGCCCGGGCGGCGAGGTCGACCTGCACCGCGGTGCCGAGGTACTCCTGCATGAGCTGCGCGACGGCAAACTCGGCCGCCTGACCCTGGAGACCCCGGCGGACATCCCGCCCGAGCCCAGCTTTGATCAAGAGCCGACCTCCGCCGAGGATGACGCCGACACCGGCAACATCGCATAATCTCCCTTCGCCCGCCGCCCTGGACACTGGACACCGAACGACATGGACACCACCCCGATCCGGAAATCGCACAAGCTGCACAACGTCTGCTACGACATCCGCGGCCCGGTGCTCGACCACGCCAAGCGGTTGGAGGAGGAAGGCCAGCGCATCCTCAAGCTGAATATCGGCAACCCTGCCCCGTTCGGCTTCGAGGCGCCGGAGGAGATCCTCCAGGACGTGATGCGCAACCTGCCCACCGCTCAGGGCTACTGCGATTCCAAGGGACTCTACTCGGCGCGCAAGGCGATCATGCAGGAGTGCCAGCGCAAGCACATACCCAATGTTGGCATCGAAGACATCTACATCGGCAACGGCGTCTCCGAGCTAATCGTGATGGCCATGCAGGCGCTGATCAACGACGGCGACGAAGTGCTGATACCGGCGCCCGACTACCCCCTGTGGACCGCCGCCGCCAACCTCTCCGGGGGGCATCCCGTCCACTACCTGTGCGACGAGCAGGCCGACTGGGCGCCGGATCTGGATGACATACGCGCCAAGGTGACGGCCCACACCCGGGCCATCGTGATCATCAACCCCAACAACCCCACCGGCGCCGTCTACCCGCCGGTAGTGGTGCGCGAGCTGCTGGAGATCGCCCGCCAACATGATCTGGTGGTCTTTTCCGATGAAATCTACGACAAGATCCTCTACGACGGGGTCGAGCATGTTTCTACCGGGGCCCTGGCCGGCGAGGACCAGCTGGTAGTGACCATGAACGGGCTTTCCAAAAGCTACCGCTGTGCCGGTTTTCGCTCCGGGTGGATGATTCTCTCGGGTCACATTGCCATGCAGCGCGCTGCGGATTTCATCCAGGGGCTGACCATGCTGGCCTCCATGCGCCTGTGCGCCAACGTGCCGGCCCAGCACGCCATCCAGACCGCCCTCGGTGGCTACCAGTCGATCAACGATCTAATCCTGCCCGGCGGTCGCCTGCTGGCCCAGCGAGACATCACCTTCGAGAAGCTCAACGCCATCCCCGGGGTGAGCTGCGTCAAACCCAAAGGGGCGCTCTACGCCTTCCCGCGGCTCGACCCCAAGATATTCAACATCCAGAACGATCAACAGATGGTGCTCGACCTGCTGCTTCAGGAAAAGATCCTGCTGGTCCAGGGAACTGCCTTCAACTGGCCGGACCCGGACCATGTGCGCATCGTCACCCTGCCCTGGGCCGACCAGCTCGGCGACGCCCTTGAGCGCTTCGCACGCTTCCTGTCCCGCTACCGCCAGTAGTGCAGCCCCGGGCAGGCGAAATCAATGCTTGAAACCCTCACGCCCAGACAATATCTAAGCAACAGCTTCTGAACGCCGCACCACCGGTGCGGCACTTCAACAATCCCCCCTTGCTTGTAATAAAAGCCATCGGAGATCACGCAACATGATGAGAATACTGCTCTTTCTGGGCACCAACCTGGGCGTCATCATCGTCGCCAGCATCACCCTGCGCCTGCTGGGTGTGGAGCCCTATCTCACCGCCCAGGGCATCAACTTCAACAGCCTGCTCATCTTTTGCTTCATCTTCGGCATGGCCGGATCGATGATCTCGCTGTTTATCTCCAAGTGGATGGCCAAGCGCAGCACCGGCTGCGTCATCATCGAATCACCATCAAACGCCACCGAGAAATGGCTGGTAGAAACCGTTGAGGAGCTCGCCCGCGACGCCGGCATCAAAACACCGGAGGTGGGGATCTTCCCCGCCCAGCAGTCCAACGCCTTCGCCACCGGCTGGAACAAGAACGACGCCCTGGTGGCCGTCTCCGCCGGGTTGCTCAACCGCATGCGCCCCGAGGAGGTGCGCGCGGTGCTGGCCCATGAGATCGGTCACGTGGCCAACGGCGACATGGTGACCCTCGCGCTGATCCAGGGGGTGGTGAATACTTTCGTGATGTTCTTCGCCCGTGTGGTCGCCCACCTGGTCGACGGCTTTCTGAAGAGCCGCACTGACGGCGCCGGCCTGGGCTTCATGGGCTACTTCGCGGTGGTAATCGTCGCCGAGATCGTCTTCGGCGTCATTGCCTCGGCCATCGTCGCCTGGTTCTCGCGCTTCCGCGAGTACCGCGCCGATGCGTCGGGCGCCCAGCTCGCCGGCTCCGAGGCCATGATCAACGCCCTGACCCGTCTCAAGGCGGAGACCGAGATGCCCGACCAGATGCCGGATACCCTGCGCGCCATGGCCATCACCAAGGGCCAGACCAGGTCGCTGATGCACTCGAAAACCCGCGCTATTGAGTAGAGCGGCCAGACCCTTGTCCTCTTCGGCCAGGGTGACTTCCAGGGTGGAAAACTCCCGGCGCAGGGGGTAGTTCGCCCTGCAGGCGTCGAAACCCTTGGCCATGCCCTGGCGGCGGCTCTCGCGCAGCAGGTTGTCGTGGTCCCGGCGCACGTCGTGGACGGCGCGGACGCAGAGCCGCAGCGCCTCTTCGGGAGCGAGCCCCGGACCCAGCTCGAGGCGGCGCAGAGGCGGTGCCGGCAGCAGCTCGTCCAGCGCCACACGAACAGGCAGGCCGAGCTGCTTGCACAGCGCCCGATAGATCATATGAGTGCCGCGTCGCTTGCCATCCAGGCTGTGGCCGGCGATATGCGGCGTGGCAATTTCGGCGAGATCGCGCAAGGCACCGTCAATGGCAGGCTCATGCTCCCAGACATCGAGGATCGCGCTGATATCGCCCTGCCCGGCCAGCCGCTGGCGCAGGGCGGAGCCATCCACGCAGTCGCCGCGCCCGGCGTTGAGCACCACGCTACTCGGTGCCAATTCGGCGATGGCTCCGGAATCCAGCAGGTGATGGGTGGCATGGGGGCCTTCGTGCACCAGGGGGGTGTGCAGGCAGAGCACGTCGCAGTCGTCAATCAGGGTCTCCAGTTCGACGAAACCCGGGAGATCTTGGCCCTCGGCGCTTTCTTCTTCGACCCTGGGCGGGTCGCAGGCCAGACAGTCGATGCCCATGGCGGTCAGGCGGCCCAGCAGACGACCGCCCACGTTGCCGGCCCCCACCACGCCCACACGTCGCTCACGAAGCTGCCAGTCCTGGCGCTCGGCCAGGGTCGAGAGGCTGCCCAGCACATAGTCCACCACCGCCTCGGCGTTGCAGCCCGGAGCGCTGGCGAAGGCGATGCCCCGCTCGGCGAGCAGCTCTTTGTCGACATGGTCGTTACCAATGGTGCAGGTGCCGACGAAACGTAGCCGATTGGCCAGGGAGAGCAGCGTTTCATCGACCCGGGTGATGGAGCGCACCACCAGAGCATCGACGTCGCGCAGGGCAGCGGCGTCGATCTGGCGACCGGGCAGACGCTCCACCTCACCCAGGGCACCGAAACAAGCCTCCGCAGCGGGGACGTCGGCATCGACAAGGATTCGCATGGTCTCTTGTTCCCACTTATCAGGCGATTACAATGGCTACCAACCTACCACTCCCCAACCGCCACGGGGAGCCTCTGCGTGCCAGGAGCTGCGATGATCGTCCGCTGGGAAACCGACCATGACTATGTGCTGGTGCATATCCACCAGGACATGTTCAGTGACTGGATCTTCAGCCGCGCCTGGGGGCAGATCGGCACCCAGTTCGGAGGCCTCAAGCATCAGCTGGCCGACGACCTTGATCAGGCCCTGATGTGGCTGGCCGACGAAGCCACCATTCAGACCTCACGGGGCTATCGCAAGGTGCTGGAGGTGGAGGACAACAGCCCCGAGGGCCGCCGGGCCGTCAGCCAGCTGTCGCTGCTCGACGCTTTGTAGACGCTGACGCAGGGCTGGACCGGGGACAGGCCTTCGAGGAGGCGCTGTGAATACCTCCCTGTACGCTACCGACGCCATCCATGGCGTAGGACCTCCTCTGCGACCTGCCCCCGGCGCCCCTCGCTTCCGTCACCCCCCTAGGTAACGCCGGCCGCCGCGCAGCTGTGCCCCCATCACCTCGCGGGGCGCCTCCTCCCCCTCCCGCTGGCGGCGCAGGGCTTCCCAGGCCGATTCATTGAGCCAGCCCCGCGCGGCCAACCAGGCCGCCAGCCGCGGCGCCTCGAAGCCGCGGTCGAGTTCCTGCCCCTGGCCATCCGCCAGCACCGGAATGCGCACCCCGTAGCGCTCGACCAGAGCGTCATCCTCGCTGATCTCGATCCGGTCGAGACGATACTCGTCGACGCATAGCGTCACCAGCAGCGCCTCAAGCTGGTGGCACAGATGGCAGCCCAGGGT
>JAIVHL010000012.1:24569-40021 GCA_020201075.1 Halomonas sp. | reverse complement strand
GAGTCGAGCCTGAGAGCGCTGGACTACCTGATAGACCTTTATCGGCAGGATGACACAGGCAACTCTCTCGAAAGACTCGAGCTGCTGCAGCAGCAGACTCAAACCCTGCTGAAGGCCCTGCCGAGACACCGCTGTCGTCGCTGCGGTTTCGCCAGCGAGCAGCTCCGGTGGCAGTGTCCTCGCTGCCGCAGCTGGGGCACTACCAAGCCGATCACCGGCATTGAAGGGGAATAGCCTCCTCACAACCCTGCCAGCTCTGCCTCGATGGCCGTCAGTGCCTCCATGGGGTCCCTGGCCTGGGTGACCGGACGCCCCACTACCAGATGGGTACTGCCCGCGTTCAGGGCGTCACGCGGGGTCATCACCCTGCGCTGATCGCCAGCTATGGCAAAGCTTGGCCGAATACCCGGCGTCACCTTGAGGAACCCCTCGCCGCAAAGCTCGCGCAGCCGCACCGACTCCCGAGCCGAGCAGACCACCCCATCCATCCCGCTGCGACTGGCCAGCAAGGCCAAGCGCTCCACCTGTTCTGCCGGTGTGGCGCTGACGCCCACTTCCGCCAGGTCCTCGGCGTCCATGCTGGTCAGCACAGTCACCGCAATCAGGTGGGTGGATAGGCCGTGGTGCTGTAACCGCTCTTTCGCCGCCTCCATCATGCGACGCCCGCCCCCGGCATGAACGTTGACCATCCATACGCCCTGCTCCGCTGCCGCCTGAACGGCGCCCGCCACGGTATTGGGAATGTCGTGGAACTTGAGATCCAGGAACACCTCGAAGCCGCGGCCGTGTAGCGCATCCACCACGTCCGGGCCGCTGCGGGTAAACAGCTCCTTGCCCACCTTGAGACGGCAGCGCGCGGGATCCAGGCTATCGGCCATGCACAGTGCCGCATCCAAGGAGGCATAGTCGAGGGCGATGATCAGGGGCGAGTCGGTAGACACGGGCCGGGCTCCAGGCAAGGGGGGGAGGATCAAGATTATATCAGCCAGAGCCGACGAGTCGCGTACGAGATCGGCTAAGCACACGTCCGCCAGAACGACAGTCCTGTAGGCATTTGTCACACAGACCCGTATGCCTTCACTGATGTCGGCTGGCGGCGTTTTCCCACACTGCAGCTCAGCACAAACCACTAGCTTGAAGAGTGTCCCCCCGGGACACTCTTCACGACAACATCAACAAAAGAGGACACGATCATGAAGGGAGTGACACGCAACACACTGGCCGTCGCGCTATTCACCCTCCTCCTGGGCGTGGCACCGCTGGGTGCCGTGGCGCAGGAGGTGGCGCCGATCAACGTCAATACCGCCGATGCGGAACTGCTCGCCGAACTGCCGGGCATCGGCCCGGCCAAGGCCGCAGCCATCATCGAGGATCGCGAGGCCAACGGCAACTTCGAAAGCGCCGAGGATCTGACCCGGGTCAGCGGCATCGGACCCGGCACCGTGGCCAATCTGGAAGATCAGGTCAGCTTCTGAACCGTCCCGAAACTAGAGCGGCCGCCGGGGGTTCCCCGACGGCCGCTCTGCAGTGTCACGCGGTGGCGGCTGGCTTACAGGCGCAAGCCACCGTCGCACTCGATGACCCGCCCGGTGAAGTAGGCGTTCTCCATGATGAAGGTAACGCTCTGGGCGATATCCTCCGGCTGGCCCAGGCGGCGCAGCGGAATGCCGGACGTGAGTTTGTCCAACATGTCCTGACGCATGGAAGCGGTCATGTCGGTCTCGATGAAGCCCGGAGCAACGCAGCCGGTGCGAATACCGTAGCGTGCCAGCTCCTTCGCCCAGGTCGTAGTCAGCGCTACCACGCCGGCCTTGCAGGCCGCGTAGTTGCTTTGGCCCATGTTGCCGGCTCGAGAGATGCTGGAGATATTGACAATCACCCCCTCATTGCCTGCTTCGATCATCTGGCTAGCCGCCTCGCGACCGCATAGGAAGACGCCGGTAAGATTGACGTCGACGACCGCCTGCCAGTTCTCAAGAGACATCACCTTGTCGACCTTACCCTCTTTCGCCTTGACCAGCAGGGCATCGCGCAGGATACCGGCGTTGTTGACAAGCCCGTTCACCGGGCCAAGAGAGTCGGCGATATCTCGAAAGGCTTGCTTGACCGATGCCTCGTCGGCCACATTGGCCACGAAACCGCGGGCCTCGATGCCCGCCTGATGCAGTTGGGTAACGGCATCATCCAGGGTGGCAGCGTCGGTATCGAGCAGCGCCACATGGGCACCGCGGCTGCCGAGCATCTGAGCCATGGCCAGACCGAGGCCACGGGCGCCACCGGTAATCGCAATCACGGAAGTATCGAGTTTCATCGTTAATCCTCCTGGGGATATGGAGCGACCCAAGTCCGACAAATCGGCACAGTCCTGGACATCGCTCTTGTTCAGTAGATGTATAGTAGCAGATTTTGTGCAGTGCACCATAACGCTATTCATATGAGCTCCCCGTCACCACCCCCCCATTGAGGACAGCGCTGTCCGTCCACGCTTGATTTCCACGTGGCAGCCCCCACTATCAGCTGAACTGATATCGCGGAGCCCCCATGCCTTTTCTGCTTGCCTTTACCCTCTTCGCCCTGCTCGACTTCGTCATCCTCTTCTCGGTGGGCAGCCAGATCGGTCTGCTCGCCACTGTGCTGATGGTGCTGGCCACCGGTTTCATCGGGCTGCATCTGATCCGACGCGAGGGCGCTGCCACTTTTGCCCGGGCCCGCGAACGCATGGAGCGTGGCGAAGTACCCTCAGGCGAACTGCTCACCGGTGCCGCCTTGATCTTCGGCGGCGCCCTGCTGATGGCGCCGGGTTTCGTCTCCGATGCCCTGGGTTTCATGTGCCTGATCCCCGATGCGCGCCGCCTGCTGGGAAAGCTGATCGCCAAGCTAGGCGTGCGTGCCCAGGGAATCCCTGTGGGCGGGGGGCTCGGTGACAGTCCTCGCCGAGGCCCTGATGCCGATTGGCAGCAGGCCTCGGGGCCTGGTCGCCAGGGTGATTCCCAGGATGCCTCATCGCCCCACGACGACAATCAGGACGGTCCCCTGGAAGGGGAGTTCATCTCCCACGAGGACAAGCGCCGCTGAAGCAAAAAAAATGCTTCACGGCACTTGAAAGCCCTCTTGTGAGCCCCATTTAACGGACAGCAGCAGGCTTCGGCGCGGTTGCCGCGCCACTGACACGGAAGGCGTCGAGCGCCTCCCCCTTGCAGGCTTGTACTGCGAGGCGATGACTAGAACCGCCGGGGCTTCCCGGCCATACACACCCTCAGGAGAACGTGAGCAATGAACATCCGTCCCTTGCACGATCGCGTCATCATCCGTCGCGTAGAAGAAGAACAGAAAACCGCTGGCGGCATCGTGCTTCCGGGCAGCGCCCAGGAAAAACCGACTCGGGGTGAAGTGCTTGCCGCCGGTAAAGGCCGAATTCTCGAGAACGGCGACGTCCGCCCCTTGGATGTGAAAGTCGGCGACACCGTGATTTTCAAGGATGGTTTCGGCGTCGAGAAGCAGAAAATTGACGGCGAAGAAGTGCTGATCATGAGCGAGTCCGACATCCTGGCCGTGGTTGAGGGCTGAAGCCCAACCGTCCAGGACACTGCTCAATATCCAACGTTCAAGTATCTGACGTCGACGTATCTGACGTTAAAGTAACAACAGGAAGATTTCGAAAATGGCAGCGAAACAAGTCAAGTTCTCCGATGATGCCCGCAAGCGCATGGCACGTGGCGTAGATGTTCTGGCCAACGCCGTGAGGGCCACGCTGGGTCCGAAGGGTCGCAATGTGGTGCTGGAAAAATCCTTTGGCTCACCGACCGTCACCAAGGACGGCGTTTCCGTAGCCAAGGAGATCGAGCTCAAGGATCGCTTCGAGAACATGGGCGCACAGATGGTCAAGGAAGTCGCGTCCAAGACTTCCGACGTGGCCGGCGACGGCACCACCACCGCCACCGTGCTGGCCCAGTGCATCGTCAACGAGGGCCTCAAGGGCGTCATCGCGGGCATGAACCCCATGGATCTCAAGCGTGGCATCGACCAGGCCGTGATTGCCGCGGTCAAGGAGATCGAAGCGCTCTCCGTGCCCTGCACCGACACCAAGGCCATCGCCCAGGTCGGCACCATCTCCGCCAACGGTGACAAGCGTATCGGCGAGATCATCGCCGAGGCGATGGAAAAAGTTGGCAAGGAAGGCGTCATCACCGTCGACGAAGGCCGTGGCTTTGAAGACGAGCTGGAAGTCGTCGAAGGCATGCAGTTCGATCGCGGCTATCTGTCGCCCTACTTCGTGACCAACCAGGACACCATGCAGGTCGAGCTGGAAGACCCGTACATCCTGCTGGTCGACAAGAAGATCTCCAACATTCGCGAGCTGCTGCCGGTGCTGGAAGCCGTCGCCAAGGCGGGTAAGCCGCTGGCCATCATCGCCGAGGACATCGAAGGCGAGGCGCTGGCTACCCTGGTGGTCAACACCATGCGCGGCATCGTCAAGGTTGCGGCGGCCAAGGCCCCGGGCTTCGGCGACCGTCGCAAGGCCATGCTTCAGGATATCGCCATCCTCACCAACGGCACCGTGATCTCCGAAGAAGTCGGTCTGACTCTCGAGCAGGCCAACCTGGATCATCTGGGTACCGCCAAGCGCGTGACCATGTCCAAGGAGAACACCACGATCATCGACGGCGCCGGTGAAGAAGGCGACATCGAGGCACGCGTTGGCCAGATCCGCGCGCAGATCGAGGATACCTCCTCCGATTACGATCGCGAGAAGCTCCAGGAGCGAGTCGCCAAGCTCGCCGGCGGTGTGGCCGTCATCCGCGTCGGTGCTGCCACCGAAGTCGAGATGAAGGAGAAGAAGGCCCGCGTCGAGGACGCCCTTCACTCTACCCGCGCCGCGGTCGAAGAAGGCGTCGTGCCTGGCGGCGGTACCGCTCTGGTGCGTGTGCTGACCAAGATCAAGGACCTCAAGGGCGACAACGAGGACCAGACCCACGGCATCACCATCGCCCTGCGCGCCATGGAGGCTCCGCTGCGCCAGATCGTCACCAACGCCGGTCAGGAAGGCTCGGTCATCCTGAACCAGGTGAAGGCTGGCGAAGGCAACTACGGCTACAACGCCCAGACCGGCGAGTTCGGCGACATGTTCGAGATGGGCGTGCTGGACCCGGCCAAGGTGACCCGCAGCGCGCTGCAGTCCGCCGGTTCCATCGCTGGTCTCATGATCACCACCGAATGCATGATCGCCGACGATCCGGACGAGAAAGACGCAGCTCCGGACATGGGCGGCATGGGTGGTATGGGTGGTATGGGCGGCATGATGTAATAGCGCCCACTGCCCTAGGCGTTAGCTGAGCCTAGGCGTTGCGCAAGACGACCCCGTCGGTGAAAACCGGCGGGGTTTTTTGTTGTCCGCTCGGCGCTGGGCCCTGGCTTCTGTAAAATGTGGCAATTCTCTAGCCGGCCGTCGCTCACCATGCTCTCGAACATCCGCATCGTCCTCGTCCAGACCTACCACCCCGGCAATATCGGTGCCTCTGCGCGGGCCATGAAGACCATGGGCCTGACCGATCTGGTGCTGGTCAACCCGCGCCGGTTCCCCGACCCCGAGGCCTTGCGGCTTGCCGCCGGGGCCGAGGACCTGGTGGAAAGCGCCCGGGTGGTTGGCTCGCTTGCCGAGGCGGTGGCCGACTGCGTGCAGGTGGTCGGCGCCAGCGCCCGGCTGCGCAGCCTGCCCCTGCCCCACTTCGACGAGCCCGACGCGATGGCCCGCGAGCTGGTCGAACATGCCGCCGCAGACCCGGTGGCCCTGGTGTTCGGCCGGGAGCGCTTCGGGCTCACCAACGACGAGATCCGCCTGTGCAGCCACCAGGTGAGCATCCCCGCCAATCCTGACTACGGCATCCTCAATCTCTCCCAGGCGGTGCAGGTGCTCGCCTACGAGGTCTTCACCGCATGGCGCCGTCGCCCGCATAGCGACTACCGACCACCCCTGCCCGCTGAGCAGCGTCCGCCCACCCGCGAACAGCTTGACCATTTTCATGACCATCTGGAGCGGGTCATGCAGGTCAGCGGCTTCCTCACCCAGCCCCATGCCCGCACCGCAAGCCAGCTGCAAACGCTGTTTGCCCGCGCCCAACCGTCGAGAAAGGAGCTATCGCTGCTGCGGGGCCTGCTCGCCTCTCTGGAGCGCCACCTGCCCGAAGGTCATGAGTGAATACTCAAGATAAGTCGCAAGCGACACTTGCCCGAAGAGAGCAGCACCGTGGGATGAGCCGGAGGAGAGGTCCGACGCCATGGGTGAGGAGCACTGCTTCGAACGGGCTGGCCATGGATGGCCAGCACAGGACCTGCAAGCGGAGCGAGACGCGAGAGCGCAGCAGGGCATCGGTAGCATACAGGGAGGTATTCACAGCGCCTCCCCGATAGTCTCTATCGCCGGATCAGCCCCGAAAAGCGCTGGCTCTGCCTTAGGGATTAAAAAAGCATCGCCGCCGCCCAGCCGAAGGCGATCAGCGGGATATTGTAGTGCAGGAAAGTGGGCACTACGCTATCCCAGATATGGTCGTGCTGGCGGTCGACGTTGAGCCCCGAGGTCGGGCCCAGGGTCGAATCCGAGGCCGGCGAGCCGGCATCTCCCAGCGCCGCCGCCGTGCCCACCAGAACCACGGTAGCCAGCGGCGAGAAGCCGAACTGCACCGCCAGCGGCACGAAGATTGCGGCGATGATCGGGATGGTGGAAAACGACGAGCCGATGCCCAAGGTGATGAAGAGCCCCACCAGCAGCATGATCAGTGCCGCCAAACCGCGGTTGTCGCCGATGATGGCAAAGCTCGATTGCACCAGGCTGTCGATCTCGCCGGTGGCGTTCATCACCGCCGCGAAGCCGGAGGCAGAAATCATGATAAAACCGATCAGCGCCATCATGCGCATGCCGCTGGTAAAAAGATCATCCGCCTCGCGCCACTTGAAAATGCCACCCACCGAGAGCAGTGCAAAGCCCACCAGGCCGCCCAGCACCATGGAGCCGGTCAACAGCTGAATGCCCAGCGCCGCGACGATGGCCACCCCCGACATGACCAGACCCAGCGTATGCGGTCCATGCACCTCAGGATGATGGTGCGGCACGTTGCTGGTGGTCACATCCAGTGCCGCGTACTCCCGCGGTCTGCGATAGCTGATAAAGAGTGCAACGACGAGGCCAAGCGCCATGCCACCGACTGGCACCGCCATGGCCAGGGGCACCATGCCTCGGGTGATCTCGAGCCCCAGCGCCTCCCCGGCGCGGTTGATGTTGGCCAGCAGAATGTCGTTGAGGAAAATCGCCCCGAAGCCCACCGGCAGGAGCATGTAGGGAGCGGTCAGCCCAAAGGTCAGGGCGCAGGCCACCCCCCGGCGATCGAGACGCAGCTGATTCATCACCTTGAGCAGCGGAGGAATCAGAATCGGAATAAAGGCAATATGCACCGGGATCAGGTTCTGAGAAGAGATCGACACCAGCAGCACCGCAGTAAGCAACAGCACCTTGACCCTGGCCTGGCGCGCCGCTGTGGCCTCCTGGCCGAGCAGGCTGATCAGCCGACTGGCGAGCAGATCCGGCAGGCCCGAGCGCGAGATCGCCACGGCAAAGGCTCCCAGGGTGGCGTAGGCCAGCGCGACCTGGGCGCCGCCGCCGACGCCTTCGTTAAAGGCGGAGAGGGACTCCTCGATGGAGAGTCCGCCGAACAGGCCGCCCACCAGGGCACCGACGATCAGAGCGAAGACCACCGAGACCCGTGCCAGGGACAGCCCCACCATCACCAACACCGCAAGAATCACTGCGTTCATATCGAAAGCTCCGAGGAAGTGAAAGGAGTTAGGCGCAAAAGCTGGCGGATTTTACCAGAGTCATGCCAGCCAGCCGACCGACCGTGCCCACCGAATCGCCGCCTCGGCGCGACATCATGCCTAAGCCATGGCATCGCCCCTCATTTTCAGGGCGCCACCGTAATGGAAGTGTCACGGTTCTGCCCCGCCGTGTTCATCGTTGACTGCGATAACAACATAGCCCGGAGAGATGCAAGGCAAGGGACACTGCCGAGCGGCGCCAGGGACGCGAGGGTACAGGGCGTACCCGAGGGAGGTTCCGGTATCAGGGCAGCGGGGCCAGGCATCGGAACGATGCCCAGGGAGGGTTGGAACATCGCCACGGCGGCTTCGCCGTGGCGTTTTCGTTAACGGACCGCCTCAGGAAGGCTCGGACCACCCCGGCACGCCCTCGCGGATGCGCCGGGAGAAGTCGGGGGCGTCGTGGGCCAGGCGAGCACGCTCGGTAATATCTCCGCGGCATCTCAGCTCACTCAGGGGGAAGCCCGGTACCAGTCCGCCGTGATCGTGGACGTAGCCAGGCAACAGTCCGCTGAGCAGCAGCCGATGATCCATCGGCAGCCCCTCGATAATGCGCCGCATCATGGCGAAGACCAGGGTCGTGCAGTTCGCGGTAACGGTGTGATAGTAGCGTGGCGAAACCTCGAGGCGATTGGCCTCCTCCACCAGCGCCAGCAGCAGGTCTCGACGGTCGGCCTCATTCAGCAGCACCCGATAGAGGGTCACCGCCTCGCCCCTCACGTTGCTGCGCAGCCGCACGGCATCCCGCTCATCGGTAGCGATGATGGCCAGCTCATACTGCTTGAAGAAGCCACCGATCTCGGAAAATTTCTCGTGACGCTCGCGACGCACCTCCACTGAGAAGGCCAGGAAGTCATCGATGTCGCCGGACGCATCGGCGAAACCGAAGGAGAGCAGCACGTGGGCGATACCCGGACGTCCCCAGCCGGAGACGAAAAGATCCACGCTGTTGAGCGCGCGGAGATCGTATTCCCGCGGCTCCCAGATTATTCGCGCCTGCTCCCGAGTCTGCCAGTCGAAATGGCGGATATGGTGCAGGATCAGGCGGTGCCCCTCGACCTTACCGGTGGCCAGGTGCGCTACGTCATCGGCCCAGTCGAGGTCTCGCGCAGGCTCCAGCTGGCGCCACCAGGCCAGCAGCGCCGTCATCTGTATCGCCATGCCGACCAGGGGCGCCAGCCTCGCACCCTGCCAAACCAGTAGGCACCAGAGCCCTCCCGCCACCAGCCACGCCATTACCCCCAGCCACCTGATGCCTAGCGTCCCCGGCAGCCGATGGCCCAGCGCCAGCGCGCCCCAGAGGGTAGCAAGCAGGAGTGACGACAACAGCGTACCCGCGAACAGCGAATCGATCATGGCGTCCCTTCCCGGCCGAATCGCCGCAGCCTAGCACGGACGGAGAAGCAGACCTTCAACGCCGCGTCAGCCCCCCGCCGGCGTCAACCAGCCGCGGAACGCCTCGAGATCACCGTCGAGCTCGCCACAGGCTACCCGGCGATAGAGCCGCTGGAGCCGCGCGGTCAGGGAGTCGACCTCGATGGGGTGTTCCGGCCGCGGCGCGCCCGCCCGGCCGCCGATGTGGCGGCCGTCCAGTTCGCGCAGCGGCAGGATCTCGGCCGCGGTGCCGGTCAAGAAGGCCTCGTCGGCGGTGTAGAGCTCGTCGCGGGTGATGCGACGCTCCCGCACCTCGACCCCGAGCACCTCGCGCGCCAGCCGGATCACGCTGTCGCGGGTGATGCCCTGCAGGCAGGAGGTCACCTCTGGGGTATGCAGTACGCCATCGCGCAGCAGGAAGACGTTGGCCGCCGAGGCCTCGGCCAGATAGCCCTCGGGGTCGAGCATGATCGTCTCGTCGAAGCCCGCCTTTACCGCCGTGTTGAGCGCCAGCATGGCATTGACATAGTGGCCGTTGGTCTTGGCCCGGCACAGGCTGATGTTGACATGGTGGCGCGCCCAGGAAGACGTCATCGCGCGCAGGCCAATGGACGCCGCCTCGGCGGACCCTCGAAGCAGCCCATGCCGTAGTGCAGGGTGTGGGTCAGCACGTGGACCCGGGCCTCGCGCCACGGCAGCCACTCGTCGTCCATCCAGATCCAGCCGTCACGATCGTCGAGAGGTGTCATGGTCGCGAGTTCCTTGTTGAAGCGTTGCTTGTTGAAGCGTTGCCTGGCGAAGCGCTGTTCGGCGGGGAGAGCCGGCCGGCGGCGGCCCAGGCCTCACGCCAGCCGTCGATCAGTTCGCGCTGATGGAACTGCAGGGACTGATAGGCCCAGGCGGCAATCTCGTCATTCTGAGGGTCCGGTACTCGGATATCGCTGCCGGTCAGGGCCTGGATGACAGCATGCCCACATAGCGGCACGTAGCCTTCCGAGTATCCGCCCTCGTGGACCATGACCAGCCGCCCTTTGCAGACGCGTTCGGCCAGTGTCATGACCTGGGCCGTCATGCGGGCAAAGGCGTCACTGTTGAGCATCATCTTGCCCAGCGGGTCCTTGGCGCAGGCGTCATAGCCGCAGGCCACCACGATCAGCTCGGGGTCGAAGGCCTCGATGGCCGGCAGCACCAGTTCGGTCATGGCGTGGTCATAGGCGCCCAGGCCGCAGCCCGGCGGCAGCGGCAGGTTAAGGTTGTACCCAAGCCCGGGTCCCTCCCCCTGCTCCTCGAAACTCCTGGTGTCCAACGGATAGTTACCCGCCTGATGGAGGGAGACCGTCAACACCTCGGGGTCTGCATAGAAGGCTGTCTGGTGGCCATTGCCGTGATGCACGTCCCAGTCGAGGATCGCCACGCGCCCTACCAGCTTCCTCGCCCGGGCCCGCAGCACCGCCACCGGGATATTACCCAGCAGGCAGAAGCCCCGCCCCCGATCCGCCTCGGCGTGGTGGCCCGGCGGTCGACAGAGCGCATAGGCGCGCAACAGCTCGCCGCTGGCCACCGCCTCCACGGCGGCGACGGCCAGCCCGCATGACTGACGCGCCGCGGTCAGGCTGCCCGACGAATAGGGGGCGCAGTCGCCGCCGTCACCGCCCCCGGCGCGGTCACCCGCCTCCAGGGCGTCCAAATAGCGAGCCGTATGAAAACGCTCGAGGTCCTCCCGAGCGGCCGGCGGGGGCTTGCGCACCGTCAGTTCGTCGATCAGCCCCGAGACCTCCAGCAGGTTCTTCAGCCGGCGTTTGCTCTCGGGACTCTCCGATGCCGGCTGCGGCTGCAGAAACTCGCCGGGGGACGAGAAGACACCGATGGCCCCCGGGTCATGCCAGAAACAGCGCTCGTGCCAGAAGAATCCGGCGGCCCGGTCGCCATAAGGGGCTGCGCTCATCCATGCGACTCCAACTGCTCCCACACCTCGATGGCGGCCGCCAGGTCCTCCAGCGATGCCCCCACCGACTTGAACAGGGTGATCGCCGCGTCCGACGAACGACCGGGCACCTCGCCCTTGAGCAGCTCGGCAAGCTCGCCGCGGACCTCATTGAAGGCAAAGGCCCCCTCGTCGACGGCCTGCAGCAGATCTCCCGCCTCGCCCCTCGCCCCGGCATGGGTGTCCACGTACACCTCGCTGCGGACGAGGCACTCGGCATCGGTCTCGCGCATGGAGGGACGAAAGGCGCCGATCAGATCGAGATGGGTGCCGGGCGTGAGCCAGGAGCCGCGAATCAGCGGCGAGGTGGAGAGCGTCACGCAGCTGATCAGGTCCGCCTCGCGGCTGGCGGCCTCCAGGTCGGTAACCGCCGCCGTGTCGAAGCGGTCGGCATACTCGGCGGCAAGCGCCTCGGCCTTTTCGAGGCTACGCCCCCAGATGCGCACGCGGCGGATGGGCCGCACCGCCGCATGGGCCTCGATCACCATGGGCGCCAGCCTGCCGGTCCCTACCACCAGCAGGCTCTCGGCGTCCGCCCGGGCAAGTTCGCGGGCCGCCAGGGCCGAGGCCGCCGCGGTGCGCCGGCGCGTCAACTCGCTGCCGTCGATACAGGCCAGAGGGCGCCCGTGGGCACCCTCGCTGAGCAGGTAGACACCGGCTATGGCGGGAAGGCCGTGCTCGGCGTTCTGCGGGAAGACATTGACCATCTTCACGCCGATATAGCCATCGCGCTCCCAGGCCGGCATCAGCAGCATGGTCGCCTCGCCGTCATGTCGGTGCATGGCGTGGTGATGGCGCGGCGGCGACTCGACCCCCTCGCGAAAGGTGGTCGCGAGTCGCTCTACCAGGGCCTGCCAGGGCAGGGAGGCCGCGACTTGCTCCGCCGTGATCATGCGCATATCAGGCCTCCGGAAGTGCCGCGGTGACCATGATCTCAACCTTCCATTCCGGCTTGGCCAGCTTCGCCTCGATGGCGGCACGCACCGGCGGCCGACCCGGCGTCACCCAGGCGTCCCAGGCGGCGTTCATCTGGTCGAATTCGGCCATGCTGGTAACCCAGATCTGGGCAGCGATCAGGTGCTCCTTGGAGGTGCCCGCCTTGGCCAGCAGCTCATCGATGCGGGCCAGCACCTGCTCGGTCTGTCCGCGCATGTCGGCGCCGGCGTCCGCGGGCACCTGCCCCGCCAGGTAGACGGTACCGTGGTGGATGGCGATCTGGCTCATGCGGGCATTGCTGTCGTGATAGGTAACGTTCATGGCATGTCTCTCGTTAGTGAGGTGTCGTGTCGGCACCGATGAAGGGCCGCTTTCAGGCAGAGGTATAGCCGCCCATGAAGGCGGCCAGGTTGTTGCTCAAGTGCTCGGTGGGGTAGCCCCCCTCCTGGATCAGCACCGTGGGCAGGTCAATGGCAGCCAGACGACGTCCGATCTCGGCGAAGTCGTCGGTCTCCAGGGCCATGCCGGCCAGCGGGTCATCGCGGTGGGCATCCAGGCCCAGGGCCACCACCAGGGCGTCGGGCCGGAAAGCCTCCATGCGCTCGATCAGACGATCCAGCGTCGCGAGAAAGACCGCTCCGGTGCTCCCCAGCGGCAGCGGCAGGTTGACGTTGGCGCCGAGCCCATCGCCCTCGCCCTGCTCGTCGGCGCCCCCCCAGAAGAAGGGATAGAAGTCCGCGGGGTCAACGTGGAGCGAACCGGTCCAGACATCGCCGCGATCATAGAAGAGGTCCTGGGTGCCGTTGCCGTGGTGCAGGTCCACGTCGAGGATCGCTACCCTCGCATGGCGCTCACGCAGCACCGTGGCGGCCAGGCCCGAGTTGTTGAGGAAGCAGAAGCCCCCCGCACGTTCCGGACCGGCATGGTGGCCCGGCGGGCGGCACAGCGCATAGGCATGGCGCTCTCCCCCCAGCACCACGTCGGCCGCCGCCTCCGCCGTGGCCGCGCTCGCCAGGATACCGACGAAGCTGTCGGCGGTCATCGGACAGGCCATATCGTGCATGTGCCAGCCCACCAGCCCCACAGGATGGCGTGGATAGTGATGGCCACCGCCACACGGATGCACGTTGGGCGCCACCATGGCGGCGGCATCGGGCAGGGCCCGCCAGCGCGAATGGATGGTCTCGAGGAAGTCCAGATAGCGAGCCGAGTGAATCCTCGCCAGGCGCTCTCGCAGCCGCAGACTGTCGGGCTCGGTGGGGGCGGTCAACGACAGCCCGATAGCGGCCAGGCCGCGGGAGAGCAGCTCGGCCCGCAGCGGCCCTTCCGGAGAGTCCACCGGCCGGCCACGCAGCAGGAAGGTCGGTGGCGCGTGGCGTTCCTGCTCGGGATGGTAGAAGAGCTTCATGCAAGGAGTTCCTTAGCCCAGCAGCGAGGGGATCCAGGTGGAAAGGGAGGGAAAGGTGACCAGCAGCAGGATCACCACGATGAAGGCCACATAGAACGGCAGCGAGGCAATGATCGCCCGTTCGAAGGGCACGTCGGCGATCCTCGCCGCCGTCATCAAGGTCATGCCCACCGGTGGCGTCACATTGGAAATGTTCAGCACCACGATCATCAGGATGGCGAAGTGCAGCGGGTCCACCCCCAGCTGGATCATGGCCGGCACCAGCACCGGCGCCACCACCACCAGCGCCGGCAGCACGTCCATGACCGTACCGACCAGGATCAGCAGCAGGCAGACCAGCAGCAGCTGCAGGAAGGTCGAGTCGCTGAAGGTGGTGATCAGTCCTGCCGCATCCCGGGCGATGCCGGAGCGGGTGACGAACCAGCCCAGCACCGCCGAAGTCGCCAGCAGAAAGAACACCACTCCCGAGAAGCGCACGGTCACCACCAGCGCGTGCCAGATCTTGCGCCAGGTGAGCGTGCGGTAGAAGACGACCCCGATGACAATGGCATAGACGGCGGCAAACCCCGACGCCTCGGTGATGGTGGTCAGCCCCGAGAGGATACCGCCGAGGATGATCAGCGGCACGATCATCGCCGGCAGCGCCATCAGAAACGACATGGCCGCCACCTTGAGTGGGGTGGGCGCCTGCTTGGGGTAGCCTCGCTTCCAGGCCAGGAAGAAACTCACCGCGAGCAGCGCCAGGGCCATCAACAGACCGGGAATGATCCCCCCGGCGAAGAGGTCGATTACCGAAATGTCGCGCAGCAGGGTCGCATAGACCACCATCACCACGCTTGGCGGGATGATCGGTCCGATGATCGACGAGCAGGCGGTGATGGCCGCGGCGTACTCGGCGTCGTACCCCTGCTTCTTCATCTCCGGGATCATGATCTTGCCGATCGCCACGGTGTCGGTGATCGCCGCCCCGGTCAGGCCGGCGAAGAACACCGATACCGAGATGTTGACGTGGGAGAGCGCCCCGCGCACCCGCCCGAACAGAGCGTTGTTGAAGGCGATCAGTTTATGGGTCAAGCCGCCCTGGTTCATCAGCTCAGCCGTGAAGATAAAATAGGGCACGGCAATCAGTAGAAAGCCCGAGACGCCGGCGAACATGCGGTCGGTGATGATGCCGAGCATGCGCTCGCCGCCCATGGCGAAGCCGCCGGCCAATCCCGATAGGGCCATGACAACCGCGACCGGGGCCCCGATCAGCAGAAGCACGACAAAGGCGATGATCGCGGGCGTCATGAGCGTTTCTCCACGTCGGCTGTCTCGATGAGTTCATCGATCACGGTGTCGTCATCGATGAAATGTTCCAGCAGGTCGAAGCCCTGGACCAGGTGCAGCAGGATGATGGCCCCGCTGATCGGCACCACGATGGCGGTGAACTTGCCGTGCACACGAATCTGGTCGGAGACCATGTAGACCTGGCGAGTCCCCTGGAAGTAGTCCCAGCCGTACCAGAGCAGCAGCGCAGCGAACAGGCCGATGACCAGCATGCTGAGGACGGCAGCCACCAGGGTCAGCGCCCGGGGCAGGCTCCTGACCAGCAGGGTCATGGCCACATGCTCGCCATAGCGCAGCGAGATGGTCATGGAGAGAAAGCCGATCCAGGGGAGAAAAAGCCGCGCCAGGGAGTAGGTCCAACTCAGGGTGTTGCCGGTGGCCAACTTGTAAACGAAGGCCGTGAATGAGATGCCCAGCATGGTCAGGATGCAGGCCACACAGACGAATATCGCCACCTGATTGACGATATCGCTCAGGCGCCGCAGGGGCTGCAGGACGGTCATGGCGTCACCTCAGGCAGGAGCGCCCGGCCGAATGATGGCCGAGCGCAGGACG
>JAIVHL010000012.1:0-24507 GCA_020201075.1 Halomonas sp. | reverse complement strand
CAGGACTCCTCCCAGCTGGCGGTGGCGAGCGCCCCGGACATGCCATGGCCAATGGCGATGGCCTCGCGGGCCGACGTGACGATCGCCTCCTGCTGAGATTCGGTAAGGCTCTGGAACCAATCTTCACTGACCAGCCAGGCCGCGCTGTTATAAACGTGGCCGGTCAAGGTGGTGTAGTCGGTCACTTCATTGAAATTGAAAGTGGTATTGAGGACCGGGGCGTTGAACTGCCCGTCGGCCAGGCCGGTCTCCAGGGCGGTGATCACCTCGCCCCAGGGCAGCGGGGTCGCCGAGGCTCCCAGCGCGCGCATGATGGCCACGTGCCCCGGGTTCTCCTCGGTGCGGATGTTGAGCCCCTCGAGATCCTCGACGGTTCGGATCAGCCGCTCGTTGTTGGTGAAGGCCACGAAGCCGCCGCCATCATCGAAGGTGCCCAGGTAGCGCATGTCGGTCTGTTCGATGGTGCCGGACATGAAGTCGGCAAACCACTCGCCGTCAAAAAAGGCCCAGGCCTGGCGCCAATTATCGAAGATGAAGGGAGCGGTCATCATCTGATAGTCGGGGTAGTAGGACGACATGGCGCCGGTGGTAATGATGGTGGACTGCAGGGTGCGGCCACCCTGAACCTCCCGCGCGGTCTCCACTTCGGAGCCCAACTGGCTGTTGCCGAAGATCGACACCGTGACCTCGCCATCGGTGCGGGTCTCCACCAGATTCTTGAAGTGCACCAGCGCCGGATACACCTCGTTGTTGCTCATGTTCTCGGGAAGGATGGTGGCGATGGCCATCTCGTTGGCTTGGGCCTGGGCGGCCGCCATGGCCAAAGGGAGTGACGCCAGGGCAAACAGCCCGGTAAGAGTTCTTTTGCGCATGATGCATGCCTCTTGTGATTTATGCGTTGCATGGATCGGTGACACGACGGCACCACAAGCACCGCCCTGCCTCAGAGACTAGGACGAACGCGGCGAAACTGCTTGCCCGCAGCTGAGAAGCCTTTGCCCGGAACTGCGTCAAAAGGTCAGGGAGCGCAGCGATCCGCCGAGGGCGTAGTGTCGAAGTGCCGCCGATAGGCTCGTGAGAAGCTGCCCTGATCACGAAAACCGACCAGCGAAGCCACATGACCCAGGCTAAGGTCGCTATGGCAGACCAGAGTTTTGGCATGGCGCAGCCGGCGCTGCTGCACGTAAGCCTGGGGGGTGATGCCGGTCATCTCGCGGAAGCGGTTGTGAAAGTGCCCCACGCTCAGCGCGCAGAGTGCGGCCAGTTGCTCGACACGGATATCATCGGCAAGGTGGCGATCCACCCAGGCCTCGAGCCGAACCAGGTCGAGACGTTCGCAGGCTCTTCGCGCCAGAGGAAAGCCACCATCCCCGGCCAGCGGCTCGCTCTCCAGATGGAGATAAATGGCACGCAGCAGCAGCGCGGCGATCTCGCTGTGCAGCCCCGGACACTGGTCAAGCTGCTGCATCAAGCTGTTCGCCAGCTGATGGAGCTGCGGCGGTACGCTGAAGAAGCGTGGGCGCGCGAAGAGGCGTTCGATGCGTTCGCCGTCGCGCAGCGCGACCAGGCTGCCACCCGGGATATCCAGCACCAGGGTGCGATTGCGGCCATCGCCCAGGTAGTTATGACGGTGGCTGAAAGGAATCAGGCAGCCTCGGCTGGCGGTGATACGCTCGCCCTCCCCGTCCACCGCCAGCTCGGTGACTCCGCAGGTGGCCACGATCAGCTGGTGAAAGTCGTGGGCATGGTCCACGTGTTCATGGTCGAGGGTGGTGGTTTTCAGGTCGAGATGGGGCATAGATGCTCACGCCTCAATAGCCAAGCAGGTCGGGCAGCCACGTCGCCACCGGCGGCACGGCGATCAGGATCAGGATGGTGGCCAGGATCGGCAGCAGAAATGGCAAAACCGCGATCACCACCTGCCCATAGCGCAGCCGGGTGATGCCCACCATCAAAAACAGCACGTTGCCGAAGGGGGGCGTGATGACCCCCACCGACAGGGTAATCACCATGACGATGCCGAAGTGGATCGGATCCAGGCCCGCGGCCATGGCCGCAGGGACCACGATGGGCGTAAAGATCAGGATGCTCTCAATGACCGACATGAAGCAGCCGATCAGCAGGAAGAACAGCGCAAAAGCCAGCAGCAGGAAGACGGTCGGCATGTCGATGCCCGCCACCTGACCGGCCAGCGCCTGGGGAATGCCGATACGTACCAGGATCCAGCCATAGAAGCTCGACACCGCGATGATCAGTAGAATCGCCGCGCTGAACATCAGGGTGCGCCGAAAGGAGAGGTAAAGCGCCTTGAGGCTCAGGTCGCGATAGACCACCCCGCCCAGCACAATGGCGTAGAGCGAGGCAACCGCACCGGCCTCGGTGGGGGTGAAGAAGCCCGTCCAGATCCCGCCAACGATGATCGCCGGCATCATCAGCGGAAGGATCGCGCGGCGTCCCGTACGCAGCACCTCTCGCCCGTCGAAGGGCACGGGAGCCGGCATGGCCACACGACCGCCGGCGCCCAACACCACGGTCATGCCCATGAGCAGCAGCGCCATCAGCAGGCCGGGGACGATCCCAGCCATGAACAGCGCGCCGATGCTGACGTTGGCCAGCCAGCCGTAGACCACCAGGGCGATACTGGGCGGCAGGATCGGGCCGATCACGCTGGAGGCCGCAGTGATCCCGGCCGAGTAACCCAGGTCATAGCCGCGCTCCTTCATCGCCTTGATCTCGATGCTGCCCAGGCCGGCGGCATCGGCCACGGCGGTGCCGGACATGGTGGCGAAGATGGAGCTCGCCACCACGTTGGCATGCCCTAGCCCGCCCCGGGTAAAGCCCACCAAGGCCGTGGCGAAGTCGAAGATGCGGGTGGTGGTCGAGCCGGTGTTCATGATGTTGGCGGCGAGGATGAACAGCGGGATCGCCAGCAGCGTAAAGTTGTTGAGCGTCTGCACCATGCGCAGCGACATCAGCTCCACCGGCAGCCCACCGCTGCCGGTGACCCCCAGCGCGATGAAGGAGGTGATGCCGATGGCCACCACCACCGGCAGGCCGATGATCATCAGCACCAGTAGCCCACCGACGAAGATTGCGAGTTCCAGCATCAGGGAGCCTCCCCGCCGCTGCCTTCGACGGCCTGCCAGGCCACCCTGCCGCGCAGGGCCTGCCAGGCAGAGAGCAGCGTCATGCCGGCGAAGCCGACGAAGATGCCGTAGTAGAGATAACTGAAGCTGATGCCCAACGACACGGTGTTGTTGTTGGCGCTTACCTCGGACATAACCCAGGCCCCCCAGGCCGCCAGGACAAAGAAGCCGCAGGAGAGGATCGCCGTGAGCCGGTACTGCATCGCCAAGGCCAGCGGTGGCAGGCGATGGCTGAACAGATCCACCAGCAGGTGCTCGCCGCGCACCCAGGCAGAAAGCGATCCCAAGCCCACCGCGTAAATTGCCAGCAGCGTGGCCACCTCCTCGGTCCACGGCATGCCAAGGTTCAACAGATCACGGGCCACCACCGCCGCCACAATCAGCAGCAGCACGCCGGCCAGCAGCAGGACCCCCAGCAGATCGCAGACCAGGGTCAGCGCCCTGAGCAGACGGCAGGCCAGCCGGTCCACGGCACTCAGGGGTATCGCACGCTCTTGCCTCACGAAAATATCCTCTCGTCCTTCACGGCTCGGCGGCGCCCATTGGGCACCGCCGAGGTGGGTGTATCCGTCATCACGAATTCTGGAATCATTCGCCGCCCAGGGCATCGTCCATCACGCCCTCGGCCATCTCGGAAAGCACCTGTTCGATAGCCGGCCGGGCCGCCTCGCGGAAGGCCGCCACATCGGGTTCGATCACGGTCATACCTTCCTTCTGAAGCTCCTCGAGGTAGAACGCGTCAAGCTCGCGTTCGCGCTCGGTGCCGTGCAGGCGAGCCACCTCGATGGCGTCGGCAATCAGCGCCTGATCATCGGCCTCGAGACCTTCCCACCAGCGCTTACTGGCCACCCAGTTCCAGGGGAACATCACGTGGCTGGTCATGATGATGTGGTCTTGGACCTCCCACAGCCGACGGGTATAGGGCGAGGAGAGCGAGTTCTCATGGCCGTCGACCTGGCCGGTCTGCATCGCCAGATAGATCTCCGGCGCCGGCACGTTGACCACCTGGGCGCCGATCTCTTCCCACACCTGGAGCCAAACCGGCAGCGAGGGCAGGCGTAGACGGAAGCCCTGCAGGTCCTCGGGGGAGTGGATCGCCTTGTTGGCGGTCATGTGACGGGGGCCACGATGCTGGGTGCCGAAATACTTGATACCGCCCTTCTCTTCGGCGATCTCCACCAGCGTCTGACCGGACGGGCTCTCCATGTAGGCGTCCACTTCGTCCCAGGTGGAGAAGACAAAGGGCACGGTGATGGCGTCGTATTCAGGAGCATACTGCTGGCGCCAGTTACCGCCGGTGATAGAGAGCTGGGTCTGGCCCAGGTTGAGCAGTTCCAGTACCGCGTTCTCGCCGCCCAGGGAGCCGGCCAGGAACGGGCGGACGTCGAAGCGACCCGGTGCCTGCTCCTCGAGGTACTCGGCGAAGCGCTCGACGGCGGCGCTCTCGGAGCCGCCATCGCTCATGGTGTTGTTGACCTGGATCTCGATGCTGCTGGCCAGGGCAAAGGGGGCGGCCGCGGCCAGGCCCAGGCTGACGAAGGTGGCAAGTAGCGTCTTGCGCATGTGACGTTCTCCGGCGGAATTATCGTTATGGTGGGCCGCCACTCGATCAGCGGCTCCGGCAATCTGATCTTGGAACAAGCCCCGACATTGCTCAAATCGAGGTTGAAGAAGGCAGGCTTCGTCAATGACGATGTCTAACGATAGCGCGATATGGCGCGGGGTGTCGGCCTGGAAGGTAAACCATGCGACCAAAGGGGGATATGCCCCTTCGCCGGCGCAAGGCTCTCATCCGAATGTCGCTTGCCGTTATTCGTCCACCGCCTGGAGGTTTCACCATGCACGAAGCCAGCCCCGTCGCCTTTATCACCGGCGCCACCTCGGGCATCGGGGAGGCCTGCGCCCATCGCTTCGCCGAGGCCGGCTGGTCGCTGGTGCTCATCGGACGCCGCCGCGAGCGGCTCGAGGCCTTGCGACAGACCCTGGGCGAGCGGGTGTCGGTGCATGTTGCCGAGCTGGATGTCACTAACCATGACGCCGTGGGCCGCATCATCGACGCCCTGCCGACACCCTTCGCCGCCGTCAGGGTGCTGATCAACAGCGCCGGCCTGGCCCTGGGCAAGGGGCCGGCCCAGGCCTCCGACCTTGCCGACTGGCACCGCATGATCGATACCAATATTACCGGGCTGGTCAACGTGACTCGCCTGCTGCTGCCGAGGCTGATCGAGTCCGGCCCCGGGGCCACGGTGATCAATATCGGCTCCATCGCCGGCCACACCCCCTACCCCGGCGGCCATGTCTACGGCGCCACCAAGGCTTTCGTGGAACAGTTCAGCTACAACCTGCGCTGCGACGTCAGCGCCGAAGGCGTGCGCGTCACCGACCTGGCCCCGGGCATGACAGAAAGCGAATTCACCCTGGTCCGCATGAAGGGCGATGCCTCGGTGGTCGGTGACTATTACCGCGGCACCCGGCCACTGCAGCCCCGGGACGTGGCCGAACAGGCCCTGCACATCGCCGAGCTGCCGCCCCACGTCAACATCACTCGGCTTGAGGTCGCTCCCCTCTGCCAGCAGTGGTCGCCCTTCACGGTGCTTCGCGACGGGGACGAATGAGATGGTCGACGAGATGACGGGCGGTCACCGGCAGCGTCTCGTAGCGACGCATGCCGATCACCAGCTCGCGCCGCGCCCACTCATCGGCCAGAGGAATGCTGCATAGTGCCAGGTCGCGCAGGTCTCGATAGATGGTCCGCTCCGGCAGCACCCCGACGCCCATGCCGTGGTGGATCATCCGGCAGATGGCATCGAAGCTGCGTACCTGGATGCGCATGCGCAGCGTCCTGCCGACGCGGCTGGCCTGCTCGTGAAGCAGCGACTGCAGCGAGGCGTCCTGCTGCAGGCCCACAAAGTCGAACTCCGCGGCTTCGTGCAGGCATAGCGACTCGCGTCCCGCCAGGGGATGGTCGCGGGGCGTCATCAGTACCAGGCGGTCGCTGCGATAGGGCATCACCTGCAGATCCTCGGCGGGCACGTGGCCAGCGAAGATGCCCAGGTCGGCCAGGCCATCACGTACCGCCGCGATCACCTCGCCGCTAACCCGTTCCTGCAAGTCCAGCTTGATCTGTGGATAGTCGCGGGTGAAGGCGCTTAGGTCCTGAGGCAGGAAGGCGATGATTGCCGAGGTATTGGAGTGGATACGCACATGGCCCCGGATCCCGTCGCCATATTCGCTGAGCTCCGCGTGAAGGCGCTCGACGTTCTCCAGGATGCGGCGCGCATGGTGAAGGAACGCCTGACCCGCCGGCGTGAGCTGCACGCCGCGGGAGCGCCGATAGAGCAGCGGCGTGCCGACCAGCGCCTCGAGGTCGCTGATCCGCTTACTCACCGCCGCCAGCGCCAGATGTTCGCGCTCGGCCGCCGCGGTGAGACGCCCCTCGTCGGCCACGGAGACGAACAGCTTGAGGGTCAGAAAATCGAAACGGCGCATGGGGCCCTCGCAGCCAGGGATCGGAGACTCGTCCTCGACGCACTATACCGGCAGGTTCGTAATCCACGAAACCAAGCTTGTCGTTTGCCTAATGGCAGGACCGCAACCCATGCTCCATGATACGTCGATGACCGCACAAGGAGCCTCCCCATGACGACCCCGGAAACACGTCAGCTGCCGCTGGCCGGGATCAAGGTGATCGAGCTGGGCCAGCTGATTGCCGGCCCTTTCGCCACCAAGCTGCTGGGCGAGTTTGGCGCCGACGTGATCAAGGTCGAGCCCCCGAGCACCGGCGACCCTCTTCGCAAATGGCGAATGATCGAGGACGGCACCTCCCTGTGGTGGCACGTTCAGACCCGCAACAAGCGCTCGGTCTCCCTGGACCTGAGAACCGCCGAAGGCCAGGACCTGGTTCGCCAGCTGGTCGCCGACGCCGATGTGCTGGTCGAGAACTTTCGTCCCGGCACCCTGGAGCAGTGGGGGCTGAGCTACGCGGCGCTGTCGGCCGTCAACCCGGGGCTCATCATGGTGCGCGTCTCCGGCTACGGCCAGACGGGGCCCTACCGCGACAAGCCGGGCTTCGGGGTGATCGGCGAGGCCATGGGCGGCCTGCGCTACCTGACCGGCCAGCCCGACGAGCCCTCGGTTCGCGTCGGCGTCATACCGCACCCGGGACGGCGACTACGTGCTGATCGCCGGCAACGGCGACAGCATCTTCAAGCGCCTGATGACGGTGATCGGCCGCCCCGAGCTGGGCGAGGACCCCGAGCTGGCCCACAACGACGGTCGCACCCGCCGAGCCGAAGAGATCGACGCCGCCATCGAAGCGTGGAGCCGCCAGCACGGCCGCGACGACATCCTCGCCGTCCTGGACGATGCCCGGGTGCCGGCCGGCTACCCCTTCACCGCCGCCGACATCGCCCATGACCCCCACTACCTCGCCCGGGAGATGATCCAGTCGTTCACCCGGCCGGACGGCCGCCCGCTGAAGGTCCCCGGGGTGCTGCCCAAGCTCAGCGCCACGCCGGGCCGCCTGGGCCACGGCGGCCCGGCGCTCGGCGCCCACACCGAGGAAGTGCTCGACGAACTGGGCATCGACGCGGAGACCCGTGCCAAGCTGCGCAGCGCCGGCATCATCTGACCCCCGACCGACCCAGGACACCCAACATGACCCAGCTGCAGATCAACGAGGTGGCGACCCGCGACGGCTTCCAGATCGAGTCGACCTTCGTGCCCACCGACGAGAAGATCCGCCTGATCGACGCGCTCTCCGCCTCGGGGCTGGCTCGCATCGAAGCCACCTCCTTCGTGTCGCCAAAGGCGATTCCGGCGCTGGCCGACGCCGCCGAGGTGGTGGCCGGCATCCAGCGCCGCCCGGGGGTGGGAATCACCGTGCTGGTACCCAACCTCAAGGGCGCCGAGCGGGCCCTGGCCTGCGGCGTCGACGAGATCAACCTAGTGATGTCGGCGAGCGACTCCCACGGCCGGACCAACCTGCGCATGACGCCGGAACAGTCGCTTGAGCAGTTCGCCGAAATCCTCGCGGCGGCGCGATCGCATCCCCGCGGCGGCGGCGTCTTCATCAACGCCTCGCTCTCCACCAGCTTCGGCTGCCCCTTCGAGGGTGAGGTCCCCCAGGCGCGAGTGCTGGACCTGGCGGGCAGGCTGCTCGAGCTCGGCATCCAGGGGGTGACCCTCTGCGACACCACCGGCATGGCCAACCCGGCCCAGGTGGCACGCCTCTGCGAGGCGGCGCTGGCCCGTTTCCCCGGCACCCCCTTCACCCTGCACTTCCACAACACCCGCGGCATGGGCCTGGCCAACGCCCTGGCCGCCTGGCAGGCCGGCATCATTCGCTTCGACGCGTCGCTGGGCGGCCTCGGTGGCTGCCCCTATGCCCCGGGCGCCACGGGCAACGTCTGCACCGAGGACCTGGTGCATATGTTCGAGCAGATGGGGGTGGCGACCGGCGTCGACCTCGACGCCCTGCTGGCCGCCTCGGCGCGGCTGCCGGCGCTGGTCGGTCACGAGACGCCGGGGCAGGTGGTCAAGGCCGGGAAAGCCGACCGGCGCTACCCCGTGCCGGCCCGGTGATCGCTCCCCCTCGAGGCTTTTCCGGGGATAGGCAAGTTATTGGCTCACTCGACTAGTGGGGACGGGCCAACGGACGCGACTCGCCGACGCTGCGCACCACAAAGTCCCGCGCCACGCCGATATGGTAATCGATCGCCTCCCGGCAGCGAGCCGGCTCCCCGCTCTCCAGAGCGTCGAGCAGCAGGTGGTGGCAGTCGGCGATGCTGTCCGGGTCCTCGTGGGTCTTGGTGATCAGGGTGATGCACAGGCGAAGCTCGTGCGCCAGGTCATCGAAGTTCTTGAGCAGTCGACGGTTGCCCGTCGCCTCGATCATCATTCGGTGAAAGGTCAGGTCCTCCTCGATTCGCCGGCTCTCGCTGCCGCTCGCCGCGGCGTCGCACAGCACCCCCACCTGACGGTACAGCGCCGCCAGGGTCTCCGCCGTGCAGGCGTGGGCCAGGCGTTCCATGGCGTGGCGCTCCAGGCAGAGCCTGAGGTCGAAGATATCCTCGAGTTCGCTGGCGTCCAGGGCCCGCACGAAGAAGCCCCGGCGCGGCTGTGACACCAGCAGCCCTCGGCTCTCCAGCAGCCGAGCGGCCTCGCGGATCGGCGCCCGGCTGACCCCCAGCGAGCGCGCCAGCCCCACCTCGGAGAGCCTCTCCCCCGGGGTGAAGCGCCCCACGATGATCGCCTCGGTGAGGTGGTCGGCGACCTGATCGACCAGATTGGGCGACCGGATCGCCTTGAATCCCACGCTTTGCGATTCGGACATCGACCCGACTCCCCCGCGAAACTTGACCCAGACTGCGATCATTATGGCCGACACTGCGAACTTGTCGACCGTCGATTGCCGACTGTCGACAGTTTGTCCGGACGCTGCTAGGTTCATTCAGGTGGCTTCTCGCTCCGAACAACAACCGAAACAACCGGGAGACATTACCATGAAGACTCCACTCGCCCTTGCCATTGCCGCAGCGGCACTCTCCACGTCCGTATCCACCGCGGCCCTGGCCAACGAGCCGACATCCGGCGGCGTCGTCAACACCATCATCCAGCCCGAGCCGCCCGGCCTGGTGCTGGGCATGATCCAGAACGCCCCGACTCGCACCGTGGCCGGCAATATCTATGAAGGGCTGCTGCGCTACACCACCGACCTCGAGCCAATTCCCCAGCTGGCCGAATCCTGGGAGGTCAGCGACGACGGCCTGACCTGGACCTTCCATCTCCGCGAGGGCGTCACCTGGCACGACGGCGAGCCCTTCACCGCCGCCGACGTGGTGTTCTCCGCCGACGTCTTCCATCGCGAACTCAACCCCAGCGCTCGCGCCGTGCTGCAGCACGTGGAATCCATCGAGGCCACCGACGACCACACCGTGGTCTTCACCCTCGGCGAAACGTTCGGCCCCTTCCTGCTCTCCTTCGAGGCCGGCACCTTCACCATGGTGCCACGGCATATCTACGAGGGAACCGACTTCCGCGACAACGAGGCCAACAACCACCCCATCGGTACCGGGCCTTTCAAGTTCGATAACTGGGATCGCGGCACGGTGATCCAGCTGGTGCGCAACGACGACTACTACGAGGAGGGGCTGCCCTACCTCGATGGCGTCAACTGGCACATCATTCCCGACGGCGCCTCCCGCGCGGTGGCCTTCGAGAACGGCACCATCGACGTCCTGCCCAACGGCACCGTGGAGAACTTCGACATCCCGCGTATTTCGGCCATGGATAACGTCTGCATTACCGATCAGGGCAGCGAGTATTTCAGCCCCTTCGCCATGCTGTGGATGAACAACCGCGAAGGCCCCACCGCCGACAAGCGCTTCCGCCAGGCGGTGATGTACGCCATGGACCGCGAGTTCGCCAAGGACGTGCTGTGGAATGGCCTGGGCAACGTGCCGCTCTCCTCCTTCGGCTCCAATGCCAAGTTCCAGAACGACGAGCTGCCGCCCTATGACTATGACCCGGACCGGGCCCGCGAGCTTCTCGAGGAGATGGGTTACGACGGCGAGGAAGTCCGCCTGCTGCCGCTGCCCTACGGCGAGACCTGGACCCGCTGGGCCGAGGCGGTACAGCAGAATCTGCGAGAAGTGGGCGTGAACGTGCGCACCCAGGCCACCGACGTCGGCGGCTGGAACCAGCGTCTCTCCGAGTGGGACTACGACCTGGCCTTCACCTTCCTCTACCAGTATGGCGACCCGGCGCTGGGTATCTCGCGCACCTACCTCTCCGACAACATCGAGAAGGGTTCGCCCTGGAACAACGTGGAAGGCTACGAGAACGAGCGCGTCGACGAGCTATTCAAGGCCGCCGCCACGGCCTTTCCGGACTCGGAGCGCGAAGTGCTCTATCACGATGCCCAGGAGATCCTGCATGAGGATGTCCCCGTGGGCTGGCTGCTCGAGCTTGGCTTCCCGACCCTCTATCGCTGCGACGTCAAGGACCTGGTGAACTCCAGCGTCGGGGTGAACGAGGGCTTCCGCGACGCCTGGCTCGACCGGTAACGGGCGCCGCCGGCCGTGACCCACGGCCGACTCGCCCCACCTGATCGGGCTTCAACGAAGACGCAGGGGCGGTTCCCCGGAGCCGCCCCATCGCCCGCCGAGGAATCCCCATGCTCTATGCCAGACTGATTCTTTCGCGGCTCGCCAAGGCCGTGATCGTGCTTTTCCTGATCGTGATCTTCAACTTCTTCCTGATTCAGATGGCCCCGGGCGACCCCGCCGCCATCCTGGCCGGCGAAGCCGGCGCCACCGACGCGGAGTTCCTGCGCCAGCTGACCGAGCGCTTCGGGCTCGACCAACCGCTCCACGTTCAGCTGTGGCGCTACGTCTCGGGCGTCGCCATGCTCGATTTCGGCTTCTCCTATCGGCAGCAGGTGCCGGTACTCGACCTGATCATGGCCCGCATGCCGGCCACCCTGCTGCTCACCGGCACCGCCTTCGTGCTGTCCCTGGTGATGGGGATCGTTGCCGGCTCCATGGCCGCCGCCCGGATCAAGAAGCCCTCCGGCTCGATCATCATGGCGCTGGCCCTGATCTTCTATGCCACCCCGCTGTTCTGGGTGGCGCTGATGTCGGTGGTGCTGTTCTCGGTCTATCTCGACCTGCTGCCGGCCTACGGCATGTATACCGTGGGAGCGGGGCACACCGGCCTGGCCATGGCAATCGACGTGGGCAAGCACCTGATCCTGCCCGCCACGACGCTGGCGCTGTTCTTCATGGCCATCTACACCCGCATGACCCGGGCTTCGATGCTCGAGGCCAGCCAGCAGGACTTCGTCAAGACCGCCCGCGCCAAGGGGCTTTCGCCACGAGTCATCCAGCGACGCCACATCCTGCGCAACGCCCTGCTGCCGATCATCACCCTGGCCGGCCTGCAGGCCGGGCAGATGGTGGGCGGCGCCATCCTCACCGAGACGGTATTCGCCTGGCCGGGTATCGGCCGACTGATGTACGAGGCACTCATGCAGCGCGACTACAACCTGCTGCTGGGGATCTTCTTCTTCTCGGCCGCCCTGGTGATCGTCTTCAACATCTTCACCGACCTGGTCTACCGCCTGGCCGATCCGCGCATCAAGGAGGGGTCATGAGCTTCTTCGCCCGTTTTGCCCAGAACCGCGGCGCCCTGGTAGGGCTGATCATCCTGCTGACAATCATCCTGATGGCGATCCTGGCGCCGTTGATCTTTCCGGAATCCCCCTGGCGCATGGTGCAGCGCCCCTTCCTGGCGCCCATGGAGGCGCAGGGCTTCTGGCTAGGCACCGATACCATGGGGCGCAACGTGGCCTCCGGTATCATGCACGGCGCCTGGGTCTCACTATTAATAGGGCTGGTCTCGACCACGGTCGCCCTGGCCATCGGCGTCCCGCTGGGCGCCGTGGCCGGCTATTACGGCGGCCTGATCGACGACTCCCTGATGCGCTTCACCGAGTTCTTCCAGACCATTCCCAACTTCGCTCTGGCCATCGTGCTGGTGGCTATCATGCAGCCCAGCATCTCCTCCATCGTGCTGGCCATCGCTCTGGTCAGCTGGCCACCGGTGGCCCGCCTGGTGCGCGCCGAGTTCATGTCACTGCGCAACCGCGAGTACGTCGAGGCGGCGCGGCTGGTCGGCCAGACCAACACCACCATCATTCTGCGCCAGATACTGCCCAACACCCTGTCGCCAATCATCGTGCTCGCCTCGCTGATGGTGGCTACCGCCATCCTGCTGGAGTCCGCCCTCTCCTTCCTGGGCCTGGGCGACCCCAACGTCATGTCCTGGGGCTACATGATCGGCGCGGCGCGCACGGTGATCCGCCAAGCCTGGTGGCTGAGCTTCTTCCCGGGGCTGGCCATCCTGTTGACCGTGCTGGCACTGAACCTGGTGGGCGAAGGCCTGGATGACGCCCTGAATCCGAAACTGAGCCGCGAGCGCTAGTGAGGAATGCCCATGACAGCTAAAGCGAATACCTCACCCGAGCCGGTGCTGAGCCTACGCAACCTGACCATCGCCCTGCCAGCGGGGGCCGACCGCGACCACGCCGTGGAGGAGGTCAGCTACGACGTCGCCCGCGGCGAGATTCTCTGCGTGGTGGGGGAGTCGGGCTCCGGCAAATCCATGGCGGCCAACGCCGTGATGGGACTGCTGCCCAAGGGAGTGCGACCGGTGGGCGGCCAGGCGATCTTCGACGGCCAGGACCTGCTCACCCTTAACGAGAAGCAGCACCGTAAGCTTCGCGGCCTGCGCATCAGCATGATCTTCCAGGAGCCAATGACCGCGCTGAATCCGCTGATGCGGGTGGGCGCCCAGATCGCCGAGGTCTTCGAGGCCCACGGCCGGCTGAGCGGTCGGGAGCGCCAGGAGCAGGCGCTGGCGCTGCTCACCGAGGTGGGTATCCCCGACCCCGAGAAGGCGATCCGCGCCTACCCCTTCCAGCTCTCCGGCGGCCAACGCCAGCGGGTGATGATCGCCATGGCCCTGGCGCTGGAGCCGGAACTGTTGATCGCCGACGAGCCCACCACGGCGCTGGACGTCACGACCCAGGCCCAGATCCTCGAGCTGATCCGCGACCTCCAGGCGCGCCGGGGCATGTCGGTGATGTTCATCACCCACGACTTCGGCGTCGTCGCCGAGGTGGCCAACCGGGTCTGCGTGATGCGCCACGGCCGCATCGTCGAGCTCGGCAAAGCCGAGGAGGTGCTCAAGAACCCCCAGAACGACTACACCCGGGCGCTGATCGAAGCGATTCCCAGCAACGTGATCCCAGAGGCTCGTGGCGCCGAGACCGATACCGCCCTGCTCAAGGTAGTCGGGCTCAACAAGGTGTTCCGCTCCAAGGGCGGGCTCTTTAAGCCGGCCCGCGAGGTGCATGCCCTGCAGGATGTCTCCTTCTCCCTGGTCAAGGGCGAGACCATCGGCATCGTCGGCGAATCGGGTTCCGGGAAGTCGACGCTGGGCCGCTGCGTGGTGCGCCTGGAGCGCCCGGACAGCGGCACTCTCAGCCTTTCCGGCACCGACTTCATGAACCTCAAGGGGGAAGCGCTGCGCCGCGAACGTCATCGGGTGCAGATGATCTTCCAGGACCCCTACGCTTCCCTGAACCCTCGCACACGGGTGGGAATGGCCATCGCCCAGGGGCCCATCGCCAACGGCGTGGCCAAGGCCAAGGCCCTGTCACAGGCCGACGACCTGCTCGATCTCGTGGGGCTCGGCGGCACCGCCGACCGCTTCCCCCACGAGTTTTCCGGCGGCCAGCGCCAGCGCATCGGTATCGCCCGGGCGCTGGCCCTGAATCCGGAGCTGATCGTCGCCGACGAGGCGGTCTCGGCGCTGGACGTGTCGATCCAGGCGCAGATCCTCGAGCTCCTCGAGGACCTCAAGCAGAAGCTGTCGCTGTCGCTGCTCTTCATCACCCACGACCTGCGCGTCGCTGCCCAGATCTGCGACCGCATCATCGTGATGCAGCACGGCCGCATCGTCGAGCAGGGGCCTGCCAGGGACGTCTTCCTGGCGCCGAAAGAGGCCTATACCCGCGAGCTGCTCGACGCCATCCCCGGCCGCGAGCACGAACTCGCCGATGCCTGACACGCTGACCGACATACGCTGACCGACAAGGAGACGAAGGTACAAATGGACGCCCTGCTGAAGGAGATCGCCGAGCGGATCGGCCCGGCCAACGTGCTGGTCGGCGATGACGTGACGGCGCGCCGCGTCGACTGGCTCACCGGCGCGCCCTGCCGTGCCGGCGCCATCGTGCGCCCCGCTTCCACCGACGAGCTCGCGGCGGTGATGCGCGCCTGCCATGCCGCTGGGCAGCCGGTGGTCACCCACGGCGGCCTGACCGGACTGGTGCATGGCGCCGAGGCCGACCCGGAGGAGCTGGTCATCTCGTTGGAACGGATGAGCGCCATCGAGGGGGTCGACCCGGTGGGCGGCACCCTGACCGCCCAGGCCGGCGCTCCGCTGCAACGCGTCCAGGAGGCGGCCGAGAACGTTGGCCTACAGTTCCCCCTGGACCTGGGGGCTCGGGGCAGCTGCACCATCGGTGGCAACATCGCCACCAACGCCGGCGGCATCCGCGTGATCCGCTACGGCATGATGCGCCAGCAGGTGCTGGGGCTGGAGGCCGTGCTCGCCGACGGACGCGTGGTCAGCTCGCTGAACCATATGCTCAAGAACAACGCCGGCTTCGACCTCAAGCAGCTGTTCATCGGCAGCGAGGGGACCCTGGGCATCGTCACCCGCGCGGTGCTGCGCCTGCAGCCCCCCACCCCGGACGTGCAAACCGCGCTGGTTGCCTGCCCCAGCTTCTCGGCCCTGACCGGGCTGCTCGGCCACATGGGGCGAGCGCTGGGCGGCAGCCTGGCGGCCTTCGAAGCGATGTGGCAGAGCCACTACCGCCTGCTCACCGAGGAGAGCGGCCGACACCCGCCGCCGCTGGCGACCGACGCTCCCTTCTACGTGATTCTGGAGTCTCTGGGCACCGACCCGGAGGCCCACGCGGCCCAGTTCTCCCGGGCCCTAGAAGCGGCGCTGGAGGAGGGGCTAATCGAGGACGCCGTGCTCGCCCAGTCGGTGCAGCAGCGCAATGGCATCTGGGATATCCGCGAGGACATCGAGGGGCTGATCCAGGCCCTCGCGCCGCTCTTCACCTTCGACGTCAGCCTGCCGATCGCCGCCATGGAGCGCTACGTCGAGGATCTCGAGGCGGCCCTGCACCGGGCCTGGCCCGAGGGCCGGCTGGTGACCTTCGGCCACCTGGGCGACGGCAACCTGCACCTGTCGGTGGGCGTCGGCGCCAAGGATCCGGCGACCCGCACCGCGGTGGAATCCCTCGTCTACACGCCGCTGGCCGAGCTTGGCGGCTCGGTCTCCGCCGAGCACGGCATCGGCCTGGAGAAGCGCGACTTCCTGGCGGTTTGCCGCACCCCGGAGGAGATCGCCCTGATGCACACCCTCAAGCAGGCGCTGGACCCGCTGGGGCTGCTCAATCGCCATAAGGTGCTGCCCCACGGGGCAGGCTGAGTGACCGGCATGCGATTGTTGGCTCAGCGCTGGCGGCGGGCGACCGAGGCCCGCCCGCTGCTCGGCACCGCAGCGCTGATCGCGGCCATCGGTCTGTTCTGGGGCGGCAACTGGCCGGCGGTGCGCTTCATCCTGATGGACCTGCCGCCCTTCACCCTGCGCGCCATCGGCTTCTCGGGTGGGGCATTGATGCTGCTGGCCTGGGCCCGCTGGCGGCGCCTGCCGCTGCGCGTGTCGGCCGCGGAGTGGCCCTGGCTGGCCGCCACCGGGATATTCACCATCCTCGGCTTCAACCTGGCCACGGCGTTTGCCCAGCTCAACATGCCCACCTCCCAGGCGGCGATCATCGCCTTCACCATGCCCTGCTGGGCCCTGCTGCTGGCGCGATGGCTTCTCGGTCAGCGCATCACGCGCCGCCAGTGGCTGGGGCTGGCAAGCGGTCAGGCGGGCCTGCTGGTGCTGCTCGGCCCCGCCGCCCTGGAGGCAGGACGCCAGGGGCTCGTCGGCCCGCTGCTGGCGCTGGGTGCCGCCCTCTCCTGGGCGCTGGGTACCGTGCTGATCAAACGCCGGGGCGAATGGCAGGCCCATCCCGCGGTCATCACCGGCTGGCAGTTCGCCATCTGTGCCCTGCCGATGATCCTGATGATGGCCTGGCGCGAGTCGCCCCCTCCCCCGGCCACCTGGCAAACGACCACCTGGCTGGCCCTGAGCTACCACCTGATATTCTCGATCGGGCTGGCCCAGATGCTGTGGTTCATGAACGTGAATCGGCTGAGCGTGGCCCAGGCCACCATCTCGACCCTGATCATTCCCACCGTTGGCGTCTCGAGCGCCATCCTGCTGCTCGGTGAGCCCTTGAGCGTCACGGTCTTTATCGCCCTGCTGCTGACCCTGGCCGCCGTGGCCATCGTCATGCTCAACCGGAGGTCCCCACCATGACCCTTATTCTCGCCTCACCCACCGATGCCGATCGCGCCGACTGGGAGCGCCTCTACCACGGCTACGCCGAGCACTACGGCATGCCCATGGACGACACCATCCTTGCTACCGTATGGGGATGGATCCAGGCGTCGGACGAGCCCTTCCACGGCCGGCTGGCGCGCAGCGCCGACGGCGAGGCCATCGGCCTGATGCACTTCCGTCCCATGCCCTCGCCGTTGCGCGGCACGCGGATCGGATTTCTCGACGACCTCTTCGTTGCCCCGGCCCATCGTGGCAGCGGCGCCGTGGACGAGATGCTGAACGCCCTGCGCGAGGAGGCCCGCCGCCAGGGCTGGCCCTTCGTGCGCTGGATCACCAAAGAAGCCAACTACCGGGCGCGCGGCGTCTATGACCGCCACGCCACCCGGACCGACTGGCTGACCTACCAGCTGGATGCCTGACACCCATCGACACCGCATGACTGGGAGTTTTTCATGCCGAGATTTCCCGACCACCTGACCGGCGACGGTCCTCATAACCCCTTTCCCGGCGTGCGTGTGCTGGAACGCCGCCTGGGTCGCGAGATCCCCCACCAGCTCGGCTCGAACGAGGGGCTCGACATGCCCCACCGCGCCCTGCGCGCGCATTTCGGGGACGCCATGGCCGCCCACGTCTACAGCTACGGCGACAGCGAGGCCCTGGGCATTCGCCGACGCCTGGCCGAGCAGAAGGGTATCCCCCTGGAGGCAATGCTGGTGGACGCCGGGGCCGACAGCCTGATCGCGCTGGCCCTGCGCGCCGTCGCCGAACCCGGCGTGGCGGTGGTAAGCACCGCCGGCACCTACCCCACCTTCGGCTACTTCGCCCGTGGCCAAGGCTGCCGGCTGGTTGAAGTACCCTACGAGGAGGGCCCGGGACGCCTGGCGCCCGACCTGGATGCCCTCGCCAGCGCCGCCCGGGAGGAAAGCGCGCGGCTGGTCTACCTGGCCAACCCCGACAACCCCGGCGGCCACCTCCACCGCGACGCCGACGTACTGGCCCTGCGCGAGGCGCTACCCGACGACTGCTGGCTGCTGCTGGACGAGGCCTACCATGACTTCCGTGAGGATGCCGGCGGCGAGTTCGGTCAACGAGTACTACCCGGGGTGATCCGCCTGCGCACCCTCTCCAAGGCCCATGGGCTGGCCGGGCTGCGGGTCGGCTATGCCATCGCCGAGCCGGCGACTCTGGCGGTGATGATGAAGGTCAGGATCCACTACGCGGTGTCGACCCTGACCCAGGCCGCCGCCGAGGTGGTGCTCGACCACCCCGACGAGGTGGACGCCCACGTGGCCGCGGTGCGCGAACGCCGGGAGCGGCTGGCGGCACACTTCCGAGCCCTGGGCGCCGACGTTCTGCCGAGCAGCACCAACTTCGTCGGCATTCGCCTGGCCAATGCCGACCTGGCCGGCCGGGTGCACCAGGCCCTGCTCGACGAGGGCAAGCTGATCGCCCGCCCCGCCGACCCGGCTCTCGGTCATGTGCTGCGCATCACCGCCGTGGAAGACGCCCTGGTCCCCGGACGTCTGGCGACCCTGGAGCAGGCCCTCAAGCGCTAGCCAAACGGAACAAGCCACGCCATAGTGCATCCATTAGCCTGCAAAGAGAGAGATTGACATGGATGCCATCCGGCGCCATTCACTGCTGATCGTCGTGCTGGGCGGCCTGGTGATCAGCCTGGCCATGGGCCTGCGCCACGGCTTCGGGCTGTTTCTTGAGCCCATGAGCTCGGAGCTGGGCTGGGGCCGCGGCGTCTTCGCCTTCGCCCTGGCGCTGCAGAACCTGCTGTGGGGTCTCGCCCAGCCCTTTGCCGGCGCCCTGGCCGACCGCTTCGGCGCTGCCCGGGTGGTGGTGGTGGGCGGCGCCCTCTATGCCCTGGGTCTGCTGTTCATGGGGATGTCGGAATCGGCGCTGGGCATGACCCTCTCCGCCGGCGTCCTGATCGGCCTGGGCCTCTCTGGCACCACCTTCTCGGTGATCCTCGGGGCCGTGGGTCGCGCCGTGGCGCCGGAGAAACGCAGCATGGCCATGGGTATCGTCAGCGCCGCCGGCTCCTTCGGCCAGTTCGCCATGTTGCCCGGCACCCTGGGCCTGATGGGGTGGCTGGGGTGGTCGGCGGCGCTGCTGGCCATGGGCGCCATCGCCGCGCTGATGCTGCCGCTCGGCGCCATGCTGCGCGATCGCCCCTCGGCCAAGGCGGCCAGCGATATCAGTCTGGGGGCCGCGCTCGACGAGGCCGCCAACCATCGTGGCTTCTGGCTGCTCTGCCTGGGCTTCTTCGTGTGCGGCTTCCAGGTGGTGTTCATCGCCGTCCATCTGCCCGGCTACCTGTTTGACAGCGGTATCGCCGTGCAGGTGGGCAGCACCGTGCTGGCTCTGGTTGGCCTGTTCAACATCTTCGGCACCTACACCGCCGGCTGGCTGGGAGGGCGCTACTCCAAGCCGCGCTGCCAGCGCCTACCTGTTCGGCATCGCCATGGGGCTGCTATGGCTCTCCACGGTGCCGCTGACCAACGGCATCGTCGCTTCTGTTTTCGGCGTACAGCACCTCTCCATGCTCGGCGGCATCGTCTTCCTCTTTCACCAGCTCGGTTCCTTCATGGGCGTCTGGCTGGGGGGCTACTTCTACGACCTGCAGGGGGACTACGCGGTGGTGTGGAACATCGCCATCCTGCTCTCGGTGGTGGCCGCCGCCCTGCACTGGTTCATCAGCGAACGGCCGGTCGAGCGCCCCGCTCCCACGGAGGTCGAGGCATGAACCGCACGCACCTGATGCCCATCGCCGCCGCGATCCTCACCGCCAGCGCCCTGGCGCTGGTCTGGTGGGGATGGCACTACCTCGACGCCGCCCAGCTGCTGCTCGGCAGTCGGCTGTGTTGACCGTTGACCGCCAACCTGCAGAAGACATCAGCCACCGGGACGCCTACACTGCATTGCAGCATTACCGCTGACACGGGAGCAGGTATGGCAATGGACAACATCAGAAGGACCGAACTGGCAACTCACGACCAGAGGAGCGCCAGATGATCGGTATCTCGGCGATCGCCGTCGCGCTGCTGTTGTTGATGTATCTGGCCTATCGCGGACTCAGCCTGCTGATCCTGGCGCCCGTGCTTGCGGTACTGGTGGCGCTGGTCTCGGTCGACACCCCGCTGCTGGCCAGCTATACCCAGGTCTTCATGGGGGCCGCCGGCGATTTCATCGTCCGCTACTTCCCGCTATTTCTGCTCGGCGCGGTGTTCGGCAAGCTCATGGAAGATTCGGGCAGCGCCGAAGTGCTGGCCGGTGCCATCGTCGAGCGTCTGGGTGAGACCCGCGCCATCCTCGCGGTGGTACTCTCCTGTGCGGTGATGACCTACGGGGGCGTCTCGCTGTTCGTGGTGGCCTTCGCGGTCTACCCCATCGCCGCGGCGCTGTTTCGAAAGGCCAACCTGCCCAAGCGCCTGATCCCCGGCACCATCGCCCTGGGCGCCTTCACCTTCACCATGACGGCGCTGCCCGGCACGCCGGCCATTCAGAATGCCATTCCCATGCCCTACTTCGGCACCTCGCCGTTTGCCGCACCGGGGCTCGGCATCCTCACCGGCCTGGTCATGCTGGGGCTGGGGCAAGTCTGGCTGAGCCGTCGGGCGAATCAGGCGCGGGAGGCCGGCGAAGGCTACGGCAACCACAACGACGCACCGCCGGCCGATCACCTGCGGGAGCGCGCAGCGGGCGAAGGCTTCGACCTGGCCGAAGTCAAGCATCGGGAGCAGTCCCGCGATCTGCCCCCCCTGACGCTGGCGCTGCTGCCCATCGTGCTGGTCATCGCCCTGAACCTGCTGTTCACGGCGGTGGTGATTCCGGCCATGGACACCGGGTATCTGGCCGAGCCGACCTATGGCGCCACCAGCATCGACTCGGTGCGCGGCGTCTGGTCGGTGATCGCCGCCCTGGTAATCGCTATCGTGGTCATCATCGCCACCAACCTTAAGCGCCTCGATGCCCTCACCACCACCCTCGACAGCGGTGCCAATGCCTCGCTGCTGCCGATCTTCAATACCGCCAGCCTGGTCGGCTTCGGCTCGGTGATCGCGTCACTTGCGGCCTTCGAGACGATCAGCCTCTGGGTGACCTCGGTGGGCGGTGACAATCCGCTGATCTCGCTGGCCATAGCGGTCAACCTGCTGGCCGGCATGACCGGCTCGGCCTCTGGCGGCATGAGCATCGCCCTCTCTACGCTGGGCGATACCTACCTGGCCATGGGCCAGGCCAGCGGTATCGCCCCGGAACTGATGCACCGGGTCACGGCGGTGGCTACCGGCGGCTTGGATGCCCTGCCGCATAACGGGGCGGTGATCACGCTGCTCTCCATCTGTGGGCTGACGCACCGCCAGGCCTATCTCGATATCGCTGTGGTGGCCGTGCTGATCCCGATCATTTCGCTGGTGCTGCTGATCATTCTGGGTACCCTGGTGGGGTCGTTCTGACAGCAGGAGGCGTCGTTTGCGTGAGAACCATGAACCCCGCCACCGGCGTGGCCCCCTTCTCCTGATTCCGAGCCTGCTTCTCGGCCTGCTGCTGTCGGGATGCAGCGCGATCGAGCGCCACCACGAGGCGCTGCTGGTGCTCGGCGACCTGGCAGCCGGCGAGGGGCCGAGCCGGCTGAAGGAGCGCACCCCTGCTCCCGAGCGTGAACCACTCGCCTACGTCGTGGAGGAGCGCCGCTATGTGGCCGACCTCTATCATCCGCCGGACGCTCGCCGTGGGACCCTGATTCTGGTGCATGGCCTTACCGAAGCGGGACGCCATGATCCGCGTCTGATGGACTTAGCTCGCACCCTGGCGCGGGCTGGTTTCACGGTGCTGGTGCCCGAGCTGGACGGCCTGCGCGACTTCTCGGTCGGCACTCGTGACGCCCAGGGCATCGCCGATGCCATTCGCCACGCCAACGCCGCGCTACCCGTGACCGAAGAGGGCCCGGCACTCGCCGCCATCAGCTTCGCCACGGGGCCGGCGCTGCTTGCCGCCATGCAGCCCGACACCGCTCATCGAGTGCGCTTCGTGGTCGCCGTGGGCGCCTATTACGACCTCACCGACATGCTGCGCTTCGCCACCACCGGGGAGGATCGCGGTGGCGCCGGTCTTCGGGCGCCTCCCCCCCATCGCGATGCGCGCTGGGCCATATTGCGCAGCCAGCTTCACCATCTGGAAGATGCCGACGATCGGGAGCGACTGGACGCCATTGCGCGACGCCACCTGGCGGGGGAGGAGGCGTCGGACCCCGAGGTAGTCGACCTGAGACCCGCCGGGAGGGCGCTGTATGAGCTGGTGACCAACCGCGACCCGGCGCGGGTGACGCCGCTGCTCGAGGCCCTGCCAGCGTCGCTGCTCGAACCGTTCAACGCGATGGACCTTTCCGCTCGCGATCTTGATGCCCTGGAGGCCCGGCTGGTGCTGGTTCACGGCCCTGGCGACAGAGTGATTCCGATCAGCCACTCGCGGCGGCTGAGGGATGCCCTACCCTCCGGCCAGGCACGACTCTTCGAGGCCGGGGGGCTCGGCCATGTGGAGGTGTCTTCAAACTGGCGAGACGCCTGGACACTGTGGCGGGCCATTCATCGCGTGCTCAGGCTTGGCGAAATCGACGCGGCGCCACGGTAGGAGAGAGGCGTCGACCGTCGGTCGTGGCCAGGAAGGCAGGCGGCGAGGGCGGGATGGTGGCGGCCAAAATGCACCACTTCCCGCATAGTGTGCCAATGCTGCTTTTTCCGAACACGATGAGCCCACGCGCCAACGCCGAGCCCCCATGACCGCCAGCGACAATCCCTTCACGACCGCCCTGGCCCTGATCCTGGGCATGGATCCGGTGCTGATCGGCATCGTCACCCTCTCCCTTCAGGTGTCACTGACCGCGGTGCTGATTGCCGCCCTGCTCGCCCTGCCGTTGGGGGCGGCGCTGGCCCTGTGGCGATTCCCCGGGCGCGGCGTCCTCATCGTGGTACTCAATGCCCTGATGGGCCTGCCGCCGGTAGTGGCCGGCCTTACCGTCTACCTGCTGCTTTCCCGGGCCGGCCCCCTTGGCCAGTTCGGCCTGCTCTTCACTCCCACCGCCATGGTAATCGCCCAGGTGATCCTGATCCTGCCGATCATCGCCGCCCTGACCCGGCAGCAGATCGAGGAACTCCACGGCGAGTATCGCGACCAGCTGCAATCGCTGGGGGTCTCTCGGCCGCGCATGATCCCCACCCTGCTCTGGGATGCCCGCTTCTCGCTGCTCACGGTAATACTCGCCGGTTTCGGCCGCGCCAGCGCCGAGGTGGGGGCGGTGATGATCGTCGGCGGCAACATCGACGGCGTCACTCGGGTGATGACCACCGCCATCGTGCTGGAGACCAGCAAGGGCAACCTGCCGCTGGCCCTGGGTCTCGGCCTGGTGCTGCTGGGGCTGGTGCTGCTGGTCAACGCCGCCGCCCACCTCGTCGGCGAGACGGCACGCCGGAGGCTGGGATGAACGACATGCTCCGCGCCGCCACCGACGCCATGAGCGCGGCCGACGATATCGCGCCCCTGGCCTTCGAGGCCGCGAGCGTCACCCTCCGCGACCAGCCGCTGCTGCACCCGCTGACGCTGCGCCTGGCCGGCTGCCAGCGCACCCTGGTCATGGGCCCCAACGGCGCCGGCAAGAGCCTGCTGCTACGCCTGGCCCACGGCCTGCTCGCGCCCAGCGCGGGGCGCGTGCACTGGGAGGGTGCCACACCCCGCCAGGCCATGGCCTTTCAGCGCCCGGTGCTGCTGCGGCGCACCGCCCTGGACAACCTCACCTATGCCCTGGCCGTGACCGGCACACCCCGCGGCGAGCGACGCGAGCGAGCCAAGGAGGCACTGGCGCGCTTCGGCCTGGCGGCGCTGGAGAAACGCCCGGCCCGGGTGCTCTCCGGCGGCGAGCAGCAGCGCCTCGCCCTGGCCCGGGCCTGGCTGACCCGCCCCGAGGTGCTGTTCCTGGATGAACCCACCTCGGCGCTGGACCCGGCGGCGATCCGCGCCGTGGAGGATGCCGTGCTCGATTTTCACCGGCGCGGCACCCGCATCGTCATGACCACCCACGACCTGAATCAGGCCCGCCGCCTGGCCGACGAGGTGGTGCTGCTCTTCGGGGGCAGACTCATCGAGCACACCCCGGCCGACCGCTTCTTCGCCGAGCCCCGGATACCGGAGGGTCGAGCCTTCCTGCGCGGGGAACTGGTCTGGTAGCTCCCGAGGGGCTTCGATACGACCCAGGGCTTCGATACGACCCAGGGCTTCGACACGCCCCAGGGGCTTCGACATGAAGGAATCACCGCTGATGAAA
>JAIVHL010000143.1 GCA_020201075.1 Halomonas sp. | reverse complement strand
TGAGAGCTGGATAGCCACCAGAAGCAACAGCCCAGGTGAGAGCTGGATACCTACCAGAAGCAACAGCCCAGGTGGTTGCTGGATACCCACCAGTAGCAACTGCCTCAGTGGTAGAAGGGAAACCCCCAAGGCCTGCATCCACTGGTGGGAGATCGGCTCTGCCGAGCGAATGGCGGCGAAGCCGCCTCGGCGGTGTTGCTGGCGCTGGCGCATACCGCCCAGGAGCCCTTCGGTCTCCATTCGCCGGGCGGAGCCCAGCTCCCACCAGAAGCAACAGCCCAGGTGAGAGCTGGATAGCCACCAGTAGCAACAGCCTCGGTGGTTGCTGGACAACCACCAGAAGCAACAGTCCAGGTGAGAGCTGGATACCCACCAGAAGCAACAGCCCAGGTGGTTGCTGGATACCCACCAGTAGCAACTGCCTCAGTGGTAGAGGGGAAACCCCCAAGGCCTGCATCCACTGGTGGGAGATCGGCTCTGCCGACGGTTCGACGCCTCGACGAATGGCGGCGAAGCCGCCCCGGCGGTGTTGCTGGCGTTGGCGCATACCGCCCAGGAGCCCTTCGGTCTCCATTCGCCGGGCGGAGCCCAGCTCCCACCAGAAGCAACAGCCTCGGTGGTTGCTGGACAACCACCAGAAGCAACAGCCTCGGTGGTTGCTGAACAACCTCCAGAAGCAACAGCCCAGGTGAGAGCTGGATAGCCACCAGAAGCAACAGCCCAAGTGAGAGCTGGATAGCCACCAGAAGCAACAACCCAGGTGAGAGCTGGATACCCCCAGAGAAAAACAGCGCCTGGGCAGGTCTGCCGCTCAGGAGTGCTAAATTCTGGCGGGAGATTCCATGCGGACCCTTATGCCTCGCGGCTTTCCACGCCCAGCGCCCAGAGGATATAGGCGTCCTGACGGGCGCCGTCGTGCCACGCCTTGAAGCGTCCTGAAGCGCCGCCGTGGCCGGCGGCCATGTCGGTACGCAGCAGCACAGGGCCCCGCGCGGTGCCGAGCTCCGTGAGCCGCGCATAGAGCTTGGCCGGCTCCCAATAGGGGACCCGCGTGTCGTGCCAGCTACCCTGCAAAAACATGGTTGGATACGGCGCGGCAGCCAGATTGTCCAGCGGCGAGTAGTCGCGAATTCGCTTGCGGGTGTCGGGTTCGTCCGGGTTGCCCCACTCGGTGTACTCGGCGGTGGTTAGAGGCAGGTCGGGGTTTTCCATGGTGCGCAGCACATCCACAAAGGGCACATCGAGCACCGCTGCACTGAAGGCCTCCGGGGCCAGGTTGAGACTGGCGCCCACTAGCAGGCCGCCGGCGCTGGCGCCGTAGGCGGCAATGCGCTCGCCGTCGCTGATGCCATGCTCGACAAGGCAGTCGCGGGCGGCGAGGAAGTCGCGAAAGCTGTTGGCCTTGTGCTCCAGTTTGCCGGCCAGGTACCAGGGTTCGCCGCGATCGCCGCCGCCACGCACATGGGCCACCGCGAAGGCTACACCGCGGGCCAGCAGCTCCAGGCGGGCCACGGAAAACCAGGGGTCGAGCACCTCGCCGTAGGCGCCGTAGCCGTAGAGCAGCGTCGGCAGGGAGTGGCCAACCAGATTGGCGCGCATCACCACCGAGACCGGGATGCGCTCGCCGTCGTGGGAGGTCGCCCATAGCCGCTGGCAGATCAGGGCCTCTGGCTTGAGGTCGCCGTGGATCGGCTGCTGCTTGAGCAGGGTGCGCTCGCCGCTGTCCAGGTCGTGTTCGATCCAGCTCACCGGCAGCACGAAGGACTCCTCGCGCAGGCGCAGGCGGCGCTGGTCGAAGTGTGGCGCATCGCCCAGCGCCAGGCTGCAGGGCGTCTCCGGCAGCGGCAGGCGCTCGTCCCGGGTGATGGCGTGAGTCTCATCGAACTCGATCACCCGAAGATGCACCTGGGCCTCTTCATGGTCGCGTTCAGTGATCACAAGGCCCCAGGCGAAGGCGTCGACGCCCTCCAGGGTGTCCTCTTCGCGGTGGGGAATCAGCGGCTGCCACTGGTCGGCATCGGCGGCCTCTTCGACGCGCGCCTCGTCGATCACATCGAGACGAAAGTGTGTCGCACCGCGGTTGTGCAGCAGGTAGAAGTGGCCCGGGCGATGGTCCAGAGAGAGCTCAACGCCGCTTTCCCTGGGTCGGAAGCAGCGTGGGGCGGTGGCCGGCGCCAGCGCCGGAATCAGGTAGCTCTCGCTGGTGTCCTTGGAGGCGCTCTCCAGCACCAGCCATTCTCGGGAGCGGGTCTTGCCGAGCCCTAGCCAGAATTCCGGGTCCTCCTCGCGCAGCACCAGCTCGGGTTCTCCCGCTACCCCCTCGTTCAACACCAGGCGCCAGATGCTCTCGGGGCGCTGGGTGGCGTCGTAGCGGGTAAAAAACAGGGTGGTGTTATCCTCCGCCCAGGTGAGCTCAGGGCCGATGCTCTCCAGCAGGCGTACGGGCTCTCCATCGGGGAGGCGCGCCAGGAACAGGTCGAACATCTCGTCGCCGCGGGTATCCTCGCTCCAAGCCAGCCAGCGCTCGTCCGGAGAGAGCGCCATGTCGCCCAGTTCCAGGAAGTCGTGGTCGGCGGCCCGGGCCTCCATGTTCAGGAAGGCGACGGCGCGGTCCGGCTTGCCGTTGGGATGACGCCACCACACCGGATAGTCGGCCTCGGCGGCGGTCTCGCTCCAGTAGGTGTAGTGGTCCAAGGGGGTGCGCAGGCCGTGCACGGCAAGCTCCCGGCGTGCGAGGTGGCCGTGGTAGAGGCGCTCCACCAGGTCGTCTAGAGGGGCAAACCAGGTGGCGAACTCGGCGTTGGCCGCCTCGAGAAAGGTCGTGACCCCCGGCTCCTCGCGGTTCTCCAGCCAGTGCCACTCGGGATCTTCCGGTCGGTGGAAGCGGGCAGCCGGTGAGGCGGAGGCCGGATTGTCGGAGTGATGCGGCGGCTGTGCTTTCATGATGGGGGATGTACCATACTCAGGACTATGAAAAGAGAGGTGGCGATGCCAATTACCGATTCGATGACCCTACTATGGCTGGTCTACGTTGTCCTGTCGCTGGTGGTGCTGCTGACGGGCTATCTGGGCCTGGCCTTCCTGCCCCGGCTGCTGCGCCTGCCGATTACCTGGCTGGTGGCCGGCGTGATGTGGGTGCCGACGCGTTTCCGGATGCCGCTGCTGGAAGAAGGGGAGTTCTACACCGGCCTGGCCCCGGCGGTGGTGGTGACACTGGTAGGGTTTCTCGAGGGCGACAACGGCCTGATGCTGCCGGCGATGATGCTGACGGCGGCCGGTGCGGCGGCGGGTGTGGCCTTCGGGCTACTCTTGGCCTGGCGCGGTCGCGGGCGAGACGACTATCTCGATATGGACGACAACGAAGACGATGCCCCTCCCGCCCGACGTGGCGGCGGGCGTCGGGAGCCGATAATCGGCTAAGGAGCCGGGCATGGCCTGGTCGCGGATGGTCAGTGAGAGAAGGCGAGGCCAGGCCGGCTTACTGCTGGCAAGCCTGCTCTGTCTGGTGGCAGGTGCCGCAGTGGCGCAGTCGGTCGATGAGAGCCCTGACGTGCGGGTGATCGTCGATGTTTCCGGCAGCATGCGCACCAACGATCCCGACCAGCTCGCCGCCAGCGCCCTGGAACTGCTGGTATTGTTGCTGCCAGACGGTACCGCAGCCGGCGTCTGGACATTCGGTGAGCGGGTGGACAGCCCGCTTCCCTTCGGCGAGGTCGATGCCGCCTGGCGCGCCGAAGCCGAGGCCCTGCGCCCGGCCCTGGTGGAGTACCAGCAGTACACGGACATCGAGGCGGCCTTGCGCGAGGCCGCCGAGGCACCGGCCAACGGTTGGCGTCATCTGGTACTGCTTACCGATGGGGTGATCGACCTGCCTCCGGCGCGGGGCGTCAAGCCAGAGGTGGACGCCGCCTCGCGGCGCACGCTTCTCGAGGAATTAGCACCGGCGCTGGCGGCCCGCGGCGTGGTCGTGCATGCCATCGCCTTTTCCGATGCGGCCGACCTGGCCCTGGTCGAGCGTCTCTCCCGGACCACCGGCGGCCTGCCGGCGCTGATCACATCGCCGGAGAGTCTTCTGAGCGCCTTTGCGGATATCGTCGAGCGTATCTTTCCCGCTGACCGCGTGCCCCTGGCCGAGGGGCGCTTCTCCATCGAGCCCGGTGTCGAGGCCTTCTCGGCGCTGCTCTTTCATGAGCCCGACGCTCTTCCCCTGATGCTGGTGGCGCCAGACGGGACGCGTTACGACGCGCTGAACCCACCGCCCGGCGCAAACTGGCAGATGCAGCCACGCTTTGATCTGCTCAGGGTGCCCGATCCCGCTCCCGGCAAGTGGCGCCTGGAGGGCGAGATTGGCGTGGACAGCCGTATCGGAGTGCGCGGAGCGGTGAGCCTGCAGCTCTCACCCCTGCCGGCAGTTGTTCACCCGGAGCTGACGCTGCCGCTGGAGGCCTGGCTGGCCCGCGGCGCAGCGCCCTGGCCGGCGGCCCCGGAGGATCTCACCATCAGTGTTGACCTGCTGGACGTCGACGGCACCGTCCAGATGGCGGTGCAGCTTCAGCGTCAGGGTGAGCGTTTCGTCGGAGAGTTGACGGTCCCTGAGCTCTCCGGTGCCGCCCGTCTGCGCTTGCATGCCGAGGGGCAGGGCATCGTCCGACAGCGCTATCTGGCGATCAATGTGCAGCCGCTGCTGAGCCTTTTGCCCGGAGCCGAGCAAGGCCAGGGGCTTGACGGGCAGGCGGGTTTGCGCCCGCTGGGCGAGCGCTTCCACACGGATCTCGCCACTGGCCGCGACGGTGGCCACCGGGAGGAACCCCATGTGTGAACTATTGGGCATGAGCGCCAACGTGCCCACCGATATCTGCTTCAGTTTCACCGGCTTTCTGCATCGCGGCGGTGGCACAGGCCCGCATCGAGACGGCTGGGGGATAGCTTTCTATGAAGAAGGCGGCTATCGCGACTTCCGCGACCCCCACCCCTCGGTCCATTCCCCCATCGCACGGCTGATTACCGACTATCCGATCAAATCGAACATCGTCATCAGTCATATTCGCCAGGCCAACGTGGGCCAGGTTCGTCTGGCCAACACTCATCCCTTCGTGCGCGAGATGTGGGGAAGCCCCTGGTGCTATGCCCACAACGGCCAGCTCGAGGGCTGGCAGGGCCTGCCCCTCAGCTTCTACCGCCCGGTCGGTGATACCGATAGCGAGCACGCCTTCTGCTGGCTGCTGGGCGAGCTACGCCGCTGTTTCCCGGAGCGTCCCGATAACGCTGCGTCGCGCCAGGGGCTGTGGCGGCTGCTTCACCAGCTCTGCGAACGTCTGCGTGGGCTAGGGGTGTTCAACCTGCTGCTGGCCGACGGCGACTACCTCTACACCTTCTGTTCCACCAAGCTGGCCCATATCACCCGGCGCGCCCCCTTCGGCCGAGCGAGCCTGTCGGATGCCGAGCTGACGGTGAACTTCGCCGAGCACACCACGAGCCATGACATCGTCTCGGTGATCGCCACCGAACCTCTCACCGACAACGAGGACTGGGAGCGTATGCACCCTGGAGAGCTGCTGGTGTGGCGCGATGGCGTGATCGAGGCGCGTTTCGGTCGCCGCCAAGCGTGAAATCCGGCGGTTGGTCTTCGCGGTCGGAGTGGGTCAGGCTGGCAGGATAGGGGCTTCAATCTTTTTGTTTAAATCTTATGTTTCAATCGATCGTTTTACAGTCTGAGCCGGCCGGTTTAAGGTAGAGCCCCGTCAAAATAACAAGCGTCGATGGCTCATCGGCGATATAGCGGAGACACGTGATGAGTGAGCATGCCAACACCCCGATCCTGTCCGGCCCCGAGCTCAAGGGGATGGACGAGTATGGTTCGGTCACCGATATCTTCCACGCGGCGGTCAAGCGCTATGCCGACAAGCCGGCGTTCAGCTGCATGGGGCAGACGCTGACCTTCGCCGACCTTGACCGTCTCTCCGGCGACTTCGCCGCCTGGCTCCAGCAGGATACGACGCTGCAACCGGGCGATCGTATTGCTATCCAACTGCCTAACGTACTGCAGTTTCCTGTGGCGGTGTTCGGCGCCATTCGCGCCGGCCTGGTCGTGGTTAATACCAACCCGCTTTATACCGAGCGGGAAATGGCCCACCAGTTCAAGGATTCCGGCGCCAAGGCCATCGTGATCCTGGCCAACATGGCGGATAAGCTCGAGAAGATCCTCGACCGAACCGACATCCAGCACGTGCTGATCACCCAGCTGGGCGACCTGCACGGCTTCCCCAAGCGGCAACTGATCAACCTGGTGGTCAAGCACGTCAAGAAGATGGTGCCGCCGTTTCGTCTGCCCGGGCACACGCCCTTTCGTCAGGCGCTCAAGGTCGGCGCCGCCCACCAGCACCGCGAAGTGGAGCGCGGGCTCGACGACATCGCTGCGCTGCAGTACACCGGCGGTACCACCGGTCTGGCCAAGGGCACCATGCTGACCCACCGTAACCTGGTGGCCAACATGCTGCAGGCCGGGCAGGCCATTGGCCCCGGCCTCAACAACGGCGAGGAAGTGGTGATCGCGCCTCTGCCCGTCTATCACATCTACACCTTTACGGTGAACTGCCTGTTCCTGATGGAGACCGGCAACCACTCCATACTGATCACCAACCCGCGCGATTTGCCCAATTTCGTCAAGGAACTCAAGGGGCTCAAGTTCACCGCCTTTATCGGCTTGAATACCCTGTTCAACGCCCTGTGCAACCGTGAGGATTTTCGTGCGCTGGACTTTTCCAGGCTGCACTTGACCATCTCGGGCGGCATGGCGCTGACGAAGTCTTCCGCGGAGCGCTGGAAGGAGGTCACTGGCTGTGAGATTGCCGAGGGTTATGGGCTCACCGAGACGTCCCCGGTGGTGAGTTTCAACCCGGTGGACGCCATCCAGCTGGGTAGCATCGGCAAGCCGGTAGCCGGGACCCGGGTCAAGGTGGTGGATGCCGACGGGAACGACCTTCCCTTTGGCGAACCGGGCGAACTCTGCGTGCAGGGCCCCCAGGTGATGAAGGGTTACTGGAACCGCGACGACGAGACCGTCAAGGTGATGGACGCCGAGGGATGGTTCCACACCGGTGATATTGCGGTGCTTCAGGAGGACGGCTACATCCGCATCGTGGACCGCAAGAAGGACATGATTCTGGTCTCGGGCTTCAACGTGTACCCCAACGAGGTGGAGGACGTTGTCGCTATCCATCCGGGTGTGCTTGAGTCCGCAGCGGTGGGTGTGGCCGACGAGAACAGCGGCGAGGCCATCAAGCTGTTCGTGGTCGCGCGTTCCGATGACCTCGATCCCGACGAGCTGCGTGCCTGGTGCAAGAAGGAGATGACCGGCTACAAGGTGCCCAAGTACGTGGAGCTGCGCGATGAGCTCCCCAAGACCAACGTGGGCAAGGTGTTGCGCCGCCAGCTTCGCGACGAAGAGCGCGAGAAGGTCAAGGTCGATCCCGGCGTACGATAGGGGATGGTTTGCCAGACCATAGCCAGCCTCAATGGCCTGGATTAGGCGTCGCCCAGGCGGCGGCGTTACAATGAGTAGCCCGTATCGGTTTGCCGATACGGGCGGTTTGTCTTGTTGCCACCCACCCGCGGAGCCAATGTGTCCGACGTGACCACCGACGTTTCTCTTGCCGCCGCCCAAACCGATGCCGACCGCCTTCGCGCCTTGCGCCAGGCGCTCGACGGCGTGCTGCTGCGCGACCGTCCGTCGCTCGACAAGCGGCTGCATGGCCTGGCACGCCGGGTGAAGGAGGGTAAGCCGGCGGATCGTGGTCTGAACGAGGCGGCCCAGGCCGTGGCCCGCTCCCGGGAAGCGGTTGAGCGTCGTGCGTCGCGCCCGGTAACGCTGAACTATCCCGTCGAGCTTCCCGTGGCGGAGCGTCGCGAGGAGATCCTGGCGGCTCTGCGTGACCACCAGGTAGTGGTGGTGGCAGGCGAGACCGGCTCCGGCAAGACCACCCAGCTGCCCAAGATCTGCCTGGAACTGGGGCTAGGTCGTCGAGGGTTGATCGGCCATACCCAGCCGCGAAGGCTGGCGGCGCGTTCGGTGGCCACGCGCCTGGCCGAGGAGCTCGAGACCCCGTTGGGGGAGCAGGTCGGGTATCAGGTGCGCTTCACCGACCAGAGCAGCGAGCACACTCTGGTCAAGCTGATGACCGACGGTATTTTGCTGGCCGAGACTCGCCACGACCCCGATCTGCGCCGTTATGAAGTCATCATCATCGACGAGGCTCACGAACGCAGCCTCAACATCGATTTTCTGCTGGGTTACCTGAAGCGGCTGCTGCCTCGCCGCCCCGAGCTCAAGGTGATCATCACCTCGGCCACCATTGACGTGGAGCGCTTCGCCGCCCACTTCGCTCGGCCCGCCGAGGGCGGCCAGCCCCCAAGGCCTGCGCCGGTGGTGGAGGTCTCCGGACGCACCTATCCGGTGGAGCTGCATTACCGCCCGCTGGTGCGCGAGGCCGAAGATGAAGAGGATCGCACCCTGCAGGAGGGCATCCTGCATGCGGTAGAAGAGATCGAACTGATCGAGCGCGACAAGCGCTGGCTCCACGGCCCTCGAGACATCCTGGTGTTTCTGCCCGGCGAGCGCGAAATCCGCGAGACCGCTGATACCCTGCGCCGAGCCGACCTGCGCGGCACCGAGATCCTGCCGCTCTACGCGCGGCTCTCCAACGCCGAGCAGAACCGGGTCTTCGCCCCCCACACCGGGCGGCGAATCGTGCTGGCCACCAACGTCGCCGAGACATCGCTCACCGTGCCGGGCATTCGCTACGTGATCGATCCTGGGCTGGTGCGCATCAGCCGTTACAGCTACCGCACCAAGATTCAACGCCTGCCGGTAGAGCCGGTCAGCCAGGCCAGTGCCAACCAGCGCATGGGCCGCTGCGGCCGGGTGGCGGAAGGGGTGTGCATCCGTCTTTACGACGAGGAGGATTTCCTCGCCCGGCCCGCCTTCACCGACCCCGAGATCCGCCGCACCAACCTGGCCTCGGTGATTCTCTCTATGCTGTCGCTGAAGCTGGGCGACATCGAGGCCTTTCCCTTTGTCGACCCGCCCGATTCGCGTTTTATCACCGATGGCTTTCGGCTGCTCTTCGAGCTGGGGGCGGTGGACGATCAGGGCGGGATCAGCCCCGTCGGCCGCAAACTGGCCCGCCTGCCCATCGATCCGCGCCTGGCACGCATGGTGCTGTCCGGCGCCGAGCAGGGAGGGCTGCGCGATGTGCTGATCGTGGTGGCTGGCCTGGCGGTTCAGGACCCCCGCGATCGGCCGGCGGAGAAGCGCCAGGCCGCCGATCAGGCCCATCGCCGCTGGCAGGACCCCGACTCCGACTTCGTGGCCCTGCTCAACCTGTGGGACGGCATCGAGGCGGCACGCGAGGCGCTCACCGGCAACCAGCTTCGGCGCTGGCGTCCTGGATGAAAACGTCCTGGATGAAAAAGAGCTGGCCAAGGGCGAGGGCGAGCACGAACAGCGTGTCCAGGCGCGGCGGCAGAACGCCGTAACGCTGCACCGAGCGCTGCTGCCCGGACTGCTCTCCCACCTGGGCCTGGCTATCGAGAACCGCGAATACCTCGGCGCGCGCAACCGCAAGTTCGTCATTCATCCGGGCTCGGGGCTGGCGAAGAAGTCCCCCAAGTGGCTGATGGCCTTTGAACTGGTGGAAACGACGAAGCTTTTTGCCCGCACCGTGGCGAAGATCGACCCTCAGTGGATCGAGCCCCAGGCCGGCCACCTGGTGAAGCGCAACTATGCGGATCCCCACTGGGAGATGAAGCGCGCTCAGGTGGTGGCCAAGGAGCAGGTGACCCTGTTCGGCCTGCCCATCGTCAGCGGGCGCCGGGTGCACTATGGGCCCATTGCACCGGCCGAGTCCCGCGAGCTGTTTATCCGCCGGGCCCTGGTGGAGGGGGAATTCAGGACCCGAGGCGACTTCTTCACCCACAACCGCGCGCTGATCGAGGAGGTTGAGGGGCTGGAGGATCGCGCCCGCCGCCGCGACATCCTGGTGGACGAAGAGACGCTGTTCGCCTTTTACGACGAGCGCGTCCCAGAGGGCATCTACAACGGCAAGGGCTTCGAAGCCTGGCGCAAGCAAGCCGAGGCCAAGAACCCCGAGGTGCTCAAGTTCGACCGCGCCGCGCTGCTGGCTCGGGAGGCCAGCGAGATCACCCAGGCCGACTATCCTGACGTGCTGGTCCTGAACGGCGTGCGCTATCCGCTGCACTACCACTTCGAGCCTGGCGCGGTCGACGATGGCGTGACGCTTACCGTGCCCGCCGCCATGCTGCCTCAGCTGCCCCTGGCCCGGCTCGAGTGGTTGGTGCCGGGTCTGCTGCGCGAGAAGTGCATTGCGCTGATGAAGTCGCTGCCCAAGGCGCTTCGCCGTCAAGTGGTGCCGATTCCCGACTGGGTGGATGCCGCCCTGGAAGCGATCGTCCCCGACGACGTGCCGCTCACCGAAGCGCTGGGCGAGTTCCTGCGCCGCAAGACCGGCGTGCGAGTTCACCCCGATGACTGGCAGCTGGGCCAGCTCGACCCCCACCTGGTGATGAACCTCAACGTAGTGGACCATGAAGGCCGCGTGCTGGGGCAGGGACGCGACGTCCGGGAGATGGAGCGACGTTTCGAGGCGGCGGCCGGGCAGGGGGCTCGGTCGCTGGCCGCCGAGGCGCGTCTGGAAGCGTCAATAGATGGGCTCCCTGATGAGGCGCTGCCCGCTCGGCACCTGCGCGCTGCTGTTCGCCAAGGTGGGCAGCAAGCGTCAGCTGACCGATGATGTGGTTCGGGCGGTGTTTACCCGGGTGGTGGCAGCGGACCCGCTGCCGCGTTCGGCAGCCGAGCTGGAGACGCGCCTGACGGCCACCCAGGGGGAGCTCATGCCCCGCGCCGAGGCGCTGATAGGCACGCTGGAGGCCGCGCTCAAGGGCCATCTGGCGGTTGCCAAGGCGCTGAAGGGCAACCTGAACCTGGCGCTAGCGCTGGTCTACAGTGATCTCAAGGTTCAGATGGCGCGTCTGGTACACCCCGGTTTTGTGAGCGAGGCCGGCGAATGGCTCGACGAGTACCCGCGCTACATGGAGGCGGCGCAGATTCGCCTGGAGAAGGCGCCACGTGAGCGCATGCGCGACCAGATGCACATGCAGGAGATTCAGGCTCTCGAGTCGCGCCTTGAGGCCCGACTTGAGAGCGAGCAGCGCGGCGGCATGGCGCCGCCGGCGCTGGCGGAGTTTCGTTGGTGGATCGAGGAGCTGCGTGTGTCACTCTTTGCCCAGCAGCTGGGTACCCGATTTGCGGTTTCCCCCAAGCGGCTCGAGAAGCGCTGGGCGGAGATCACCGGGCGCCCCTGAGCCCCGATGAACAGCGGCCGCCGCAAGCGGCCTGGGCGGCCGAGGGCCGCGACAAGGGAGTTATCCATGACCAACGTTGTGATCACCGGCACAGGGCTCTTCGCGCCGGACCACATCATCGACAATGATGCCCTGGTGGCCTCGTTCAATGCCTGGGTGGATGCCGAGAATGGGCGCCGCGCCGAGGCCGGTGTCGAGGAACGCCTGACGCACTCCAGCAGCGAGTTCATCGTCAAGGCGTCGGGGATCCACAGTCGCCATGTGCTTGATGCCGAGGGCATTCTGGACCCCGAACGGATGCGTCCGCGGCTGCGCGAGCGCAGCAACGACGAGCCCTCGCTTCAGTGCGAGATGGGCGCCACCGCGGCGCGCCAGGCACTGGAGCAAGCCGGCGTGGCCGCAGAGAATATCGATCTGGTGATCGTCGGCTGTTCAAACCTGGAGCGTCCTTACCCGGCAATCGCGGTGGAGCTGCAGGCCCAGCTGGGTGCCGGCGGCTACGCCTTCGATATGAACGTGGCCTGTAGCTCGGCCACGTTTGCCATCGAGACCGCTGCCAATGCCATCCGTGCCGGGAATGCAACCCGTGCCCTGGTGGTGAATCCGGAAATTTGCTCTGCGCATCTCAATTTCCGCGACCGCGACAGCCATTTCATCTTCGGTGATGCCTGTACCGCCATCGTGCTGGAGCGCGATGATCTGGCGACTGCTGGTGTACGCTTCGAAATCCTCGGCACCCGGCTGGTGACCCGCTTCTCCAACGCCATCCGCAACAATGCGGGCTTTCTGAACCGGGTGACGGATACGGACCCGCAGGCGTTGGACAAGCTGTTCGTCCAGGAGGGACGACGGGTCTTCAAGGAGGTATGCCCGCTGGTGGCGGCGCTGATCAGCGATCACCTGGCGAGTCTCGATCAATGTGGCGATGACCTGGCGCGCATGTGGCTGCATCAGGCCAATCGTCATATGAACGACTTGATCGCCCGCCGAGTGCTCGGCCGCGACCCCAGCGAGCAGGAGGCACCGGTGATCCTCGACCGCTTTGCCAACACCAGCTCCGCCGGGTCGATCATCGCCTTCCATCTGCACCGCGATGGCCTGGCGCCGGGAGCGCTGGGAGTGATCTGCTCCTTCGGAGCGGGTTACAGCGCCGGCAGCGTGGTGGTAAGGCGTGCCTGACACTCTGATAATGACTGACTGGGTAATGACTGGTAGTACAACTCGTAGATCAAGCCGCAGGGAGAGACCAATGGTAGTCAGCAAGAAAGGCAAGCATGGCAAGGCGGTGGCGGGTCTGCTATCAGTGGCGCTTCTGGCCGGCTGTGCCAGCACGGCAGCGGTGGAGGAGCGCCATTCCGATGATCCCTGGGAGGGCTTCAACCGCCGCGTCTTCATCTTCAACGATGCCGTGGATCGCGCGGTGCTCAAGCCTACCGCACGCGGCTACCGGGCAGTGACGCCGCAGCCGGTTCAGACCGGGGTGGGCAACTTCTTCTCCAACCTGGGCGAGCCGCGTACGGCGCTCAACAGCCTGCTGCAGGGCAAGCCGGCCAACGCGGGCATCTCCCTGTCGCGTTTCTTGATCAATACCACGGTGGGCATCGGTGGCCTTTGGGATTTCGCCAGCCACATGGAGATCACCGGCCGCGAAGAGGACTTTGGCCAGACCCTGGCGGTCTGGGGGTGGGGGGAGTCACGGTATTTAGTGCTGCCTCTGCTGGGACCCAGCACGCTGCGCGATACCGGCGGTATGCCCGCCGACATGGTGACCTATCCCACCTACTACATCGAGGAGGACAAGGTGCGCTACGGCCTTACGGCGCTGAGAATCGTTGACGTGCGCGCCGGGCTGCTCGACCAGGAGGAGCTGATTTCCGGCGACCGCTACAGCTTTATCCGCGATGCCTGGCTGCAGCGTCGCCGCTTCGAGATCAACGATGGTGAGATGGGCGAAGACCCCTTCGCCGCGGATGACTTCGATTTCGATGATACGGACTTCGACGACGCCGACTTCGACGACGCCTTCTCAGACTGAGGCCCCTTTTCATGGATCGTCCCAAGCAGCTGATCGGTGTGATCGATGCCCCGGGCCCTGCGCGTGATGCTCTGGCCGAGACCATCGCCCGCGACGGCCTGGCGGTGATCGCTGCCGAAAGCCCCGATGAGCTGCCGCCAGAGGTGTCGCTGGTGGTAGCTCACGTACGTGCGCTGTCCGATGAGCAGTGGGAACCCCTCTGCGAGCGCCTGCCGACGCTGGTGGTCAGCGATAGCCGCCGCTCGCCTGGTTTGCTCTCCGCAATCGATGCCGGGCTGGTGGATTACATCGTCGAGCCGCTGCGCCACGGGCAGCTTCTGCGGCGTATGATTCGCAAGGTGATCGAGCTGCGGCGGCTGGAAGAAGCGAGGCGCGAGGATCAGGTGCGGCTTGAAGAGCTCAACGAGAGCCTGGAGACCCATCTAGCGATGCTGCGCCTTGACCAGCAGGCCGGCGGGCAGATCCAGCGCAAGCTGCTGCCGCCAAGGCCCCAGACGGCGGCCGGCGTGACCTGCGACTACTGGTTCGCCCCCTGGCTCTACCTGTCCGGCGACTTCCTGGATTTCCAGCGCCTGGATGAGCGCCACCTGCTGTTCTACTTTGCCGACGTCTCCGGTCATGGCGCCTCGTCGGCGTTCGTCACCGTGCTGCTCAAGTACCTGGCTAACCGCTGGCAGGGGGAGTGGGACGGGAGTGCACCAGAGGCCCTGCCGCCGCGCTGGCTGTCTGATCTCAACCGCGAATTGCTGGAAACCGGCATCGGCAAGCATGCCACCCTGTTCGTCGGGGTCATTGACCTTGAGCGCCGCTATCTGCACTATTCGCTGGGCGCGCAGCTGCCCATGCCCCTGATGGTGACGAACGGTGAGGTGTATCCCCTTCCAGGCGTGGGCATGCCGGTGGGGCTGTTTCCCGGCGCCGAATACCCTATCTTGGGGTGTTCGCTACCCGAGAACTTCCGACTGTGGTTGTGTTCGGATGGAGTATTGGAATGCCTGCCGGGCGAAACGCTCGACACGCGGCTCAAGGAACTCGAGCAGCGGGTTCTGGCCAGCAAGACGCTGGACGACCTGCGGACCAGCCTGGCGCTTGGCCATTTGGCCAGCGGTGATCATGCCAGCCTGGATACGGGAATCGAGGCCCTGCCCGACGACCTGACCATCATGATGTTGAGCGGATTTGGCAATGTTGATTCATGAAGGACGCATCAAGGCGGCATTCGATGCCGGTGTCTTCGTTCTCAAACTGTGCGGCGATGTGCGCCTGACGCTTTCTGCGACGCTGGACCGCCAGGCCCAGCAGCTCGCCGAGACCCCTGGACTTGTCAGCCTTATCATTGATCTGCGCGACGCCTCCAACGTGGACTCCACGGCGCTGGGTTTCCTGGCCAAGGTGGCCATGGCCGTGGAAGGGCGGTTGGCCGAGCGCCCCACGATCATCGCCGACAACCCCGACATTCAGCGCATGCTGGACGTGATGGGTTTTGCCCGCTATTTCACCCAGGTGGAGGCGCCCATCACCGAAGTCTGTGAGCTGTGCGACCTGCCGGAGATCCCCTGTGACGTGGAGAACACCCGCCAACGCATTCTCGAGGCGCATCGCATCCTGATGCGCATGAACGATCATAACCGTGAGGAGTTCCAGCCTCTGGTAGAGATGCTCGAGGCCCAGGAGGTCGACCCTCACCCCCACCACCATTGATTCCGCGAATGGAGGCAGAGAGCTTTCCCGGCGAGAGGCTCCCGATTACGCTCCAGGGCATTCGCCGGCATTTGCCCTGGATGATGGGTGTGTCTTCCCCGTCATTCGTTACGCCTGACGCAGCTCGCCCAGCAGCTCTTCCAGCTTGCGCTGATCCCCCATAAACTTGCGAATGCCCTCGGCCAGTTTATCCGTGGCCATGGCGTCCTCGTTCATCTCCCAGCGATAATCGGCCTCGTGCAGCGGCTCCGAGACCTGAGTCTCGGCATCCTGCGCAGAGAGTCGGCGCGCCAGGGGGCCGCTGGTGTCGGCCAGCTCGCCGAGCAGGGCAGGAGAGATGGTCAGCCGGTCGCAGCCGGCCAGCGCCAGGATCTCGCCGGCGTTACGAAAGCTCGCCCCCATCACGATGGTGTCGTAGCCATGCCCCTTGTAGTGCTCGTAGATGCGCTTGACCGACCGGACCCCGGGGTCGTTGTCGCCGCTGAAGTCGGCATCCGGTGACTGGGCCTTGTGCCAGTCGAGGATGCGTCCCACGAACGGCGAGACCAGAGTTACGCCGGCGTCGGCGCAGGCCTGTGCCTGGGCAAAGCCGAACAGCAGGGTCAGGTTAGTGTGGATGCCTTCACGTTCGAGCTGTTGGGCGGCGCGGATGCCTTCCCAGGTGGCGGCGACCTTGATCAGGATGCGCTCCGGACCGACACCGTGGCAGCCATAGCGCTCGATCAGCGAGCGGGCGCGAGCCAGGGTGGCGTCGGTGTCGAAGGAGAGCCGGGCGCTCACCTCGGTGGAGACGTAGCCCGGCACCAGGGAGCTGATCTCGCTGCCGATCTCCACGGCTACGGCGTCCAGGGCGTCGTCGATATCGGCGGCCTGGCGGGCGATCTCGGCCAGCCGATGGCGACGCCCTTCCAACTGGGCGGCCTGCAGGATCAGCGAGGGATTGGTGGTGGCGTCGGTAGGCTCGAACCGACGGATGGCGTCGATGTCGCCGGTGTCGGCGACCACGGTGGTCATTTGCCGGAGTTGCGAAAGCAGATCGTCGGCCATGTGGCGTGGCTCCTGAAATAAACGAGGCTGACACTTTAGCAAGCCCGCGTGACAGGGAACAGACGCCGGACAGGCTCGCGTCGATGGGTTATGATTAGCGGCCTATTAAAGTTCTGTTCTGTCTCGAAGGAGCTGCCTTGACGCTCAGTGCAAATCGCGTGGCGCTGCTGGTGGCTGCCAACACAGCCCTGGCGCCCTTTGCCATCGACGCCTACCTGCCTGCCATGGCGGCTCTGGCCGATGCCGTGGGTGCCAGCATCCATCATACCGAGCTTTCGCTCTCCGCCTTCCTGGCCGGCTTCGCCCTGGGCCAGCTGCTGTTCGGCCCACTCTCGGATCGTATCGGCCGCAAGCCGGTGCTGCTCGGCGGCCTGGTGGTCTTCCTGCTGGCAAGCCTCGCCATCACCACGGTGAGCTCGCTGCCCGAGCTGCTGGCCTGGCGTTTCGTCCAGGCCCTAGGCGGCGGCGCCACGGTGGTCAATTCGGCGGCGATCGTACGCGACTGTTTTAGCGGGCGCGAGGCGGCCAAGGTGATGTCGACCATGGCGATCATCATGCTGATGGCGCCTCTGGTGGCGCCGGTGGTGGGCAGCGGCCTGCTCTATCTGGGGGAGTGGTGGCTGATCTTCATCTTTCTGGCGGTGTATGCCGCCTTCCTGATGTGGCTGCTTGGCACCCGCCTGCCTGAGACCCGGGCCCCGGGGTCGCCTACGGCCTCGCCGCGCCAGGTGCTGGCCAACTACGCCAGCGTGCTGCGCCACCGCCAGGCCATGGGCTATGTGTGCGCCGCCTCCATGTCGTTTGCGGGGCTGTTCGCCTTCATCACCGCCTCGCCCTTTCTCTATCTGGAGCACTATGGCCTTTCGCCGGGCCTCTATCCGCTGGTATTCGGGGTCAACGTGTTGGCCATGGCGGCCTCCAACCGTCTCAATATCCGCCTGTTGAGACGGCGCAGCCCCCAGCAGAATCTGCGCCTGGGCCTGGCCATCCAGCTGGCAGCGGCCGTCGGCCTCGTGCTGGTGGTGGCCAGCGGCCTGGAGTCGCTATGGAGCATGGTGCCGCTGATCATGGTGTTCGCTGCCACCATCGGCCTGGTGGCACCCAACGCCATCTCCGCCCTGCTCGATTACTTCCACCATATGAGCGCCACTGCGGCAGCGCTGCAGGGCAGTATCCAGTTTTCCTGCGGAGCGCTGGCCGGGGTGTTGGTTGGTGCCTTCGAGGTGGACAGCGCCTGGCCCGTGGTGGGTACCATGCTGGGCGCCGCATTGATCGGCAACCTGGGGCTGCGTTTGCTGGCGGGCCGCGCCGGCGATGCCTGAGGCGCTGTGGATTCGGGCCGACACAAGCCGAGGGCTGGCCGGCGAGTCCCATCGCCCATTGCCGGGTTTGGCGCTCTGTTTCCGGTGGTGCTGGGGCGGCGTTTCTAGCCGCCATTTGGCCTCTGCTGATTGCTGTCGTTTGTCATGAAGCTGTCATCTGACTGGGGCAATGTGTGCCTTGCAAGGTTTAACACTGTCCCAATCAGGAGATCGCTCCATGAATCGCATTCTCAAGACAACCGTTATTGCCGCCGCCGTAATGGGTGTTGTCGGTGTGGCTCAAGCCCGCGAACAAATCAACATCGTGGGCTCCAGCACCGTGTATCCGTTTTCCAGCTTTGTTGCTGAAGAGTTCGGTGCCACCACCAACTACCCGACACCGGTGATTGAATCTACCGGTTCAGGTGGCGGCATGCGCTTGTTCTGTAATGGTGTCGGTACCGGTACGCCGGATGTTACCAACTCCTCGCGCCGCATGAAGGTTTCCGAATTTGAGCGCTGTGAAGAAAATGGCGTGACGGACATTACCGAAGTCTACATCGGTAGTGACGGTATCGCCTTTGCTCAGTCAAACGAAAATGAGCCGATGCCGGTGACACGCGAGCAGATCTTCCTGGCAGCTGCGCAGCTGGTACCGGTGGATGGCAAGCTGGTTGAAAACCCCTACACCAACTGGAACCAGATCGACTCGTCCTTTCCGGATCGTGAAATTGTGATCGTGGGGCCGCCGACGACTTCCGGTACCCGTGATTCCTTTGATGAGATGGTCATGGAAGCTGCGTCTGAAAGCTTCCCGGAGTATGGTGAAGAGTATTCTGACCTGCGCACCGATGGTGGCTGGGTTGACGGTGGCGAAAACGATAACCTGATTGTTCAGCGCCTGACCCAGGACAGAACGGCCTTCGGTATCTTCGGGTACTCCTTCCTGGAAGAAAACGATCATGTGCTGATTGGTTCCACTATCGACGGTGTAGCGCCCACGCCTGACACCATCGCCTCTGATGAGTACCCGGTCGCGCGTACCATGTTCTTCTATGTCAAGAACCAGCACGCGGATGAGGTGCCGGTCATGTACGAATACGCCGAGATGTTTGCCTCTGACATGATGATTGGTGAGGATGGCCTGTTGAAGAGTATCGGTCTGATCCTCCCGACAGCGGAAGCACTGGATCGCGTTCAGGCCGACCTGGCTGATCGCAAGCAGCTGACCGTTGATATGCTCAAGTAAACAGTTGCGCTAGATGGGAAGACCGACGCCAGGTGGCGTCGGTTTTCTTTTTTAGGCCGTTATTCCGGCGGCTCTGTGTCTCTTCGCGGCTCTGTCATATTGCTGTCATCTTTGTGCGTCACCATGCGCAAAGTCGATTCATTGTCTAACCAGAGACACCCACGATGCTGATTAATAACCCTTTCTTGATCTTTTGTGGCGTGCTTATGCTGCTTGGGGTAATGGCTTTTTTTACCGCGCGTAAAAAAGCGACTCAGGTACGTGCCTCTGGCACCGCTATGTTTTCCCAGCCTGACCAGTATGCCTGGTTTGCCGTTGTCGCAACCGCAGGCCCTGCCATCTTGTTGAGTGCATTGGGCGCTTTTGTCATGTTGCTTCTCGGGGCTGACATCCCGACATTTTCGCTACTTCTGGCAAGTCTGGTGTTAGCCGCCATCGGTCTTGCGGTGGGGATGACACTGGTCCGCGCCAACTTCCACGCGCGCCAGGCTATCGAGCGGGTGATACGTTGGGTGCTGGCGGGGGCGGCGACTGTCTCGATCCTGACCACTCTCGGTATACTGATATCGATCGTCGGTCAGGCGCTTAACTTTTTCCAGATGCACAGCTTCTGGGAGTTCATCACCGGCACCACTTGGGCGCCCGGTAACAGTTTTCTCATGGCTGCCGGTCGTGGTGAAGGCGCTAGTGGCGGCGCTGAGTTCGGTTCGGTGCCGCTGTTTGCAGGTACCTTCTTTATCACGGCCATTGCCATGGCGGTTGCCGTTCCCGTGGGTCTGCTCTCTGCTATTTACATGGGGGAGTACGCGCCAAGGCGGGTACGCGCCGTCGCCAAACCCATGCTGGAAGTTTTGGCAGGTATTCCTACCGTCGTCTACGGCTTTTTTGCGGCGATTACCGTGGCGCCTTTTATTGTGCGTGTCGCCGACAGCATTGGCCTGGATGCTTCATTCAATAACGCCCTGGCACCCGGGATCGTGATGGGAATCATGATCATACCTTTCATTTCCTCGCTTTCTGACGATGTGATCAATGCGGTACCGGACAGTATGCGTCAGGGGTCATTGGCGCTGGGAATGACCAAAGGGGAAACGATTCGTGACGTGGTCGTGCCTGCGGCACTTCCCGGTATTATTTCCGCATCTCTTCTGGGCATGTCGCGCGCGCTGGGTGAAACCATGATTGTGGTGATGGCCGCCGGTATGCGGCCCAACCTGACGATCAATCCGCTGGAAGAAATGACCACCGTAACGGTGCGGATCGTCGCCGCCATGACTGGTGATCTGGAGTTCGATAGTGCTGAAACGCTATCGGCTTTCGCCTTGGGTCTGGTGCTGTTTGTCGTGACGCTGGCCTTGAATCTTGTGTCAGTGATCATGATCCGTCGCTTCCGTGAAAAATACCGCGTCAACAATCTGTAACGCCAGGATATCTCAATGAGTGATTCATTCGAAAAGATCAGTCAGCAGCTCGAGCGGCGGCACCGTAAATCAGCCCGCTTGAAGTACATGTCAATGGGTGCGCTGGCGCTGGCGGCGTCATTTCTGTTGATTTTCTTTGCCGATATGTTGAACAAGGGGCTGCCGGCGTTTCAGCAGGCAATGGTCAACATAGAGGTCAATTACTCTGAAGAAGCGTCACGGAGCGGTCGGGCAGCAATTGACAGGGATTTATCAGACATTGTCAGCCGCAGTGTGGTGCGGGTTATTCCTCTTGACATGCGTAATGATCCCTCGCTTCTGGGGACAACGGAGCAGCGTTGGGTGTTGGCCAGTGGTGAGGTCGATCAGTACCTCAAGGGGAATCTAGTTCGCCTTGATGACGAGGATAAGGAGATAATTGATCGGCTGGTGGAAAGTGGCAAAGTCGAGATGCAATTCAATACGGGCTTTTTCTCTCGCGGTGATTCGAAAATGCCCGAACTGGCAGGCATCATGTCAGCGGTGGTCGGTACCGTAATGACTATGATCGTCACTCTGGCGATTGCTTTCCCCATTGGTGTGATGACCGCCGTTTATCTGGAAGAATTTGCTGCAGATAACCGCCTGACCCAGCTTATCGAAATCAACATCAACAACCTGGCCGCCATACCTTCCATTCTGTTTGGTCTGCTTGGCTTGGCAATTTTTATCAATTTCTTTGGCGTGCCGCGTTCTACGCCGCTGGTGGGCGGTATGACGCTGGCGCTGATGACGCTGCCGGTGATCATTATCTCGACCCGCACGGCTCTGCGCAGCGTGCCGGATTCGATCCGCCATGCCGCCTTCGGCGTCGGTTGCTCGCGCTGGCAGGTGGTGCGTGACCACGTATTGCCGCTGGCCATGCCGGGCATCATGACAGGTTCGATCATCGGCCTGGCCCAGGCCATGGGAGAAACCGCACCGCTGATTATCGTTGGCATGGTAGCGTTTATTCCCGATGTCACGGCCTCGTTTACAGATGCGGCCACGGTGATGCCTGCGCAAGTGTTTACCTGGGCCAATGAGCCGGATCGAGCCTTTGTGGAAAAAACCGCGGGTGGCATTATTGTGCTTTTGGCAGTACTCATCTCGTTAAATGCTTCTGCGGTTATGTTGCGTAAAAAGTTTGAGCGTCGCTGGTAAATCGGCCGTTTTCAAGGAATTAATTATGAAGAGTATGAACAGTCAAGCACCTGAAAAAGTGGATCAGCAGACGCCTTCTGTCGGTCAGCCTTGCACGCACAATGACAGCGCCAGCCACGATTTAAGCATCCGTGTGCGCGATCTGAACCTTTGGTACGGTAACGAACAGGCGCTGAGCAACATTAATATTGACCTTTTTCAGAATAACGTGACCGCTCTCATTGGCCCGTCGGGCTGCGGTAAATCGACCTTTTTGCGCTGTCTCAATCGTATGAATGACCTGATTCCCAGCGTCAGTATCACAGGGTTGGTGGAAATGGACGGCCGTGATGTTAACGCAGCTAAAATGGATGAAGTGGCGCTGCGCAAGCGTGTGGGCATGGTGTTCCAGAAGCCCAATCCCTTCCCCAAGTCGATCTATGAGAACGTGGCTTACGCCCCGCGCATGCATGACCTGGTGAGCCGCAAGCCGGAAGAGGACGAACTGGTGGAGAAGGCGCTGCGCGATGCGGGACTTTGGGAGGAGGTCAAGGACAAGCTTCAGCAGCCTGGCACCTCGCTCTCCGGTGGTCAGCAGCAGCGCCTGTGTATCGCCAGGGCCATTGCCGTACAGCCTGATGTGATCCTGATGGATGAGCCGACGTCGGCACTGGACCCAATCTCGACGGCCACAATCGAGGACCTGATGGACCGTCTGAAGTCGCAGTTCACCATCATCACCGTGACCCACAACATGCAGCAGGCGGCGCGCGTGTCCGACTACACGGCCTTCTTCCACTTGGGCGAGATCATTGAGTACAACGACACCAAGTCGATATTCTCCAACCCGGCTACCCAGAAAGCCGAGGACTATATCACCGGGCGCTACGGTTGAGGCAGCGACGCTTGGGAAATGACAACAGCGGGGAGGCCGATGCCTCCCCGCTGTTGTCTAGGCACGTCATGAAATAGACACATCGTCTTGTTATAGATGGAATACCCACATCATCAGGAGCCACATTCATGGCCAAGAAGCGCGCGCTCTTTCTCTGCAATGCCAACTCTGCCCGTTCGCTGATGGGCGAAGCGCTGCTTCGTCACCTGGCCGGCGACCGCTTCGAGGCGCACAGCGCGGGCAGCGAACCCGATGCCCCCCAGGAGATGGCGCTGTCGGCGTTGAAGAAACAGGGGATCTCCACCGAGGGATTGGCCAGCAAGTCGCTGGATGACTTCTCCGGCGAACACTTTGCGGCGGTGATTGTGCTCTGTGACAAATCCCAGCAGGCGTGTCGCGACTGGCAGGGCACCAGCGACGAGCACCTCTACTGGGATATTCGTGATCCGCGCAACATCGGCCGAGCCGATGCCTACGAGCAGGCTCTGCAGGAGATCCGCCGGCGCCTGATGCTATGGCTCGAGATCAACAAGTAACGCTCTTTTTCGATCAGCGCCGGGACGCTTGGGGCCTGCCTGAGACACAGTGGCGCACTCGAGTTCCTGTCGATATGGCCTGCTTTGGCGTAGTATTGAGATCTTTTAAAGCCCACGAAGGTAGTTATTTTGACCTTGCTCGAACCTGCTCGACTGTTCAAATGTCTGGGCGATGAGACTCGCCTGACGCTGACCCTGCTGATCCGTCGCGAGGGAGAGCTGTGCGTTTGCGAGATGACGCACTGCCTGCAGGATTCGCAGCCCAAGGTCTCGCGTCACCTGGCACAGCTGCGCGCCTGCGGCCTGCTCAGCGATCGCCGTGAGGGTCAGTGGGTCTACTATCGCCTTGTTGAGACAGTGCCGGACTGGGTCGAAGAGGCGCTGATGGCCGCCGAAAAGGTCCTTACCCTCCACTTATCTGATGCTACCGTGCACATTGCACTTCCGACTCTCGACGTTTTTCGACTAGCCTTGAATCAAACGGCTGGATCTTCTCAGAAGCGGTGCCCGTGTCATCACGCCTCTGAAGGGTCTTAGCCTCTGCCGGAGAGTTCACACGTGGAATTCAAGGATTACTACCAGGTCCTCGGGGTGGAGAAGACCGCGACGGCCGACGACATCAAGAAGGCTTATCGCAAGCTGGCGCGCAAATTTCATCCCGATGTCAGCAAGGAGCCGGAAGCCGAGCAGCGCATGCAGGAGCTCAATGAGGCCAAGGCGGTGCTGTCCGATCCGGAGAAGCGCCTCGCCTATGACCAGCTCGCTCAGCAGCATCATTCGGGCCAGGATTTCCAGCCGCCTCCTGACTGGGATGCGGGCTTTGAATTTAGCGGGCGTGGTTTCGAGGAGGCCGACCTCGGTGAGTTCAGTGACTTCTTTGCGAACCTGTTTGGCCAGGGCGGCCGGTCAGGGCGAGGAGGGCGCGGCTATCAGATGCGCGGCGAGGATCGTCATGCCAAGGTCGTCATCGATCTGGCGGATGCCTACCAGGGCGCGACCCGCGGGATCACCCTCCAGGTGCCTCAGGTCGACGCGCAAGGGCGCGTGGTCTCCCGCGATCACAACCTGAGCGTGCGTATACCCAAGGGCGTCAAGGAGGGGCAGCATATTCGTCTCGCAGGTCAGGGCAGTCCCGGCGTCGGCGGTGGCCCGGCGGGTGACCTGTATCTGGAGATCCACTTTGCGCCGGATGCACGTTATCGGGTCGAAGGGCGGGATGTGTATCAAACGGTGCCAGTGACGCCCTGGGAGGCCGCTCTGGGGGCCAGTATCGAAACTCCGACTCCCGCGGGAGCGGTCAAGCTCAGGGTGCCTGACGGGTCACAGACCGGTCGCCGGTTGCGCCTGAAGGGGCGCGGTATCCCCGGGCCGGAGCCGGGTGATCTCTATGTGGAACTCGAAGTGGTGCTGCCCCCGGCCGATACCGACAGGGCCCGGGAACTCTATGAGACCATGGCGCATGAACTCGCTTTCGATCCGCGCCAACGGAGAGGAGGCTAGGACATGGTTCAGCATATTGTCAGCGGCGAACTGATCGACGAGGCGACCCTCACCCTCGAAGACCTGGCGCGGGCCTGCTCGGTAGAAACCGATTGGGTGGTCGAGCGCATCGAGAGTGGTCTGTTGGCCGATGGATCGCCCTATGTGGCGAGCTGGCGTTTCACCAGTCGCGACTTGACCCGTGCCCGCCGGATGTGTCAACTGGAGCGTGACTTCGAGGCCGCACCGGAACTCGCCGCCCTGGCAACAGACCTGATCGAGGAAAACCATCGTCTCAGGGAACGGCTCCTGGCTGCCGGGCTGAGCGACGATTAGCACCGCTCGCTACCGCTTCAGCTGTTCGCTATGAGCCCCGGCGCCGACAATACTCGGTCATCGGCTCGGCATTCATCGCGCCGGTCTCGACCACGACGCTGAAGTTGTCCCGGTAGAACCAGCCATCGGCTCCTTTGCCCAAGACCTCGGGCAAGCAACGCCCCTCGGCACGGTCCTTCTTGCGCTACTCGTAGACACTGCCCAGCGAGATCCCCTCTTGCTACGCGATCCCTTGCGAGCCTGGATAAACAGAAAAAGGTTTAGCCATGAGTAATTCAGATTCGAACGGTTCGCGTCAAACTGACGGCCCGGATTCACAAAGACCTGAAGCTCCAAATGTCAGCCGTGGAGAGCAGCTTTTCGTTGTGGGTGGCTTCAACGTTATACAGAAGTTGCTGTTGATCCTGACGGGGCTGATGACATTCGGCGCTGCGCTGATAGAGATTCTGGCCATCTACGACAGAGGTATTGTAGCCCTCGCCGATATTCTGTTGCTGTTTCTCTACACCGAGGTGGTTTCAATGGTGGTGGTGTCTTATACCGGGCGCGGCTCACCATTTATCTATCCGATTTTCATCGCTATTACGGCTCTGGCGCGATTGATCGTGTTGCAGGGTAAGGAGATGGATCCGCAAAATATCCTGTTTGAAGCCGGAGCAATCGTGCTACTGGCTATTGCGGCCGTCATAATTCTTCGCTTGCCCCGGCATTAGTGATCTGGAGCGGTGGGTTTACGCTTGGTTGCCAGGGGGGGGGTGACATGAGTTGAGTGTCATAGCCGCCCCGATATTGGTAGGCCCCGGGGAGGTCACTGGCATGGTCTACTATGAGGCCCTCGTTATCTCTCTGCCTGTCGTGCTATGGGCAGCCGGGCTTGGTCTGATATCCATGGGGTTTGCCTATTTCGGCATCGAGCATGCTGTATGGCGGCATGTTATTGCTCGGGGCTGGGGCCTGGCTTACGCGTAAAATGTCCCGGAACGTCCATCAGAACAGGACATTATCCCCTTACTCCGGCTTATTCATAAGGGCGGCCTGAAAACGATGATAGCGGATAGTATCCTCTTGAAAAATCAGTGTGTTCCTCGAAGAACCTGATCCAAGAGGACCATCCGCCATGGGTGAAACCCTAACCACCTGGACGCCCTCCTACATTGGCTCTGTTCGTGTCGAGCTGAGCGGCCACCGAACTACCAGTGACAGCGGTGCCCTGCTGCTACGCTAAGACATCGACAGGGACAGCAGCGGCGGGATCGACGCGTCTAATGTGGTAAGTCAGGGTTTTTTTGCTCCGCCATTTACCAGACTGACTTGCCGCTCACGATATTTTCGAGATCCATACGCATTGTGACATCAGCTGCGATGCCAGCTACCACGTCGGCTTTGTCTGTTCCGAAATTGGACTTGTAGACACGTGGCGAGACACCCAGCCTGCGTCCGAAGACGCGGCGTAGCGTCGTGGTGGTTCCGAACCCGGCATTGTCGGCCACGGTTTGTATCGATTGCTCGGATGTCTCTAGTAGGCGTCTGGCCAGGCTCAGGCGCACATCTTCTATGTAGCGTGAAATCGTGATGTTCGTGACCTCTTTGAATCGTCGTCCGAGGGACCGCTCGCTCATCGCCGCCCGCTTTGCCAGCCGTGCAAGGGATAGGTCTGACTGTGGATTTTCCCAGATATACAGTTGTACACGGCGAATCCGGGGGTCTTCCGTTGCATCTGCCATCAGTTGAGAACTGAACTGAGACTGCCCGCCTCGGCGGCGCATGACCAGAACCATGAAACGCGCAATATCCAGTGCTAGCTCGCGCCCATGATCGGCCTCGACTATTGCAAGGGCTAGATCGATGCCCGCCAGCATGCCTGCCGAGGTCCAGAATTTCCCCGAATTGATAAAGATCGCGTCGGGTTCTACCTGCGCCATGAAAGATGCGTCCGTCTTTAGGCGCATCGCCTCAAGCCAATGCGTGGCGATTTTGTGTCCATTTGTGATGCCCGAGGCCAACAGAACAGTGGAGCCGGTGCACACCGATCCGATGCGCGCACAGCGAGGTTCAAGCCTGCGAATCCATGACGTGATGCTCTTGTCCTCGGCAGTAGCGAAACAGCCCGGTCCTCCGGCGATTAGCAGCAGCTCGATTCGGTCAGGCAAGTCGGCACAGCAACAAGTCGGAGCGATCTTCAGAAAGTTCCCTGCGACAGGTACGGTCGTACCGTCGACCGATGTCGTAATCAGATCATATAGCCGACGCCCGGTCAGAAAGTTGGCCAGTCCGAATGGTTCGAGCGGGCCACAGACATCCACTGAGGCCACCTGGGGATAGATCAGCATCACCACCCGGCGCTGTCGATCGTAACTAGGGACAGCATTCACGAGATCATTCCTTTTTATGTCTTTAGCTCATCAAGAAGGCAACTCACACATCAGCACACATCAGAAATTCCAGCGCGTTTTCGCAGAAAGAGAACACTTGAGGCCAAAAGTAGCACGTTTTTGGCCAAAAGCACCGCCAGCACTGGAGTGGTGTGAGCGACCCTGCCACCTTTCAAAAGTACCCAATATTTAAACACTGGGCCAATCGGGAGAATTCATGGAGTGAGCGGTGTAATGACATGGACCCCAAGCAAACACTCTGGAATGAAGCCTCACAGTTCAAATCATTGAGAGGACGATGACATGACTACACTGATCTATCGCGGCGTCAGGCATAACGGCATTTGTACCGTGCAACCCCGCATCGCGCGGAAGCTGATCTATCGCGGAGTGTGTCACGACGGGCTGTCAAAAGAACAGGTTAAGCGTATTTCCCCGTGTGCCATGGTCTATCTCGGGATTCGCTACACCTTGGACTTCGCTGGTACGCAAACGTGAACCCGGGATATTCATGAGGGAGTACTGAAAACGAAAATAGCGAATGGTAAACTCAAATAGAATCAGTAATTTATGGCAATAACACGATTCCAAGAGGCCATTCGCTATGGGTGAAATGGTCGGCGGCCTCCTGCGCGAGGGCAACGCCGGCCCGGCCGAGAATGCCGATACCTGGATCCCGCACCTGGTGCGTCGTCTCAACCAGAGCACTGGCACCCGCGTCCGGGTGCGCATCGATGCGGGCTTCACCGACAACGACACGCTGGAGGCCCTGGAAGATCGTGATATCAAGTACCTGGGTCGATTGCGTAGTCACTCGGGTCTCCAAAAGCTAGCGGTGCCGTACCTGAAACGGCCTCGAGGCCGCCCGCCCGAGCGACCTCGGGAGTGGTACCACGACCTGGAGTAGCAAGCCGGGTCCCGGGCAACGCCGCGTCGCGTGGTGATGGTGGTGCAGGAACGTCCCGACGATCTGCTGTTGCATGCCTTCTTCCTGGTCACCAACCTCGGCAAGTTCGACTGGCCGCCGGAGAAAGTTCTGGCGTTTTACCGCAAGCGTGGCAGCGCCGAGGCGCACATAGGCGAGGTAAAGTCGGCGCTGGACGTACACCTCTCGTCGACGGATCGCGGCGCCTCCACCGTCCAGGACGTGATGGACCGCCACGCTATCGCTGCACGCAAGGCGCATCACCGTTCACCTTGGTGACGCTGCCGACAAATGGTGGCCTACCTTGCTGAAGGGGCTGCCGAGACTGACCGCGCTGAATTGACGCCCTGGCGAGACCACCACGGCACCAGAAATAGAGCGACCGCAGCGGCGGCCGGCGATCACGGCTGCTTTGGCGGCTGCGATTGATTCCTGAACGTTATAGAAAGGCGATAAAACAGCAGTATTCGGGTATTACTCAGCGGGCTCTCACGGCGTAGATACCGATCCTGATGAGAGAAGCTACGGGCCAGCAGCTTCAGACCGCCCGATCAGAGCCGACGTGAATGAGGCGGCAGAACTGGCTCGATGCTTATCAGTTCCCGAAGCCGGTCTGCGCCTACCGGGTCATTGGCTTGCATCGGCACGACGGCATAACGGGCACTAAGGATTTCGCGGAGCGGGTAATCTCGGGTACTTCGGTTACGGCACCAGCCGCCAGGATGACGATGAGGATCCTGGTTTGCTCCGGGTCCTGCAAGCGCATCATCGCGTGGTCATAGGGGCGGAAGTCATACCGCCACCAAATTCACTGAGTTGTGCATCAGACCGCATCGGGGCCGGTGCCCGGCACCAGAAACTCCGGCAATTCGTCAGCGGGTTTGTTCGCGAGCTCAGCGTCGGTCAGACGAGCATAAATTTCAATCAGCGTGCCATCCGGGTCGGTCAGCCACAGCTCATGCAGTGGCGTGCCCTTCCAGGTGGTCCGCGGCGGCTTTTCAATGTGTGCTCCGAAGGCCACGGCCTGGTGATAGGCCGCAATCACTGCGCCCCGGTCGGCTACGCCGATGCCCAGGTGGTAGAGGGTGTCGTGGTGCAACGCCTTGCCGTCTGAAACCACCAGGACAAAATTGAGGTTCAGGTCATTGCGAATAAAGGTTGCATAGCGATGAGTCCATTCCTTCGGCCAGGTGTTCAGCAGCCAGGCATAAAAACGCGCGCTGCCCGGCAGGTCCTGGACGCGAATGCTGCCATGAAACTCTTCTGCCGAAGGGCTTTGCGGCATGTCGAGCAAGCCTGACAGCACGGCGATGCGGGCTTTTATCTGCTCGCGGGCGGTGCGAAAGCGTTCCAGATTTTCTTCACTGCTCAGTTCGCTCGTGCTCCTGGCGGGATCGCTGATTGGCCAGTGCAGGCGTTTCACTTTGCCTGGCAGAATCGGGCAGACTTCTTCGGCGCACAGGGTAACGACCATATCGATGGCTGCTGGGTCAACGGTGTCCACCGATTTGCTATGTTGCTGGCTGATATCGATGCCGATTTCCGCCATGGCCGCGATGGCGTTCGGGTTAACGTGCGATGGCTGGGAGCCGGCGCTCATCACCTCGGCGTTTTCGCCCAACAGGTGCCTTGCCAGACCCTCGGCCATTTGGCTGCGGGCTGAGTTGGAGACACATAAAAACAGAATTCGGGTCATAGTGGTTCCTCTAGTTCTGTTCGGGGGTCGTGAAGCCGCGTTCGACGGTTGCAGGCATCTGCGCCCGGCTCCATTCGGCCCACGATCCCTCGTAGTTTTTCACATGTGCAAAGCCTGCGATGGTTAGCGCATGAACGGTATGCGCGGCGCGAATGCCGCCCTGGCAATAGGTAATGATTTCAGCCTCCGGCCGTAACCCGAGCGCCGTGAAGCGCGCGCGCAACTCATCCGCGGGCCGAAAGCGGCGGGTGGTGGGATCGAGGCAGTCGGTCCAGACCATGTGC
>JAIVHL010000218.1 GCA_020201075.1 Halomonas sp. | reverse complement strand
TGCTCAAGGAGGTGGCGAGCTCGCGAACCTCGCCGAGCATCGCCTCCGAGGCAGCCAGGTTGCGATCGAGCCCGGCCAGCAGCGGCTCGATCTCCAGGTCGTTCAGCTTGGCCAGCAGGTTGGTTACCTGGGACTCGATCAGCGCAAAGCCGCCCGACACCGTTGGGAAGACCGTCTTTTCGACAAAGGTTTCTGCCACGTGCTGACCGGCCAGGTCGCTGTTGAAATTGAGGTCGACGAACATTGCACCGGTGAGCAGATTGCCGCTCTTCAAGTTGGCGCGTAGGCCGGAGCTAAAGAGACGATCGAGGCGTTCTCGCCACTCGGGCAGATCGACGTCCTGATTCTCAATTCCCAGCCGCTGGGGTTCGATGCGAATCAGTACCGGAATGGAGAAGCCAGTGCGGCCCTCGGGCTGAGGCGCATTGAAGTTCCAGGGCACCGCCGCCACGGTGCCGATGCGCACGCCGCGGAACTCTACCGGGGCGCCCCGTGAGAGGCCGCGCACCGAGTCGTCTACCAGCAGCACATACTCCAGGTAGCGGTTGAAGGTGCCTTGCCGGGCACTGTCTTCATCGGGATAGAGGTTGAAGGTGACGTCTGGCTCCACCGGGCCACCCAGCGGCAGGTCCTCGGGCACGCCAAAGGTGACGCCGCCACCCAGCAGCGCCTCAAAGGACTCGACGTTGACCCGAAAGCCCTCGGAGTCCAGGCGCAGGTCGATACCGCTGGCCGACCAGAAGCGGGTGCTGTCGGTGACCAGGGTGTTGTAGGGGGCCTCGATGAAGATGCGGTGCTGCATGCGCCGGGTCAAGGCATCGAACGTGGCTTCCTCCACGCGGCCCACGGTATAGCCTTGATAGGTGACAGGGTCGCCGACCCTCAGAGAATTGCCGAGCTGGCTGACCAGGTTGATGCGCAGTCCGGCCGCCCCGGCCGGCGCTACCGGCGGCTGATCGCTGACCTGGAACTCCCGGGAGGCGATCTCGCTGTCGCCTGGCTCGAGCTGGATGAAGGCGCCGGAGAGTACGGTGCCCAGGCCGCTGATGCCCTCCCGGCCCACTCGTGGCTTGACCACCCAGAAGCGACTGTCCTCCACCAGCATGTCCTCGGTGTCGGGGCTCATACGGGCGGTGATCACCGCGGTGGCCAGATCCTCGGAGAGGTTGACCCGCTCGACGCGGCCGACCTGGACGTTGCGGGTCTTGATCAGGGTGCTGCCGCCCTCGATCCCTTCCGCGTTGGCCATCACCAGGGTCACCTGAGGGCCGCGGCTGCGATAGTTGTCATAGACCAGCCACATGCCGATCACGATGGCCACGATGGGGACTATCCAGATCGGCGAGAAGCGGGCCTGGGGAGAGGGCTTGGCCTTGTGCTGATCCTGCTCGGGCGCGGGCTCGCCGCGAGGTGCATCACTCATCCGCTATTCCTTGTGAATTCTGGCGAGTTCCTGGGGGATTCCGTTGAGTGTCGTGTTGATCTCGTTGGGCATTGCGGCGCGGCAGCGGTGCGTCCCAGAGTAGCCGCGGGTCGAAGGTCATGGCCGCCAGCATGGTGATCACCACCATGGCGCCGAAGGCCAGGGCAGCGGGTCCGGGAGTGATCGACATCAGCGAGCCTGCGCGGATCAGCGACACCAGAATTGCCACCACGAAGATATCGATCATCGACCAGCGACCGATGAACTCGGTGACCCGATAGAGCCGGGTGCGTGCCGCGGCATTGAGTTCGCTGCTGCGGCTCACCACCAGGCAGAGCCAGGCCAGCGCTACCAGCTTGCCCACCGGCACGATGACGCTGGCAATGAAGATCACGGCGGCGACCGGCCAGGAGCCCATCTGAACCAGTTCCACCACGCCCCCGATAATGGTCGAGGGGCTCGAGTGGCCGAGGCTGGTGGTGGTCATGATCGGGTACACGTTGGCGGGAATATACATCACCGTGGCGGCGGCGAGCAGCGCCCAGGTGCGCTGCAGGCTATGGGGCAGGCGGCTGCGCAGCCGCTCACCGCAGCGTCTGCAGCGTCCCCGACCCTCGGGGTCGAGCCGATTGACCAGGCCGCAGGTGGCACAGCCGGCAAGCCCCTGAGGGGCGGCGGTCTCGCCGGTGCGGGTGCCTTCGGGCGCTCGCGGCTCGCCGGCCAGGGAGAACCACATCCAGTCGGCATCGATGGACTGGGTGGTAAATAGCAGCAGCAGAGCAAAGGCGCAGAAGGCCCAGAAGGAGATGCCCAGCTCGATCTGGGCCATGCCGGCGATCTTGATCAGGCTGACCAGGGCGCCAATGATAAACACGTCGGCCATCATCCAGGGGTTGAGATGGGCCAGGGAGCGGGCGATGGTGCGGCTGGCGGGCAGCGGGTCATCGCGCAGTAGGCCCAACTGCAGCCAGATGACGCACAGCAGGTAGACCGCCGGCAGCACGATAATGGTGAGGATCACTGCCCCGGCCACCACCGGCTGGTGGAAGCCGATGAGAGTGGTGGCGGTCTGGGAGAGGTCGATACGGTTGCCCACTCCGCCCACGCTGAAGCTGATGAAGGGGAAGGAGAGCGCCATGGCCAGCGCCAGCAGCGCGGACAGCGCCAGCGCCATGCTGCGCTGGGCTGGGCGCAGGTGGCGTTTGACCAGAGCATGGCCGCAGCGCGGGCAGTCGGCCTGCTCGCCGGCGCGTAGCGGGGGGAGGGCGACCACCCAGTCACACTCCTGGCAGGCGCGCAGGCGGCGACTACCCCGGGATTCGGGCGGCGTGCGATCCACCCTCGGCGCTTCCGTGGGCAGCGAGGGCATGCGTTTCAGAAGAGGGAAGGGGCGCTGGGCCAAGGGCGATGTCACTCCTACTGGCGAGTCGTTTCAGAAGGGCTTCACCCCAGGCGGGGAGCGGCCTACACTGCCGACCGTGCACGATGGGTCATATAAAAGTGTGACACGTTGGCACACTGGGCACCACAGAGAAACATGCACCCTTGAATGTACACGAGGCAATACGATGATCCTTCCTGCGGTAGCGGTGGTGGCGGGCTTGATCCTGCTGGTGTGGAGCGCCGAGCGCTTCGTTGACGGTGCGGCTGCTACGTCCGCACGCTTCGGCATCTCGCCATTGCTGATCGGCATGCTGGTGATCGGCTTTGGCACCTCGGCGCCAGAACTGGTGGTTTCGGCACTGGCGGCGAGTCAGGGCAATCCTGGCTTGGCGCTGGGCAACGCCTACGGCTCCAATATCGCCAACATCGGCCTGATCCTCGGGCTGGTGGCGTTGATCTCTCCCCTGGCGGTGCACTCTACGGTGGTGCGTCGTGAAATGCCCATTCTCGGCGGTGCCACACTGCTCTCGGCGCTGCTGATGTGGGGCGGCGTGGTGGGGCGACTGGAGGGAACGCTGTTGCTGGCCGTGCTGGCCATTTTTATCGGTACCAGCATCTTTCGTGCCCGCAACGATGGTGCCGACCCACTTAGCACTGATACCGAGCAGAGCCTGGCGGAGCACCCCATGTCCATGTCCGCGGGGCTGATCTGGACGGGTATCGGTCTGGTACTGCTGGTGATTAGCTCGCGGATCCTGGTGTGGGGGGCGGTGGCCATCGCCGAAGGGTTCGGCGTCAGCGACCTGATCATTGGCCTGACCGTGGTGGCAGTGGGCACCTCGCTGCCGGAGTTGGCGTCATCGATCAGCGCCCTGCGCCGTCGCGAGCACGACCTGGTGCTCGGCAATGTGGTGGGCTCCAACCTGTTCGGTGATTCACCCGATTCAGGTGGGCGCCGAGGTGCTTCTGCGCGACTGGAGTCTGATGGCGGCGATGACCCTGATGCTGGCGGTCTTTGCCCTGGGCTGGAGAGGCCGTGAAGGGCGCATCAACCGCCTGGAGGGCGGAGTGCTGCTCGCCATGTACCTGACCTATACCGCCTGGCTGGTGCGCCTGGTACTAAGCGGGGGCGGCGGCTGATACGGGACTGCGACAAGAGGACACACGGATCAGCATCAACTTTCTCCATGAAAGCGAGTCTTTTAATAGTAGAATAATCTGGAAGACAGAATAAGCTTATACCAAAAAGTTATTGTGGTGGATTTTTTCGAATGCTCCGCAATGACCGTTTGCTAGGCTGAGTCTGTCCCTAGTGTCGAGGTGGAATGCGTCACGGCGGGTCCTTGCGGGCTGGCCGAAGGCACAACACGCACCGGAGCGTGCATCCGCATCCCTTGCGACGACCCCGAGTCCATCGTTGTTATGAGGCTTGCGTCATGGAACTGGATCCCCTCCTGCTGTCACGATTGCAGTTTGCCTTCGTGGTTTCCTTTCACGCTATCTTTCCGGTCTTCACGATCGGGTTGGCGTCTTACATTGCGCTTCTTAACGGTCTTTTCTACAAGACCGACAACCCCGCCTGGGACCGCCTGGCCCTGTTCTGGACCAAGGTGTTTGCCGTGGTCTTCGGTATGGGCGTGGTGTCGGGCATTGTGATGTCGTTCCAGTTCGGTACCAACTGGAGCAACTTCTCCTACGCCTCGGCCAACTTCCTGGGGCCAATATTGAGCTACGAGGTGGTCACGGCCTTTTTCCTGGAAGCGGCCTTCCTCGGCGTGCTGCTCTTCGGACGAGGTAAGGTGCCCCAGGGTGTTCATCTGTTCGCCGCCATCATGGTGGCCATCGGCACCTTCATCTCCTCGTTCTGGATCTTATCGGCCAACAGCTGGATGCACACGCCGGCCGGGGTGGAACTGATCGACGGGCGCTTCCATGTGACCTCCTGGATGGCCGCGATCTTCAATCCCTCCTTCTGGTATCGCTTCGTGCATATGGGCATGGCGTCGTTCATCACCGGGGGTTTCGTGGTGGCCGGCGTCAGCGCCTGGTTCCTGCTGCGCCAGCGGGATATGGACGCCAATCGCCGCGCGCTCTCCATGTGCCTGTGGCTGCTGCTGGTGCTGACACCGGCACAGGCGGTGATCGGCGACTTCCACGGTCTGAATACCCTTGAGCACCAGCCCACCAAGGTGGCAGCCATGGAGGGCAACTGGGAAACACGGGGCAATGTGCCGCTGCTGCTGTTCGCCATTCCTGACCAGCAGGCTCAGACCAATCGTTTCGAGCTCGGTATTCCCAGCCTGGCAAGCGTGATTCTCACGCATGACCCGGCCGGCGTGATCCCCGGCATTAGTGCCGTTCCCCGGGAGGAGCAGCCCCCGGTGGCCATCGTCTTCTGGTCGTTCCGCATCATGGTGGGGCTGGGTTTCCTGATGATCGGGGTGGCGCTGACCGGTCTGCTGCTGCGCCGCAAGGGGCGCCTGTATCATCAGCCGCTGTTCCTCAAGGCGCTGGTCGGCATGATCGTCGCACCGTTCCTCGCCGTGCTGGCGGGCTGGGTAGTCACCGAGTCGGGCCGAGCACCGTGGTTGGTCTACGGCATGATGACCCACGCTCAGGGTCTGACACCATCGCTGACCGGTGGGATGGCGCTATTCACGCTGATTGGCTACGTCGCGGTCTATGCCGTTGTCTTCTGGGCAGGCATCTACTACCTCACCCGGGTCGTGCGGAACGGTATGCTGCCCGAGGATGAGCAGAACGAAGTGAAAGGAGAGGTTGAGCGCGCCAAGCGTCCGCTGTCTGCCTCCCATACCCCCTTCGACGATGCCGAGCCGGCAAGGAGCTGAACCATGGAGATGTTTGATCTTTCGGTGATCTGGGCGCTGATCATCGGTTTCGGAGTCATCATGTATGTGGTGATGGACGGCTTCGACTTGGGGCTGGGGATTCTTTATCCCTTCGCCCCGGATGAGGCGTCCCGCGACGTGATGATGAACTCGGTCGCTCCGGTGTGGGACGGCAACGAGACCTGGCTGGTGCTGGGGGGTGCCGGATTGCTGGGCGCCTTCCCGCTGGTCTACTCGGTGTTTCTGCCGGCGCTCTACATCGGGGTCTTCCTGATGTTGGCGGGGCTGCCTTCGAGTTCCGCTTCAAGTCGCAGCGCAACCGCCGCTGGTGGAATCGGGCCTTCTGCTGGGGGTCGAGCGTAGCGGCCTTCGCCCAGGGTGCCGTGGTGGGTTCGTATATTCAGGGTTTTGCCGTGGAGGACTTCGTTTATGTGGGCGGTGCCCTGGATTGGCTGACCCCCTTCACCATCCTCACCGGCCTGGGGCTGATGACCGGCTATGCGCTGCTGGGTGCCACCTGGCTGATTCTCAAGTCTGAGGGGCATGTTCAGGAGTGGGCGTACCGCATTACCCCGGCGCTGCTGGTGGCGGTGCTGGTGGTGTTCGCGGTCATCAGCCTGTGGACGCCCTTTGTGGATCCGCTGGTCTGGGCGCGCTGGTTCGACAATATACAGCTGATCTGGGTGCTTCCGGCCCTGGCACTGACCTGCGCCGTATGGCTGTGGAGCGCGGTGCGTCGACGTAGCGAAGGCCAGCCCTTCATCGCGACCCTCGGCATGTTCATCTTTACCTATCTCGGCCTGGTGGCAAGCAAGTGGCCGGTGATCGTGCCGCCCAACTACACCATCTGGGACGCCGCCTCGGCGCCGGAATCGCAGCTCTTCCTGCTGATCGGCATGCTGTTCGTGATTCCGATCGTACTGGCCTATACCACCTGGACCTACTGGGTCTTCCGCGGCAAGGTCAAGGTAGGTGAGGGCTACCACTAATCCATGGCCGTTCCTAAAACTGCCGGCGGTGGACGCGACGTCCGCCGCTGGTTGAATGCGCTTGCCGCCCGGGAGCGTCGCCGCTTGGGCCTGGCGGTGGTTGCCGGGGTGGTCGCCACCCTGGCCACGCTGGGGCAGCTTGGCCTGCTGGCGCGAGTGATCAGCCAGCTTCTGGTGGAGCAGGCCACTCCGACATCGCAGCTGCCGGCCTTGGCTGCCATGGTCGGTCTGATGCTGCTCCGCGCCGGGGCACTTTACTGCCAGGAGCGGCTGGGTCAGGCGGCCAGCCTGGGCATTCGGTCTCGCGTGCGTGGCGAGCTGCTTGATCATCTAGCGAGACTCGGGCCGGGCTGGCTCGCCGGTCGTCACTCGGCGGCCCTGGCCAGCCAACTGGTGGAGCAGGTGGAGGCGCTGGACGGCTACTTCGCCCGCTATCGCCCTCAGCTCGCGCTATCCGCGTTGAGTCCCCTGCTGGTGCTGGGCGTGGCGCTGTGGCTGGACTGGCTGGCAGCGCTCTTTCTTGTGCTGGCCGCGCCGCTAATTCCATTGTTCATGGCATTGGTGGGCATGGGTGCCGAGCGTCTCAATCGGGAGCAGTTCGAAGCGGTGTCGCGGCTCTCCGGGCACTTCATCGACCGAGTGCGAGCCATCACGACGCTTCAGCTGTTTGATCGGGCGCGAGGGGCGACCGCCGAGGTTCACGCCGCTGCCGACGACTACCGACGCCGCAGCATGCGCACCTTGCGCATTGCCTTTCTCTCTTCGGCGGTGCTGGAGTTCTTCGCCTCGGTGTCCATCGCCGTGGTGGCCATCTACGTGGGCTTCGGCCTGCTTGGCTATATCACCTATGGCCCTTCTTCCGCGCTCACGCTGTTCAGCGGCCTGCTGGTGCTGCTGCTGGCACCGGAATTCTTTCAGCCGCTGCGCATCCTGGCCCAGCACTATCATGACCGGGCCGCTGCCCTTGGAGCCGCCGATGGCCTGCTGGCGATCCTCGAGGCGGACCCCGATCCGGTGCGCGGCGCCGATGCGCATCCTCCGCAGACGTCCGGTGCGCTACTGGAACTTCTGGGCGCCGCGGTGACCCACCCCGGCCGCGGCCGAGTGCTGGGGCCTCTGGATCTGCGCCTGATGCCCGGCGAGGTGGTGGTGCTGACCGGCTCATCGGGCTCCGGGAAGTCGACCCTGCTGCAATTGCTGGCGGGCTTTGTCGGCCCCGAGGTCGGCGAGCGGCGCCTGGCCGGTGGCACTTTCTTCGCCTGGATGGATCAGCGCCCTCTGCTGATCCAGGGCAGCCTGGCTGACAACCTGCGCCTGGCAGACCCCAAGGCTTCGGACCCCGCCATGCAGGAAGCACTGGGCAAGGCCGGCCTGGGGGAGCGTGTCGAGGGGCTGCCCGAGGGACTGGAGACCCACATCGGCGAGCGGGGGGTCGGGCTCTCCGGGGGGCAGGCCCAGCGCCTGGCGCTGGCGAGAGTGTTCCTGTCCCGTGCCTCTCTGGTGCTGCTCGACGAGCCCACCGCCAGCCTGGACGCCGAGACCGAGGCCCAGGTGATCGTGGCGCTAAAGGCCTTGGCGGACGAGGGCCGTACTCTGGTGATTGCCACCCATCATCCCGCACTGATCGCCATGGCCAGCCGTCGCCTGGCGATCGAGGCGGGCATCGTTACGGAGGTGGTACATGGCCGATCATCGGACTGACGCTACGCTGCTGATGGCCCTGCGGCCCTGGCTTGCGCTGCTCGCCCAGCGCCGTAGGAGGCTGGTGGCTGGTGCCGGGCTGCTGGCGCTGACCCTGGTCTCGGCCATCGGTCTGCTGGCACTCTCCGGCTGGTTCATCACCGCCACAGGGCTAACCGGGCTGCTGCTGGCGGCCGGCGTGGCCGCCAATCTGGAGGTTTACGTGCCCGGTGGCGGCATTCGCTTCTTCGCGGTGTCGCGCACCGTGTCGCGCTACCTGGAGCGGCTCTACAACCACGATACCGTCCTGCGCCTGCTCGCCGACCTGCGCGCCCGGCTATTTGGGGTGATGACGCGCCTCATGGCGGAGCTGGAGGCTTACGGCAGCCTGCCTAGCCTGCGCGGTGAGCTGGCCGCCATCGAGGCGCGCCTCTACCGCGGCCAGCGCAGGCTGGGTGCCGGCGTGGCCCTGGGCAATGCCCTGGCCAACCTGCTGGTGGGACTCGCTATGCTGCTGGCACTTTGCCTGGGGTCTCAGGTCTGGGCGGCAGGGCAGCTTTCCGGGCCGGTGATGGTGATGATGGTTCTGGCGATGCTCGCCATGAGTGAAGCGCTGGCCGCGCTGCCTGCGTCCTTCACCTGGCTGGGGGCGACCTGGGGAGCCGCCGAGCGGCTCAACGAACTCGAGGTCCGCGCCGAGCTGCCGGCTGCCTTGGATAGCAGCCCCAAGCGTCACGCCGGCCCCCTGGCCGCGGAGCTTGAGCAGGTGACGCTGATTTACCCCGGGAGTCTGGCGCCGGCCCTCGATGATGTCTCCCTACGTCTGGCCCCCGGGGAGAGGCTGGCGCTATGCGGCGCCTCCGGAGCCGGCAAATCCAGCGTGGGGGATCTGCTGCTGCGCCAGCTCACTCCCAACGCAGGCACGCTTAGGCTGGGTGGAGTGGCGCTGGCTGCCTGGCCCGAGGCAGCGCTGCGCGATCGGGTGGCAGCGCTGACCCAGCGCATCGATCTGCTGGATGACAGCCTGGTCGCCAACCTGCGCCTGGCTGCACCCGAGGCCGAGGAGGAAGCGCTGTGGAGAGCGCTCGCCTGGGTGGGCCTCGACGACTGGGCCGAGGGCCTTCCCGAAGGACTGGCGACCCGGGTGGGCGAGAGCGGCCAGCGTCTCTCGGGAGGACAGGCGCGCCGCCTGGCCCTGGCTCGTCTGCATCTGCGCAACCCTGACCTGGTGATCCTCGATGAACCCTTCGCCGGCCTGGATGCCGCTACCGCAGCGGCGCTCGCCGCCCGCCTGGATGCCTGGCTTGAAGGGCGCAGCGTCCTCTATCTGGTGCATCAGCTCGAGGGCGGGCCCTTTCAGCCGCCGGGCATTGACCGGGCGCTGACGCTGGTGGAGGGGAGGCTGGTGTCG
>JAIVHL010000142.1 GCA_020201075.1 Halomonas sp. | reverse complement strand
GGGCTGGCCGCCTGGCTGTCGCGCCGGCCGCTGGTGATTCACGAGCAGAATGCCGTGGCCGGGCTGACTAACAGGGCGCTGTCGCGGCTGGCGCGGCGCGTCTATGCGGCATTCCCCCAGGCCTTTGGTGAGCGCGGCGAGGTGATCGGCAATCCGGTGCGCGAGGAGATCGCCGCCCTGGGTGAGACGCCGCGTGCGGCCGAAGCCATGTGCGGCAGGCGCCTGCGTCTGCTGGTGGTGGGAGGTTCGCTGGGGGCTCAGGTGCTCAACGAACGTCTTCCCGAGGCGTTGGCGCGACTACCCGAGGTCGAGCGCCCTGAGGTGTGCCATCAGGCGGGGCGCGACAAGGAGGCCGCTACCCGTCAGGCCTACGCCGAGCATGCCGTGAGCGCCGAGGTGACCCCTTTTATCGACGACATGGCTAAGGCCTACGGCTGGGCCGACCTGGTGGTGTGTCGGGCCGGCGCCCTGACCGTAGCGGAACTTGCCGCCGCGGCCAAACCGGCGCTGTTCGTGCCATTCCCCTTTGCGGTGGATGACCACCAGACCGCCAACGCCAGGGCACTGGTGGAACAGGGGGCCGCCCAACTGCTGCCACAGCCAGCACTTAGTGCAGCGGCGTTAGCCGATCGGCTGACGGCGCTGCTAGACCCCGACACTCTCGCCACCATGGCCGCGCGAGCGCGAGCCTGCGCGCATCTCGACGCTGTCGAGCGCCTGGTGGCCGGCTGCATGGAGACAGGTTTTGAGCGATAGCACAACACGGCCGGTACCCGGTCAATCCCTGGCGATGGGTAATGGCCGCGGCTTGGGCATGCGTCGCATCCGGCATATTCATTTCGTGGGCATCGGCGGTGCCGGCATGTGTGGCATCGCCGAAGTGCTAGCGAATCAGGGCTATACCGTCAGCGGCAGCGACCTGCGTGAACGCGGGTACCCATGGCAAGACCACCACTACCAGCCTGACCGCCACGCTGCTCGGCGAGGGTGGGCTTGACCCCACCTTTGTGATCGGCGGCCGGCTGACCAGCGCGGGGACCAACGCGCGGCTGGGGGAGGGTGACTACCTGGTGGCCGAGGCAGACGAGTCCGACGCCTCTTTCCTCCACCTGCAACCCATGGTCTCCATCGTCACCAACATCGATGCGGACCATATGGCCACCTATGGCGGCGATTTCGAGAAGCTAAAGGCCACCTTCCTGGAGTTTTTACACAACCTGCCGTTCTACGGCTTGGCGATTCTGTGCATCGATGATGACAACATGCGTGGTCTGTTGGATCGTGTGCATCGCCAGTTCATTACCTATGGTTTCAGCGATGCTGCCGACTACCGTATCGCCGATTTCATCCAGCAGGCCGGCGAGATCCGCTTCACCGCCCATCGCCCCGGCGGGCTTTCGCCGCTTGCGGTCAGGCTGGCCATGCCCGGGCGTCATAATGCCTTGAATGCCATGGCGGCCATCGTCGTGGCCAGCGATGCGGGGGTCGCCGACGAGGCTATCTTACGCGGTTTAGCAGGCTTTCAGGGCGTGGGGCGTCGCTTCCAGATGCAGGGTGACTTCCCGGCACCGGGGGGCGAGGGCGAGGTAATGCTGGTGGATGATTACGGCCACCATCCCCGTGAGGTCGAGATGGTGATCCGTGCGGTGCGCGCGGGCTGGCCCGAGCGGCGGCTGGTGATGCTCTATCAGCCCCATCGGTACTCTCGCACTCGGGACCTCTATGAGGATTTCGTGCGGGTTCTCTCCGGTGTCGATACCCTGCTGCTGCTGGACGTCTACAGCGCCGGCGAGGCCATGATTCCTGGCGCCGAGGGTCGCACTCTCGCTGGCTCGATCCGCCAGCGTGGCGAGGTGGATCCGCTCTTCGTCCAGGAGAAGGGGGAATTGCCCGGCCTGCTCTCTAGGGTGCTGCGCCCCGGTGACATCCTGATCACCCAGGGGGCTGGTGACGTGGGCGGGATCTCCCAGGCCCTGGCCGAGGCGGCCCTGGCCCTCGACGAGGTGACCCTATGACTCTGGTGGACGACCTGGGGCGGGTGGCGGTGATCTACGGCGGCAGCTCCGCCGAGCGGGAGGTTTCTCTGAAGAGTGGCGCGGCGGTGCTGGCGGCTCTGCAACGCGCCGGTGTTGACGCCACCGGCTATGATCCCGCCGAGGGTGGGCTGGTGGGGCTCGAAGCCCTGAACCCCGATCGGGTCTTCATTGCCCTGCACGGACGCGGCGGAGAGGACGGCACCCTGCAGGGGGCGTTGGAACTGCTCGGTATACCCTACACCGGCAGCGGCGTGCTGGCCTCGGCGCTGGGCATGGACAAGCAGCGTACCAAGCTGGTGTGGCAGGCCCTGAACCTACCCACGCCAGATTCGGTCATGCTCGAGGCGGATGCCGACTGGGCGGCGGTGGCGGTGCGTTTGGGCCTGCCGCTGATCGTCAAACCGGTTCATGAGGGGTCGACCCTGGGGATCAGCATCGTCGAGAGCGCCGAGGCCCTGGCGTCGGCCTATCGCGAGGCGGCCCGCTTCGATGCCCGAGTCATGGCCGAACGCTTCATCAGGGGCGACGAATTTACGGTGTCGCTGCTCGGCGACGTGGTATTGCCGGCGATTCGCGTCGAGGTGCCCGGGGGCTTCTACGACTACGAGGCCAAGTACCTCTCCGATGAGACGCGCTATCACCTTCCCTGTGGGCTCAGCGACGCCGAGGAGGCCGAGCTTGGGGAGCTCTGTCGCCGGGCCTTCGAGGCGGTCGGCGCCGAAGGGTGGGGCCGGGTCGATGTGATGCGTGACGCCTCGGGTGGTTTCTGGTTGATCGAGGTCAACACCTCACCAGGTATGACTGATCATAGCCTGGTGCCTCAATCGGCAGCCTACGCTGGCATCGACTTCGAGGCCCTGGTCCTGCGCATCCTCGCCGCTACCCTGGAGGCGCACCGGGCATGACGCGTTCTGGAGGGCTGCTCGGCGTGTTGCTGCTGCTGGTGCTGTTCGGTGCCGGAGGACGTGCTCTGTGGCTATGGCTCGACCGGCCTATCGAGAGGGTCTCAATAGCGGGTGAGTTCACTCACGTCAACGCCGACTACCTGCGCGATCAGCTGGCGCCACTGATTCGCGGCCGTACCTGGTTATCGGTGGACGTGGCCGAACTCAGAGAGGATACGCTGAGCATCGACTGGATCCACGAGGTGCGTGTCACTCGGGAGTGGCCTAATGCGTTGACTTTCGACCTGGTGGAACAGATTCCGGTGGCGCGCTGGAACGACGACTATCTTCTCAATCCTGCGGGTGAGCCCTTCGCCTTCGGCCCGGTGTCGCCCCCCGACGACTTGCCGGATCTCGCGGGCCCTGCTGGCAGCGGGGCCGAAGTGCTGGCCTATCATGGGCGTCTGGCCACCCGCTTCGGCGCCATGGGCCTCGAACTCTCTCAGCTACGCCTTGAACCCCGCGGCGCTTGGCGCTTTCAACTCGATGATGGCGTCTGGGTCATGCTCGGACGTAATGATCGCGAGGCGCGGCTGGGAAGGTTGTCCGCGGCTTGGCATCGCCAACTGGGCTCCCAGTCGTCGCATATCCGCTACATCGACTTGCGATACCCCAATGGTGTCGCCGTTGCCTGGCATGGAGAAACCGACCCGGCACAGGGTGAAGGAACAGAGGATGGCTGATCCCTTTTTCTGGTGAAAGGCGCATGCCCAAAGGTATCCGCTTGTTTCTTTTCCTTCAAAATCGCCGTATCGTGAAAGATGATTTGCATGCCGGGGTGGAGGATAACCTACAGTTGTTCCTATAATTGACCCCAGGCTAATTTTATATGATGAAGGCCCCCGCAATGCGGGCTAGGCTCGAGGAGAGTTCACGACTCATGTCAGGTCCTTCCAACGCGTCCAATATGGTAGTAGGGCTGGATATCGGAACGTCCAAGGTCGTGGCGATCGTGGGGCAGCCCACCGATGATGGCGGCATCGAGATCGCCGGTATCGGCTCGCACCCTTCTCGCGGCATGAAGAAAGGGGTCGTCATCAACATCGAATCCACGGTGCTGTCCATCCAGCGCGCCGTGGAAGAAGCCGAGCTGATGGCCGGGTGCGATATTCATTCGGTCTATGTTGGTGTCGCCGGGAGTCATATCAGTTCGATGAATTCCGATGGTGTGGTGGCAATCAAGGAGCGCGAGGTCACGCCTTCCGATATCGATCGTGTCATCGATTCCGCTCGGGCTCGCGCAATCTCCGAGGGGCAGCGGGTACTTCACGTCCTTCCCCAGGAGTTCTCCATCGATGCCCAAGGCGGCATACGCGAGCCGCTGGGAATGTCGGGGGTCCGACTAGAGGCCAGAGTCCATCTGGTGACAGCTGCCATGAACGCCGTGCAGAACATCGAGAAGTGTGTGCGTCGCTGTGGCCTTGAGGTCGACGCCATCATTCTTGAGCAGCTCGCCTCGAGCATGGCGGTGCTCACAGAGGATGAGCGTGAACTGGGCGTCTGCATGGTGGATATTGGTGGCGGTACCACCGATATTGCCGTGTTTACCGAGGGGGCCATTCGTCATACTTCTGTAATCCCCATCGCCGGTGATCAGGTCACCAACGACATCGCCATGGCGCTGCGCACCCCGACTCAGCATGCCGAAGAAATCAAGGTCAAATATGCCTGCGCGCTGACACAGCTTGCTTCCAGTGATGAACTGATCAAGGTGCCCAGCGTCGGTGATCGGCCGGCCAGGGATCTCTCACGTCAGGCGCTGGCCGAAGTGGTAGAGCCGCGTTACGAGGAGCTTTTCACTCTGGTCCGTGATGAACTTCGTCGCAGCGGCTACGAGGATCTGGTTGCCGCTGGAGTGGTATTGACCGGTGGCACTTCGCGCATGGAGGGAGTGGTGGAACTGGCGGAGGAAATCTTTCACATGCCGGTACGCATCGCCTGTCCACAGAATGTGCGCGGGCTGGCTGATGTGGTGCGCAATCCGATTTATTCGACCGGAGTCGGTTTGTTACATTACGCTCTACAAGAAAACCGTCAGGGACATGGTCGACAGGCACAGGGCAGGGTGATACCGACCCAGGCGCGGCGTGAGGACGCCGACCGGCGCGGCTTGAAAGAAAACATGCCAGCGCTGGCAAGGCTCAAGGGCTGGTTGAAAGGAAATTTCTGACAGGGTCGCGGTAGCGATCCAGGAGACGGGGCAAATGTTTGAACTGGTAGATAGCGCACCCTCAAGCAGCGCGGTCATCAAGGTGATTGGTGTCGGTGGAGGCGGCGGAAACGCCGTCAATCACATGGTCGAGAGCAACATCGAAGGCGTGGAGTTCATCTGCCTTAACACCGATGCCCAGGCACTCAAGCGAGTGTCCGCCAAGACTGTGCTACAACTCGGCAGCGAGATCACCAAGGGGCTTGGTGCCGGCGCCAATCCCGAGGTGGGACGCCAGGCGGCCATGGAAGACCGTGAGCGTATCGCCGAGCTTCTGCAAGGCGCCGATATGGTGTTCATTACCGCGGGTATGGGCGGCGGCACCGGCACCGGCGGCGCCCCGGTGGTCGCCCAGGTCGCCAAAGAGTTGGGCATTCTCACCGTGGCGGTGGTCACTCGCCCCTTCCCCTTTGAGGGCCCCAAACGCATGCGTGCCGCCGAGGAAGGCATGCGAGAACTCTCCGAGCACGTCGACTCGCTGATCACCATCCCCAACGAGAAACTGCTCTCGGTGCTGGGAAAGAGCGCCAGCCTGCTGACCGCCTTTAGCGCCGCCAATGACGTGCTGCTGGGCGCCGTTCAGGGCATCGCTGAGCTGATCACCAGCCCCGGTATTATCAACGTCGACTTCGCCGACGTGCGCACCGTGATGTCCGAGATGGGGATGGCGATGATGGGCACCGGCGGCGCCACGGGAGAAAACCGCGCTCGCGAGGCTGCCGAGAAGGCGATCAGAAGCCCGCTGCTCGAAGACATCGATCTTCACGGTGCGCGCGGCATTCTGGTCAACATCACCGCTGGCCCGGATCTCTCGATTGGCGAGTTCAACGATGTGGGCGCTACGGTCCAGGAGTTTGCCTCCCAGGATGCTACCATCGTGGTGGGCACTTCCATCGACATGGAGATGACCGACGAGCTGCGCGTCACCGTGGTGGCTGCCGGTCTTGACGGCGGTCAGCAACAGAAGTCGGCGAGTCGCGAGTCCGCCAAGCGAAGCGAGGTCGGGTCTGAATATCGCAAGCGTCAGGCGTCGCCGGCTGCAGCGATGCGTCAGCCTGCCGCCGCGCGCAGCGCCGAGCCTGAGGAGGCGGCCAAGCCGCGTACAGAGAAGCGTCGCTCTCAGGAACTCGACGATTATCTCGATATTCCGGCCTTCCTGCGCCGCCAGGCCGATTGAGTCGCACTGTGGTTACCGCTGGGCGTTTGAGTTGAGGTTTGTGGTTGAAACGCCCGTTCGGTGTTATAGTGAACAGTGTTTGATAACCCGACAACAGCCTGGCTTCCTCTCATGATCAGACAACGCACCTTGAAGAACGTCATCCGCGCCACCGGTGTCGGCCTGCATTCCGGCAAAAAGGTCTATATGACCTTGCGACCGGCGCCCGTGGATACCGGCATCATCTTTGTGCGCACTGATCTGGAACCTGAGGTTCAGATCCGGGCTCAGGCCGATAATGTCACCGATACCATCCTGTGCACGGCGCTCTCCGCCGGTGGTGCAAAAGTAGCCACCGTTGAGCATCTGATGTCGGCGCTGGCAGGGCTGGGCATCGACAACGCCTATGTCGATCTCAGCGCTCCCGAGGTGCCTATCATGGATGGTAGCGCCGGTCCCTTCGTGTTCCTGATTCAGTCTGCAGGTATCAGTGAGCAGAATGCGCCCAAGAAATTTATCCGGGTCAAACGTGAGATCACGGTGCGCGACGGCGACAAGGAAGCCACCTTCCGTCCCCATCAAGGCTTCAAGGTCACATTCTCCATTGACTTTGACCATCCGGCCTTCGATGAGCAGTCCCAGACTGCCATGGTGAATTTTTCCACGACTTCTTTTGTTAAGGAGGTATCCCGGGCTCGCACCTTCGGCTTTATGCGCGATCTCGAATACCTGCGCTCAAACAACCTGGCGCTTGGTGGTAGCCTCGACAACGCCATCGTGGTTGATGATTACCGTATCGTGAATGAGGGGGGCTTGCGCTACGACGACGAGTTCGTCAAACACAAGGTGCTCGACGCGATCGGCGATCTCTATCAGCTGGGTCACAGCCTGATCGGCGAGTTCCGGGGGGTGAAGTCGGGCCACGCGCTCAACAACCAGCTGTGTCGGGCCCTGCTCGCCCAGCCCGAAGCGTTTGAGGTCGTTACCTTCGAGGGGGAGGCGGCCGCGGCGCCCATCTCCTATGCTGCGCCTGCCATGGCCTGAGCGAGCCTCCAGTCGGCTTGATCGATTACCCTCTAGCGTGAAGTAACAAAGCGTGAAGTAACAAAGCGTGAAGTAACAACGGCCCCCGCAGCCTTGCTGCTGGGGCCGTTTGGTGTCGCGGCGGCGCGCCGATGCGAGTTGCCAGTCTCCCGCTTATGTTTTGCGCTCGGCGTGGGCGGCGAGGCGCTGGAGTGCCGCCTTGAGTCGCGGGTCGCTGACATCCTCGGCACAGCTGGAGAGTTCGTCGGCCGCTGCGGCCGGCAGGTGACGTACCTGGCGAAGGGGAACCTTGACCGGACGCACCGGACGCACCTTGAAGGTGAAGCCGCTGACCGCCTCGAAGCCGGGGAGCTCATGGAGCAGCTCCAGCAGACGGGCCTGCTCGTAGCGCAGCCGAGTGAGCCAGGCCGCGCGATCGGTGATCAGCGTCAGGCGTCCGTCACGAAAGCCGCCCACGTGAACGTGGGTGGCTACCTCGGTGGGCAGGTTGTCGCGAAGGTGCTGCTGAGCTCGGTTGATCAATCTCGCCATGCGCATCAGCGAGCCAAGTTCGCCGTGGCCTTCGAGCAGGCGGGTCATGGGCTGGGCGCGGAAGCGCTTAGCCTTTATACTCATGGGCTTGTTTCTCGGTGCTTTCTGCCGGCTCGACCGGCCGGAAGGTCTCGTTCATCGGTAGGCCATATGGCCCGACACCCTAGCACGCTCGGGAGTTCATCGTCAGCATGCCACCCCGCACCCAGCCTCATGATGCCGATAGGCGCGACGCCGTGACGCGGCGACGCCAGGCGCGTTGGTGGCTGGCCGGTTTGCTGGTGGGTTGCCTGCTGCCGGCTGGGCTTGTCCAGGGCGTGCCACTGCGTCAGGCCGAGCGCCTGGCGCAGGTATGTATTCTTGCGCCGGCGCTGATCCGGGCCAGCTCGCGACTCCGCGCCACGAGGCGTGCGTATCGCGCCTGGCCGGTGGTGTGTACCTTGCGCACCCTGTGTCCGCCGTGCTCACGCTGGCCGTTGCCATGTCCGCGTCGCAACACCGCCGCCCATGATGTTTTGACCCGCCGGGGGCCGCCCTCTGCGTGGGCACGCTAACACCCTGATCCTGGCCGGCCGCCCTCTGGCGGCCGGCAAGATGCCACACGCAAAGATTGGACCCCTCATGATCAATTCCCTGCTACGCAAGGTCGTCGGCTCCAAGAACGACCGTGAAGTCAAGCGCATGAGCCGTCAGGCCGAGCGCGTTACCGTCCTAGAGTCGGAACTGGAGGCCCTGGACGATAGCGCTCTCAAGGCGCGCACCGAGACGTTCCGAAGTCGTCTCGACGCCGGCGAAACCCTCGATGACCTGCTCCCCGAGGCCTTTGCCACCGTGCGAGAGGCAAGCAAGCGAGTGATGGGCATGCGCCATTTCGACGTCCAGATGGTCGGCGGCGTGACTCTGCACAACGGCCGCATCGCCGAGATGAAGACCGGTGAGGGCAAGACGCTGGTGGCAACCCTTGCCGTCTATCTCAATGCCCTCTCCGGCAAGGGCGTGCACGTGGTCACGGTGAACGAATACCTGGCCCGGCGTGACGCCGAGTGGATGCGCCCGCTCTACGAATACCTGGGTCTTGCTGTCGGTATCATCAATGCCGGCCAGTCCGGCGTGGAGAAGCGTGACGCCTACGCATGCGACATCACCTACGGCACCAACAACGAGTTCGGCTTCGATTACCTGCGCGACAACATGGCCTTCGCTCTGGAAGACAAGGTGCAACGGGGGCTCAACTTCGCCATCGTCGATGAAGTCGACTCCATCCTGATCGATGAGGCACGCACGCCGCTGATCATCTCCGGTGCCGTGGACGAGAATACCGAGCTCTACAAGATCGTCGATCGCCTGGCGACCCATCTGACGGTCTGCGATGATCCCGAGGATCCGGCCAGCGGAGACTTCTCGCTGGACGAAAAGCACAAGCAGGTGGAAATCACCGAGACCGGCCACACCAAGGTCGAGGAACTGATGCGGGCAGAGGGCCTGCTGGGCGAAGAGGACTCGCTCTACGCCGCCCAGAACCTCAACCTGCTTCATCACATGCACTCGGCGCTGCGGGCACGCCATCTCTACCTTCGCGACGTGGACTATATCGTCGCTGAGGGCCAAGTGGTGATCGTCGACGAGCACACCGGACGTACCATGCCTGGCCGCCGCTGGTCAGAGGGACTGCATCAGGCGGTAGAAGCCAAGGAAGGGGTGGAGGTCCAGCGCGAGAGCCAAACGCTAGCCTCGACCACCTTCCAGAATTACTTCCGACTCTACGACAAGCTGTCCGGCATGACCGGCACCGCCGATACCGAGGCCTTCGAGTTCCGCCAGATTTATGGCCTCGACGTGGTGGTGATTCCCACCAACAAGCCGCTGATTCGCCTCGACCTGAACGACCTGGTCTACCTTACCGCTGAAGAGAAGTTCGAGGCGATCATCAAGGACGTCCAGACCGAGACCGAGGCCGGCCGCCCGGTGCTGGTGGGTACCGCCTCCATCGAGACCTCCGAGTATCTGGCCGGACTGATGAAGCAGGCCGGGATGGTGTTCAGCGTGCTCAATGCTAAACAGCACCAAAGCGAAGCGGAGATCATCGCCCAGGCTGGCCGGGCCGGAGCCATCACTATCGCTACCAACATGGCCGGTCGCGGCACCGATATCGTGCTGGGCGGCAACTGGGAGGCCGAGGCGGCCAAGCTCGATACCCCAAGTCCCGAGCAGCTTGAGCGTCTCAAGGCCGAGTGGCAGGAGCGTCATGACGCCGTGCTCGCCGCCGGGGGCCTGCACGTTGTCGGCTCCGAGCGCCACGAATCGAGGCGCATCGATAACCAGCTGCGCGGTCGCGCCGGCCGCCAGGGAGATCCGGGCTCAACCCGCTTCTTCCTGTCGCTGGAGGACAGCCTGATGCGCCTGTTCGGCTCCGACCGGGTGCAGCGGATGATGAAGGCGCTGGGCCTTGAGCGGGGTGAGGCGATCGAACACAAGATGGTCTCCAACGCGGTGGAACGCGCCCAGAAGAAGGTCGAAAGTCGCAACTTCGATATGCGCAAGCAGCTGCTCGAATACGATGACGTAGCCAACGATCAGCGTCGAGTGATCTACGAGCAGCGCAACGAGATCCTGGCCGCCGATGAAGTCGCCGACGCCGTCGCGGGCATTCGTCAGGAGGTGCTGGATGAGGCCATCAGTGATTTTGTGCCGCCCCAGAGCCTCCCCGAGCAGTGGGATCTTCCCGGTCTTCAGGACCACCTCAGGGTAGAGTTCAACCTCGAGGCGCCAGTGGTGCAGTGGGCCGAAGAAGATGAGCGGTTTCACGAAGAGCAGCTCCGTGAGCGTCTTCAGGCCCTGCATCTCGAGACGTATCAGGCCAAGGTGGCCGAGGCCGGTGAGGCCTTGATGCGCCGGTTCGAAAAGCAGGTGATGCTGCAGGTGCTCGATACCCGCTGGAAGGAGCACCTGCAGTCTATGGACCACCTGCGCCGGGGTATTCACCTGCGCGGCTATGCCCAGAAGAATCCCAAGCAGGAGTACAAGCGCGAGTCATTCGAGCTGTTCCAGAGCCTGCTGGCCAATATCAAGGCCGACGTGACCCGGATTCTCAGCCATGTACAGGTGCGCCGGCCCGAGGAGGTTGATGAGCTGGAGCGTCAGCGCCGTGAGGCGCTTGAGCGGGAGACGGCAACGGCGGCTAGTCGCCACGAAGATCCGGATCCGGATACGGCCGAGGCTCAGGCGGCACCGCTGCCGGGTGCCGACGGACGCCCGGTGCGCCGCGAGGGGCCCAAGGTGGGGCGCAACGACGCCTGTCCCTGCGGTTCCGGTAAGAAGTATAAGCAGTGCTGTGGCAAGCTTAGCTGAATCGGTCCTTTGGCCAACCAGACAGGAGACGAAACAATGGCAGTGGGTGACGCAAGTTTTCCTCAGATGCCGGCGATATCCGGTGTGCGCCTGGGAACTGCCATGGCAGGTATCAAGAAGGCAAACCGCCGCGATCTGGTGGTGATTCAGGCGCCTGCAGGCGCCCGGATCGCGGGGATCTTTACCCGTAACGCCTTCTGTGCGGCGCCAGTAACGGTAGCCCGCGAGCACCTGGCGACCGAGCAGGAGTCCCGCTATCTGGTGATCAACACCGGTAACGCTAATGCTGGTACCGGCGAGGTGGGGCTGCGCGATGCGTACGCCACCTGCGACGAGTTGGCACGGCTCGCCGGGGTTGCCGCCGAAGCGGTAATGCCGTTTTCCACCGGAGTGATCGGCGAGCCGCTGCCCATGCAGCGCCTGCTGGCGGGTCTGCCCGCGGCCCTGGAGACTCTGGGCGAAGGCAGCGATTCCTGGCACCAGGCCGGCGAGGGGATCCTGACTACCGATACCCGCCCCAAGGGCGCGAGCGTGACTCTGGACCTGGGTGATGCCACGGTAACCATCAACGGGATTGCGAAGGGGTCGGGCATGATCCAGCCCAACATGGCGACCATGCTGGGCTTCGTGGCCACCGATGCCTCTCTCGACCAGGCGCTGCTGGAGGAGTTGCTGCGCGAAACGGCGGATCGATCCTTCAATTGCATCACCGTGGACGGGGACACGTCCACCAACGATGCCTGCGTGCTGATCAGCACCCAGCGCGGTCCAGCGGTGGTCGGTGACGAGGCCATCGCTATTTTCCGTAACGGTTTGCAGCGAGTCATGACCGATCTGGCCCAGGCCATTATCCGAGACGGGGAAGGTGCTACCAAGTTCGTTACCCTGCAGGTGGGCGGTGCCACCTCCCGCCAGGAGGCCCTGGATGTGGCCTTTACCGTAGCTCACTCACCGCTGGTCAAGACCGCTTTGTACGCCTCCGATGCCAACTGGGGGCGGATACTTGCTGCGGTGGGCCGAGCTCCTGTGGCGGACTTCGACGTCACCAAGGTAACCATCGACCTCGGTGAGGTGCGCCTGGTAGAGAATGGTGGGTGTGCCCCCAGCTACACCGAAGAGGCCGGCAGCACGGTGATGGCTAGGGAGGAAATCCCCATTCGCATCGATCTCGGGCGAGGGGAGCAGAGTGCCACGGTATGGACTACCGACCTCTCTCACGACTACATAACCATCAACGCCGACTATCGCAGCTAAGCGGTCGGTCAACCGCCGTACAAAAACCCGCGCCCTCGGGGGCGGGCCAGTTGGAAAGGTGAATGAACGCAATGGTGAAGAGAAGGGTGCATGTGGCGGCTGCCGCCATCATCAACGCCGAGGGTGATCAAGTGCTGATTGCTCGCCGGCCTAGCAGCGTCGATCATGGCGGGCTGTGGGAGTTTCCCGGTGGCAAGCTAGCGCCTTATGAGACTGGCTTGGGTGGGCTCAAGCGCGAACTCCATGAAGAGCTCGGGGTAGAGATCCAGCGGGCACAGCCGCTGATCCGCATTCATCATGAATACCCCGATAAGCATATCCTGCTCGACGTCTGGCAGGTGCACGACTTTTCGGGGGAACCCTTTGGCCGCGAAGGGCAGGCGGTGCGCTGGGTGCCAATGAACGACCTGGTCAAATATCCTTTCCCGGCCGCCAATCTGCCGATTCTGAGGGCGGTCTCGCTGCCCACCGAGTACCTGATCACTGCTGAGGAGGAAGAGGAGAGTCTCTTCCTGCAGCGGTTGGAGCGCGCGCTGGTGGAAGATCGCGCCCGGCTGGTACAACTACGCGCCAAGCAGCTCGACGAGACGGAGTATCTGGCTCGCGCCGAGGCTGCCCTGTCGCTGTGCCGAAAGCATGGCGCACGTCTGCTGCTCAACGCCGACCCCTCTCTGCTTGAGCGGGTCGATGCTGACGGCATCCACCTCACCAGCGAGCGCCTGATGCGGCTGGAGCGGCGCCCCATCATCGAGGGCAAGTGGCTCGCTGCCTCCACCCGGGATTGCTTCGATTCGCGATTTCTGGAAGTAGCTTCCCCGCTGCTCTCAACGCAGTGCGCCCCGTCATTGGCGGGGCGCACTGCGTTGAACAACGACGCCCGGGCAGGGCCTGGGCGCAGCAGATGTGATGGCGGCGATCAGTTGACCGCGGCGATGGCCTTGGCCAGGTAGGGCAGGTTCTCGTGGGAGAAACCGGCCACATTGGCGCGGCCGGATCGCACCATGTAGATGCCAAACTCGTCGCGCAGGCGGTCAACCTGTTCCGGTGTTAGACCGGTGTAGGAGAACATGCCGCGTTGCTCGGCCACACAGGCGTACTTCTGGTCAAGGCCGTAGGGCTTGAGTGATTCGACGAAGTCGCTGCGCAGGGTGTTGATGCGGTCGCGCATCTCGGTGAGCTCCTCTCGCCATTGTGCGGCTAGCTCGGCGGAGTGCAGGATCTCGCTGACGATGGAGCCGCCGTGGGCCGGCGGGTTGGAGTAGTTCTCCCGGGCCACGATAGCAACCTGCGAGCGGACGTTTTCCATCTGCTCGGCGTTCTTCGCCACCATGATCAGACAGCCGGTACGCTCGCAGTAGATGCCGAAGTTCTTGGAGCAGGAGCTGGTGATAATCACCTCGTCGAGGCTCTCGGCCAGCAGGCGAACGCCGTAGGCGTCTTCGTCGAGTCCCTCGCCGAAGCCCTGGTAGGCGAAGTCGACCAGCGGCAGAAGCTGGCGCTCACGCACCACCTCGAGCACAGTCTGCCACTGCTCGCGGGACAGATCGAAGCCGGTGGGGTTGTGGCAGCAGGCGTGCAGCACTACCACGTCGCCCTCGGGGATCTGCTTCAGGGCGGCGAGCATGCCGTCGAAGTCGAGGCGGTTCTCGGCGTCCACATAGGGGTACTTGTGCAGCTCTATGCCGGCGGCGGTAAAGATGCCGAGGTGGTTGGGCCAGGTCGGATCCGAAACCCAGATGCCCTTGCCGGGGAGATGCTTGGCGATGAAGTCTGCCGCCAGGCGCAGGGCGCCGGTGCCCCCCGGTGACTGGGTAGCGCTCGCGCGGCCGGCCTCCAGCACCGGCGAGCCCTCGCCCAGTACCATGGGCAGAATCACCGCAGCATATTCTGGCGCTCCGTGGGAGCCGATGTAGGTCTTGGTGGTCTCGTTCTTGAGCAGCAGGGCCTCGGCTTCCTTGACGGCGCGCATCACCGGGGTATTTCCTTGGTCGTCCTTGTAGACGCCGACGCCGAGATCGACCTTCTGGGGGTTGGTGTCCTTTTTGAAGGCCTCGATCAGACCGAGGATGGCATCCCCGGGAACCCGCTCAATGTGTTCGAACATTTATTTCGCTACCTCGTCGGTTCTGGCGGCAAGAATGAAGTCGTTCCTGTGCAGGCCCTTGATCTTGTGTGACCACCAGGTCACGGTCACCTTGCCATATTCGGTGAGGATCGCGGGATGGTGGTCGGCCTGTTCGGCGATCTCGCCGACTCGCTGGGTAAAGGCGAGGGCCTGCACGAAATCCTTGAACGTGAAGGTTCGTTCAAGCTGCATGATGCCATCGCGGTCGACAATCTGCCACTCAAGCACATCCTGACGGTACTCGGCCATCTCTTCGTCGGTGACTCGCGGGGCGTCGATACTGCAGGCTTCACAAGTCTGTTGGGAAAGCTTGCTCATGGTAAATCCTCCTGAGATGGTAAGTTCATCACGAAAGGTCGTGCAGCTCGGCCGTGACGTCAAGCCGCGGCCTCCGAGTGCCAAGTAGAATTCTGCCCTCGAACCCGTGGGCTTGTTCTGGAGGAGAACATGGCAACATTCTCTCCGGCGCCGAAATCCTACGCGGCAATTCCTCTCTGGCTCAAGCTGGTCTTTAGCCTCTGGATACTGGTCTGGGCGCCGAGTTACGGGGTGCTCCTCGGCGTCCAGAACTTCTTCTGGCTGTGTAATCTGGCGAGCTTTCTGCTGCTTGTCGCGCTATGGAGCGAGCAACGCACTCTGATGTCGATGCAGTGGCTGGCGGTGGCCCTGGTGGGCAGCCTCTGGACCATCGATGTGGCCACGGCGAGTCTAACCGGCTGGCATCCCATCGGGGGCACCGAATACATGTTCGACCCCGAGCATCCGCCCCTTGCCAAGGCGATGTCGCTGTATCACCTGATTCTGCCTTTGGTGGCTGGGCTGGGGATCGCCAGGCTGGGCTATGTGCGCCGCGCCTTGCTATGGCAGAGCCTGCTGACGTTGGGAGTGCTGCCGCTGACCTACCTGTTGACCGATCCCGAGCGTAATATCAACTGGGTTCACGGGCCCTTCGGCCAGCATCAGGAGTGGCTGCCGCCGCTGGTCTACCTGGGGGCGCTGATGGTGCTGTGGCCGCTGCTGATCTACCTGCCGGTGCACATGCTGACCCGCTGGCTGCAGCGGCAAGGCCGGCTGTCGAGCCTGTCCTGAGCCGGCGCCGCTCAGGCCCCTGTGAGTGCCGCGGCCTTTTTGCGCACCTCGGCGTAGGGGTAGGCCGCCAGCGCGCCGAAGCCGGGCAGGCCGCGGGCCTTGAGCCGGGTGAGGCGTGGCGTAGCGATGCCGCACAGGAAGCGCGTCAGCAGGTCCGCCGTGGCGGGGCCACCATTGGCATCCTCGCCCAGCCGGGGGCGAAGGGCATCCAGGTGCGCCGCGATCTCCCGGGTCTCCAGCGAAGCCAGTGGCGGCGGCGCCGGCAGCCGAGCGGGGTCGCCGCGGCAGGCGGAGCAGTGGCCGCAGTGGGTCGGGGCCTCGGCGTCGCCGAACCAGTCGGCCAGGCGTCGGGTGATGCAGTCGTCTGACTCGAACAGCGCCAGCATGGCGTGAAGGCGATCCACCTCGGCCTGCTCCTTGTCGCGGAAGTAGGCGTGGAGCTCGTCGCCGAGGGCGCCGGGGTCGCGGGGCGTGTCGAGTACCCGGTAGACCTCGGTGAGCTGTTTGCTCTCGAGAGTCATCCACCCCTTTTCGACGAAATACTCCAGGGCGGTGAGTACCCGGCCACGGTGGACGTCCAGCCCGCGATCGGCGCCCAGCCGCTCCAGGGTCGCGAAGTCCAGGGCGTGCCAGGTGCGTGCTCTGGGAGCGGCATCGAGCAGGGCCTGCACGAAGTTGCGCCGCTCGCCCTGGAAGCGGTCGACCAGGGCGCCGGCCTCGCCATGGAGGCGAAAGCGGTAGTCGGCAAAATAGCTGTGGCGCGGAGCGATGATGCCGCGCAGCTCCAGCTGCACCAGCAGTGTCTTGAGGGGGAGCGGACGGATATCGCTCTCCCGGGAGAGTGAAGCCAGGGTGAGCTCCCAGTCGCCGCCGTGGCGCTCGGCGGCGTCGACCAGGGCATCGATCACCTGGCCGATGCCGTGACGCTCCGGCGTATCGCCGTAGACGAAGGTCTCGAGCACGCCCAGGGTGTCTCGGCCCGCCAGCATCAGGCACTCCGACGGCTGGCCGTCACGACCCGCGCGGCCGATCTCCTGGCTGTAGTTCTCGATCGATTTGGGCAGATCAAAGTGCACCACGGCGCGGATGTCGGCCTTGTCGATGCCCATGCCGAAGGCGATGGTGGCGACGATGCAGGAAATGTCGCCGGCCATGAAGGCGCGCTGGATCGTCTCGCGGCGCTCGCTCTCGAGCCCGGCGTGGTACGCCGTGGCCGCAATGCCGGCCTTGCTCAGGTAGGCGGCCAGCCGCTCGGCGGTCTGCTGCAGGGTGACATAGACGATGGTGGGGAAGGGGGAATCACCGTCCTGACGCGCCTGCAGCCAAGTCGTCAAGGCGCGGGGGCGTGACTCGGCGGCCACCGGAGAGATCGTCAGGTCCAGGTTGGGGCGGTAGAAGCCGGTGGCTGTGACGTCGGAGTCCGCGATGGCAAAGCGCTGGCGCATGTCCTCGATGACTCGAGGCGTGGCGGTCGCAGTGAGCAGCAGCGCCTGGGAAATGCCGAATTCGCGCTGGTAGTCGGGAAGCTTCAGGTAGTCGGGGCGGAAGTTGTGGCCCCACTCGGAGATGCAGTGGGCCTCATCGACCACCATCAGCGAGATCGGTATCCGGCCAATGAAGGCGCGGAAACGCTCGTTCTTCAGGCGTTCAACGGACACCATCAGGATGCGGATCTCACCGCGTTCGACCCCATTCATGACCGCGGCTGCCTCTTCACGGCCCTGGCTGGAATCGATGCTGGCGGCAGCAATGCCGTGTCGCTTGAGGAAGGCGAGCTGATCCTGCATCAGCGCCAGCAGCGGCGAGATCACCAGCGTCAGGTGGGGCAGATGCAGGGCGGGCAATTGGTAGCAGAGCGACTTGCCGGAACCGGTGGGAAAGATGGCCGCCGCTGAGCGACCGGCCACCACGGCTTCGATCACCGGCCGTTGGCCGGGGCGAAAATCGGGGTAGCCGAATACGCGCTGCAGGGTTTCGTCGATCATGGCGATGGGCACGGCCGGTATATGGATGTACAGCCAGTATAAAGGGTGTTGCCGGTTACGTCTTTGCTCGCCTGGTCTCGACGCGAAAGCGCCGTGAGGCGACGGGCGAGGCGGACAGCTTAGCGGGGAGCGTCGTAGCGCCTCTGGCGGTCGCGGGAGAATACGACCTGCCACAGCTGCAGGTGACGCGCCCGGAAGGCGCCGGCGCAGACGGCAAGGTAATAGCGGAACATCCTCCTGGTGTGCTCGTTGTAGTTCGCTGCCACCTCATTCCAGTGGGTGTCGAAGTTCTCTAACCAGGCCATCAGGGTCGGATCGTAGTCGGGGCCGAAGTTCTGCCAGTCCTCCAGCAGCAGATGATCCTCACTGGTCCGAGCGATATGCATGGCCGAGGGCAGCACACCGTTAGGGAAGATGTACTTGTTGATCCAGGGGTCGGCGCTGATCTCCGACCTGTTGGAGCCGATGGTGTGGAGCAGGAAGAGCCCTTCGGGAGCCAACTGCTGTGCCACGGTCTCGAAGTAGGTTGGGTAGTTGCGATGGCCCACGTGCTCGAACATGCCGATGGAGACGATGCGGTCATAGCGTCCTTCGAGATCGCGATAGTCCTTGAGCTCAATGGTTACGGGGAGATTCCGGCAGCGCTGCCGGGCGAGTTCGGCCTGCTCCCGTGAGATGGTGATGCCGGTGACCTCGACCCCGTGGTGGTGAGCAGCATGCTCGGCGAAGCTCCCCCAGCCACAGCCGATGTCAAGTACGCGCATGCCCGGTTCGAGTTCGAGTTTGCGGCAGGCGAGCTCCAGCTTGGCCTGCTGAGCCTCATGAAGGGTGCTGGCTTGCTTCCAGTAGCCGCAGGAGTAGCACATCGTGGGGTCGAGCATCCGTTCGAACAGGTCGTTGCCGAGGTCGTAGTGAGCCTCGCCGACGATGAAGGCGCGCGCCTTGCTCTGCAGGTTGATGAAACCGGCCTGGAGCCGGTACATCAGGCGTTCGGATGGGGTGTGAGCGCGGTCGCCCAGGCCGTGCAACAGCAGCCGGCAGGCCATCTCGTCGATCCGGTCGCACTCCCACCAGCCGTCCATGTAGGCTTCGCCCAGCCCCAGGGTGCCCTGCTGCAGTAACCGCGAGAAAAAATCCGGATGGTAGACCCGCAGGTCCTGAGGGGCATTTCCGTTGAGCGCAACGCCGGAATCCTTGAGCAGCTGTTCGACAATGTGACGGGCACGGGTGTCGGGCAGGACGATGGGGCCGATACTGGTGTCGCTGGTCATGGAGTCCTCCTGGTCCAGTAGGTTTGATGCAATACTTGCCGCTGGCGTCGGCGCCGGATGTTACGCTCATTTTCCTGTCCGGTAGTCTTGAGCATAGACCAGCACGAAAAGACGGGGGATGGCCCCCTCATCGTTATCCCGAGGCCTTGCAAAGAGGAGTCAATGCCATGCACGTCATCATCGATCTTTGTGTCGTCCCGCTGGGAGTGGGTGTCTCGGTCTCGCCGCAGATCGCCGCCTGCCAGAGGGTGATCCGGGCCTCCGGCCTCGAACACCGCATGCATGCTTACGGCACCAACATCGAGGGTCCCTGGGACGAGGTGATGGGCGTGGTAAAGCGTTGCCACGAGGTGGTGCACGAGATGGGCGCACCGCGCATCACCACCACGCTTAAAATCGGCACTCGGACCGACCGTGAGCAGCACATGGACGACAAGGTGGCCAGCGTGGAGACCCTCATGCGCTAGTCGATTCCGCTGCAGCTCTTTTACCTCCTGGCGCCGGGGCGGAGTGTTATATCCTTGTGAACAGAGGCAGGTGGAAAATGCGCCTCGCATAAATTACCTTGGCGAATAACATATAGGTAATTTTTGAGGTTTTAGGAATATGCGGCGCGATTCGCAGCCACCTTCCTCCGGGGATGACATGCCCGACTCTCTGCCAGCCGGGCCGGTCATGCCCCCCGGCCGGGTCAGCCTGGTGGGCGCCGGGCCCGGTGATCCGGAGCTGTTGACCCTCAAGGCGCTGCGCCGTCTGCAGGCGGCCGAGGTGATCGTGCATGACCGACTGGTCAGCCGGGAGGTGCTCGCCCTGGCCAACCCCGACGCCTGGCGGCTCTACGTCGGCAAGGCGCGCTCCGATCACAGTCTGCCTCAGGAGGATATCAACCGGGCACTGGTCGACTGGGCCAGGGCAGGCAAGCGGGTGGTGCGTCTCAAGGGTGGGGACCCCTTCATCTTTGGGCGCGGCGGGGAGGAGCTCGAGACTCTGGCGGAGGCGGGCATCGACTTCGAGGTGATTCCCGGTATCACCGCCGCCTCGGGCTGCGCGGCCTATGCTGGTATCCCCTTGACTCACCGCGACCACGCCCAGTCGGTGCGTTTCATCACCGGCCACCTCAAGAACGGCAGTGCCAACCTTGACTGGCCGGCCCTGGCCAGCCCCGGCCAGACCCTGGTCTTCTACATGGGGCTTCACGGCCTGCCCGAGATCTGCCGGCAGCTGGTCGCCAACGGCCTGGCGGCCGATACGCCGGTGGCCCTGATCGAGCAGGGCAGCACGGCTCGGCAGCGCGTGCACCTCGGCACCCTGGCCGACATGTCGGCGGTGTTGCGAAGCGAGCGCCTCCAACCGCCTACCCTGATCATCGTCGGTGGCGTCGTGTCGCTCCACGACCGTCTCGCTTGGTTCGATGCCGCCCGCGCCGAAGCCCAGGGCTGGGATACCGGCAGATCCGGCTGAGGCCCGATGCCGCCCCCTCCGAGGACATGCAATACTGAGTCTTTGGCCATCGAGAGCAAGCCATGCCGTCCCGACCCGCGGACCCCATCGCCGAGGTCAGGCGCCTTCGCCGCACCCGGCCGCGCCGTCACCGGCTGATACGCCGCTTTCGTCTCCAGGTGTTGCTGCTGGTAGGCGTGTTGCTGGCCGCCATGCTGCTGGCCCAGGGGGCCTACCTCAACCACCGCAAGGCCGAGATCATCGGCGACCAGATGGGCGAGCGCGTCCTGCAGATCTCCGCCGGCGACTGGATGGTCTTCGTCGACAAGCCGATCTCCATGTGGCTGCTGATCATTGCCGCCCTGTCGTTGCTGCTGCCACTGGTCAAGAAGGTCATGCAGCGCGCCAAGAGCTGACCCGCCTGCGATTCGTCTGCCGTCGCCCTGACAGGGGCGCCGACACTTTCGGCGGCCCTGTTGTGCTTGGGCCCTGAGCTGGATGGCTCCGGGGGTGGAGGCCTTGGGTCGAGATCTGCACCATCAGGGTGCGTTGAGGCTGGCGGCGTGCATCTTTGGGGGAGAGACGGTGCATTGCCGACCCCTGGTTCGTGGAAAGTTGCACCGACAGAGTGCAATCGAGCCCTTCGGGCATGTCATGTTGATTTGGCAATTAATTGTAATTGTTTATCTTTTCTGGGAATGGCGCCTGCTGGCGCATCCCTTGCAGAGTTTTCTTGCTACACAACAATAACCCTTGTGAGCATGGAGATTCTCATGACCCTATCCCATCGCAAGACGCTGCCTCTGCGTCCCCTGTCCGCCGCGCTGCTGACTGCCTCCCTGCTTGGGGCCAGCGCCCAGGCCCTGGCCCAGGAAGACCCGATCAAGGTCGGTATCCTGCACTCGCTCTCGGGCACCATGGCCATCAGCGAGACGGTGCTCAAGGACACCGTCGAGATGCTGATCGAACAGCAGAACGAAAAGGGCGG
>JAIVHL010000085.1 GCA_020201075.1 Halomonas sp. | reverse complement strand
TCGCCGCGGGACTGGTCGAGAAGTGCGAGATTCAGGTCTCCTATGCCATCGGCGTGGCCGAGCCCACCTCGGTGTCGATCAATACCTTCGGCACCGGCCAGATCGAAGACGCGCGCATCATCGCGCTGGTGCGCGAGCACTTCGACCTGCGCCCCCATGCCATTACCCGCATGCTCGACCTGCTGCATCCCATGTACCGGCTCACCGCGGCGTATGGCCACTTTGGCCGTGAGCCCTTCGAGACCTCCTATACCTGGACCGATGCCCAGGGCGAGGAGCACACCGAGACCTTCACGGCCTTCCCCTGGGAAAAGCTCGACAAGGCCGCTACGCTGCGCGATGCCGCCAGGCTCTGACCCAAACGACACGGAGAGACATGATGTCAAAGAAGATCTACTGCATCGCCAACTTCAAGCCCAAGCCCGGCCGCGAAGAGGCCGTGTTCAAGGCCTTGCAGGCGCTCGAGCCCAACGCCCACCGCGAGGATGGCTGCATTCAATATACGGTGACTCGTCATATCGATCACCCCAACGCCCAGGGCGCCAGCTACCCGATCGTCTTCCATGAGATCTGGGCCAGCCGCGAGCTCTTCGAGGCGCACTGCAATCGTCGCGAGATCAAGGAATTCTTCGCCACCCACGTCGAATCGCCTGAGGGAGACGTGCACCACGCCAACGTCTGTGTCTATAGCGACGAACCCCACGACTACGATGCCCCGGAACGCTGAGTCCGGTTGCCCGGCACGGGCTTGGTGTCCGTGCCTCTTGCTTCGCATAGGAGATTTCCATGACCGATCAGAAGATGAACGTCGAGAGCTTTAACCTGGATCACACCAAGGTGAAGGCGCCCTATGTTCGCCTGGCCGACATCAAGGCCGGCGAGAACGGCGATCGCATTCACAAATACGACATGCGCATCTGTCAGCCCAACCAGGCGCATATGGAGATGCCCGCGCTGCACTCACTGGAGCACCTGATGGCTGAGCTGTCGCGCAACCATTCCGACAAGGTGGTCGACATCAGCCCCATGGGCTGCCAGACCGGATTCTATTGGGCAATGATCAACCACGACGACTACGAAGGCGTGCTTGCCCTTCTGGAAGGGACCCTCAAGGACGTGCTCGAAGCTACCGAGGTGCCCGCCTGCAACGAAATGCAGTGTGGTTGGGCGGCCAGCCATAGCCTGGAGGGAGCTAAGACGATTGCTCGTGGTTTCCTGGCCAAGCGCGACGAGTGGACCCAGGTATTTGCCTGATAATATCAGGTGCGAAAGAGCCGCTGTCCTTCTATAAAGCCCCTCGCTACGTTGCCGTATCGACTGTTTAGGTCGCATGGCAGGGAGATGACCTGATGCGTCGGCGGATAACCTGGCTACGCCCTCTTTATATCTCTAGCCTCCTGCTGTTGCTGGGGCTGGTCATGCATCAGGTCTATCTCCATCTGCACGACCCGGACCAGGAATCCGTGCATGCCCTCCAGGTCCAGCAGATTCACCAGCGACTGGAAGGGCATGGCGATTTCCGCTTTGCCGTAGTCGGCAACGTCAACAACTCGATCCGTCTGTTCGGCAACGAGATCGTGCCGCGCCTCAACGCCGAAGGCTTCGATTTCGTGGTCTCCGCCGGCAATGCGGTGAGTGGCGGCCAGGAGGAGAGCTACCGAAACGTCCACAGGCTCCTAGCCGGTCTGGAGATGCCCTATCTGTTGACCTTCGGCGACAATGAGGAGAGCGACTTCGGCAGCTTTCGCTTTTATGAGCAGTTCGGTCCGCATTTCTTCTCCTTCCTCGTCGACGACGCTCACTTCATCTTTCTCGATGGCACCGGCAAGTCCTCCTTCTCCTGGCAGTTGGACTGGCTTGAGCGTGAACTGGCCGCTTCGACGGCCGCGCATCGCATCGTCTTCATCGGCCTTCCTGTTCACCGCGAACTGGAAGAGACGCCGGTATTCGAGTCCGACCACTATCTGGATGATCCGGCCTTCCGCCACGGGCTGATCTCACGGTTCGAGCGGCATGGGGTCGACGTGGTGTTCTCGGCCAACCTGACGCTGTTCTCGCGACTCCAGACCAACGGCGTCGAATACGTGACCACCGGCGGAGCGGGGGGACTGATCGTCGATACCGAGTCGAGCTTCCACCACTATGTCGACGTGCACGTATCGTCCCAAGGCATCACCATCGAGCCAGTCAGGCTGGACGTTGATCTGCCAGCCTGGCTGCGTACGGTGGATGGCGTGTGGAACACCGTTTATTCGTTCTTCTACGTCAGCTACCTGCGTTTCCTGCTGATCGTAAGCGGACTGATCCTGCTGGCTATCCATCTGCACCGACTGGTGGTAGAGGAACGCGACTACTACCCCGACTTCGACGTCGATCCCACGCCCTACCAGGTGCGTGCGCTACGGGTGGGCATGTATTCCAATAACTATTTTCCCTTCGTCTCGGGGGTGACGATCTCGGTGGAGCGACTCCGCCAAGGCCTGGAAGCGCTGGGTGACCGGGTGCTGTTGTTTGCACCGCGCTACCGTGAGCCTGCCTGCGACGACGGTGGCGACATCGAGCGCGCGCCTACGCTGCTGGCCTTCGGCGAGAAGGGCGAGTTCCGGCTGTCGAACCCTTTTCTCCCGCGGCTGCGCAGGCGGCTGCGCAACTTCAAACCTGACATCATCCATGTCCACCATCCCTTCTGGCTTGGCTCTTTGGGCCTGTTCATGGGGCGGCGCCTGAAGGTGCCAGTGGTATACACCTACCATACGCGCCTGGAGCATTACGCCCACTTCGTGCCGCTGCCGGGCCTGCTGTTTCGCAACCTGATCTCTCACTACCTGATTCGGCGCTTCTCCAACAAGTGTCAGGGGGTGGTGGTGCCCACCGACTCTGCAGAGGAATATCTGCGGGTGATCGGTGTCACCACCAACACCCTGGTGCAACCCACGGGCATCGATGTCAAGCGCTTCCGGGATGTTGACGCGTCACGCCTGGCCGAGCGTCGTGAGGCTCTCGGCATCGCCGACGATGACGTGGTGCTGGTCAGCGTGTCGCGGATCAGCAAGGAGAAGAACATCGAGTTCATGCTGGAGGCCCTGGCCTTGCTACTTGGACAGGGCGAAAGCCGCTTCCGGCTGTTGCTGGTGGGGGATGGCCCGGCACGTTCACATATCCAGTCACGCGTCGAGGCGCTGGGCCTGGCCGAACGAGTGGTGCTGGTGGGCGCCGTGCCACCCGACGAGATGCCGCTCTACTATCACCTCGGCGATGTCTTCGTATTCGCCTCAAAGTCCGAGACCCAGGGCATGGTGATCCTCGAGGCGATGTCGGCGGGGTTGCCGGTGGTGTCGGTGCGCTCCAGCGGCATCGATGATGTGGTGATAGAGGGCGAGAACGGCTTCAAGACACCCGAGAATCGGGAGGTGTGGGCCGGACGGCTGCGCTCCCTGATGGCCGACCCCCAACTGCGTGCAACGCTGGGTGAGCAGGCGCAGGTCTTTGCCCAGAGCCATGATGTCACCGCCTTCGCCCGGCGCATCCACGGCTTCTACGCCTTCCTGCTGGCGCAGTATCATACTGGTCGACACTGGCGGCGCTAGTCCCTGCGGCCGCGCCGGGCGGTATATCGACGCAGCGCCACCAGCAGGATGCCGCCGGCGGCTAAGCCTGCCAGCGACCACAGCACGTCTTCACGGTCAGTGGCGGTGACCAGGGCCCCGAGTTGGCTGCCCAGCAGCGTCACTACGGCCAGGCCGGGCACGATACCCAGCGTGGAGCCGATCATGTAGTCGCGAAAGCGTAGATGAAAGGCGCCGGCCATCATGTTGGTGAGCGTGAAGGGGGCCAGAGGCAGCAGGTTGATGACCGTCATGGTGCGGATGCCGCGCCTCGACAGGTAGCGGGACATGCCATGC
>JAIVHL010000217.1 GCA_020201075.1 Halomonas sp. | reverse complement strand
TGGGGCTGCTGGGGCGCGCCCGTCGCCGTGTCTGGGGCGGCCCTCTGGTGGCAGTGACCGGCAACAGCGGCAAGACCACCGTCAAAGAGCTGCTGGCCTGTTTATTGTCGCGGCGCGGGACGACGCTGGCCACCCGCGGCAACCTCAACAACGACTTCGGCGCACCGCTGACCCTGCTCGAACTCACCGCTGCGCACCGCCAGGCGGTCGTGGAACTCGGTGCCAACCACCTGGGGGAGATCGCCTGGACCAGCGTGCTGGCCGAGCCTATGGTGGCGGTGATCACCAACGTCACCGGTGCCCATGTCGGCGAGTTCGGCGGCATGGGGCGCATCGCCCAGGCAAAGGCGGAGATCCTCACCGGGTTGCCGGTCGACGGCGTGGCGGTTCTCAACCGCGACGACGTCTATTTCGCCACCTGGGCGCGTCTCGCCGTCCCCCGCGAGGTATGCGACTTCGGCCTCGACCCTCGGGCGCGGGTCACCGCCACTGCACTGGCCTGCGATGCCCTGGGGCGCTATGCTTTCACGCTTGTCGCGGACGGTGCCGAACTGGGACAAGTGCAGTTAGGCCTGCTCGGGCGCCACAACGTGGCCAACGCGTTGGCCGCCGCCGCTGCCGCCCTGGCTCTGGGCTTGGCCCCTGATGATGTGGTGGCCGGCCTGGGCGAAGTAGTGCCCATGGCCGGGCGGCTATCGGTCACGGAGGGCGTCAACGGCTCGCGACTGTTGGATGATACCTATAACGCCAATCCCGGAGCGGTGAAGGCAGCGCTCGACCTGCTGGTCACGCTGCCCGGCCCCCACTGGTGCCTGCTGGGCGCCATGGGGGAACTGGGGGAGGCCTCCGATCGGCTGCATGCCGAGATCGGAGATCACGCACGGAAACTGGGAATTGATTTCCTCGGTACCTGTGGCGAGGCGGCTCGAGCCGCCTCCCGCGCCTTTGGCGCAGGCGGGTGCCACTTCCAAGAGCGCGAGGCGCTGGTGCGTCACGCCCTCGACCATCTTCCTCCCGGCGCCAGCGTGCTGGTAAAGGGATCGCGCAGTGCCGCCATGGAGCAGGTGGTGACGGCATTGCGCCAGGATCGATCAAGGTGAACGCGAGTCATGCTGCTCTATCTGGCTGAGTTTCTGGCGCCATACTTCAGCGCCTTCAATGTCTTCATCTATCTGACCCTGCGCATGATTCTGGGTACCATCACCGCCCTGGTGCTCTGTCTGTGGCTGGGCCCGGTGATGATCCGCCGGCTGGTCGAACGTCAGATCGGCCAGGCGGTGCGCGATGATGGCCCCCAATCCCATCTCTCCAAGGCGGGCACGCCGACCATGGGCGGTGCCATGATCCTGATGGCCATCGCCGTCAGCACCCTGCTGTGGGGCGATCTCGCCAACCACTATGTGTGGATCGTGCTGGGCGTGACCCTCGGCTTTGGCGCCATCGGCTGGGTAGATGATTATCGCAAGGTAGTGGAGAAGAATCCTCGCGGCCTGCCGGCGCGCTGGAAGTACCTGTGGCAGTCGGTGGTCGGCCTGGCCGCCGCGGTGCTTCTTTACGCCACCGCGGCCTCGCCGGTGGAGACCAGCCTGATCGTGCCGCTGTTCAAGGACGTGGTGCTGCCGATGGGTGTGTTCTTCATCGTGCTGACCTACTTCGTGATCGTCGGCAGCTCCAATGCGGTGAACCTCACCGACGGCCTGGATGGCCTGGCCATCATGCCGACCGTGCTGGTGGCCATGGGCCTGGCGGTGTTCGCCTACGCCAGCGGCAATACCGTGTTCGCCAACTACCTGCAGATTCCCTTCATTCCCGGGGCCGGCGAGCTGGCAGTGTTCTGTGCCACCATCGCCGGTGCGGGACTGGGCTTCCTGTGGTTCAACACCTATCCGGCCCAGGTGTTCATGGGCGACGTGGGGGCGCTGGCGCTGGGGGCTGCGCTGGGCGTGGTGGCGGTGATCGTGCGCCAGGAGATCGTACTGTTCATTATGGGCGGCATCTTTGTTATGGAGACCGTTTCGGTGATCCTGCAGGTGGGCTCCTACAAGCTTACCGGACGACGCATCTTCCGCATGGCTCCGCTGCACCATCACTATGAGTTGAAGGGCTGGCCGGAGCCGCGGGTCATCGTTCGCTTCTGGATCATCACCGTGGTGCTGGTGCTGATCGGGCTGGCCACTCTCAAGGTGCGCTGAGCGAAGACTCTCTCGCGGTCAAGGAGCAGGATATGGTCAAGGTGCCGTCAGGTGTCACTCTGGTGGTGGGGCTCGGGATCTCCGGCCGCGCCATCTGCCGCCATCTGGAGCGTCAACGAACGCCCTACATGGTGGCCGACACCCGCGCCGTGCCCCCGGGCATGGACGATTTTCGAGCCGCCCATCCCGGGGTCCTGATCCACTGCGGTCCGCTCACCGATCTCGATCTTGCCGAGGTGCAAGAGGTGGTGGTGAGCCCGGGGGTCGATCCCCGGGCCCCGGGGTTGGCCGAGCTGTCCGGCCGGGTATGCGCGGCCAGCGATGAACCGCTGGTGGTGGGTGAGATCGCGCTGTTCGCTCGTTCGGCCAGGGCGCCCATTGCTGCCATCACCGGCTCCAACGCCAAGTCCACCGTGACCACCCTGGTGGGAGAGATGGCCATCGAGGCCGGTCGCCGGGTGGCGGTGGGGGGCAACCTGGGCACCCCGGCCCTGGACCTGCTGGCCGATGAGCCCGATGCCGACTTCTATGTGCTGGAGCTTTCCAGTTTTCAGCTCGAGACCACGCCCCGGCTGGGGGCGGAGACCGCGGCCTTCCTCAATCTCTCCGAGGACCACCTTGACCGCCATGGCAACATGGCCGGCTACCGTGCTGCCAAGCTCGGCATCTTTCGCGGAGCCCGCCACGGCGTGGTCAACGCCGATGATGCCAACACCTGGCCCGAGACACGGCTGCCGGCTCAGGACAGCTTTACCACGCGCCCGCCCCGGGCCGGCGAGTGGGGCATCGGCCGTCACCACGGTAGCGACTGGCTGATGCACGGGGAGAGCCCCCTGATGCCCGCCGCCGAGGTTCGCCTGGCCGGACGCCATAACCAGGCCAACGCCTTGGCGGCGCTAGCCATGGGGCAGCGGCTGGGGCTGCCGCTGGGAGCGATGTGCCAAGTGCTGCGCCGCTTCCCGGGCCTGCCCCATCGCGGTGAACTGGTGGCCGAGGCCGGCGGCGTGCGCTGGATCAACGACTCCAAGGGCACCAACGTGGGCGCCACCCTGGCCGCCATCGCTGGGCTCGGCCCAACCCTTGAAGGCAAGTTGATTCTACTGGCCGGCGGGGTCGGCAAGGCGGCGGACTTCACCCCCCTGGCAGACCCCCTGGGGCGTTTCGGCCGCGAAGCGATCCTCTTCGGCCTCGACGCCGAGCGACTGGAGCGGGCACTGCGCGGTTGGCTGCCCGTCAGCGTGGTAGAGGATCTGACGGCGGCCATGACACAAGCCGCCGAGATCGCCGAGCCCGGCGACTGCGTGCTGCTCTCGCCGGCCTGCGCCAGTCTCGATCAGTTTGCCAACTATCAGGAGCGCGGTGAGGTATTCCGTCGCTGGGTGCATCGTCACCTGACCGAGGAGAGGTCATGAAGCCACCGTCTCGACTGGCCAGGCTCCGTGAGCGGCTCTCCACCCGGGATCAGCCTTTCGACGGTTGGCTGGTGATTGCGACGCTTTCTCTGATGCTGATTGGTTGGGTGATGGTGACCTCGGCGTCGTCGGAGGTGGCGGCGAGCCTTACCGGCAATCCCTGGTATTTCAGCACCCGACACGGGATCTTCCTGGTCGCAGCGCTAATCACGGCGGCCTTCGTGCTGCGGATTCCTTTGGCCTGGTGGAAGGTCAACGGCCCGCTGCTGCTGCTGGTGGGCATTGCTCTGCTGGTGCT
>JAIVHL010000216.1 GCA_020201075.1 Halomonas sp. | reverse complement strand
GGCGTGGTGTGGGGGCCGCTGATGCTTATCCTGCTGTTGGGGGTAGGCCTCTACCTGCAGATCGGTCTCAAGCTGATGCCGATCCGCAAGCTCAGCATGGGGTTCAGGCTGTTGTGGCAGGGGCGTGATGCCAAGCCGGTGCCCGGAGAGAAGAAGAAAGACGATGACGGCGAGATTTCGCCTTTCGATGCCCTGATGACCGCCCTTTCCGCCACCATCGGCACCGGCAATATCGCCGGCGTGGCCACCGCCATCGCCCTGGGTGGACCCGGTGCGGTGTTCTGGATGTGGATCACGGCGTTGGTGGGTATGGCCACCAAATTTGCCGAGGCGGTACTGGCGGTGCGCTATCGCGAGACCGACAGCACGGGCTTCCACGTGGGTGGCCCGATGTTCTACATCAAGAATGGCCTGGGCAAGAAATGGCTGTGGCTGGGCGGTGCCTTTGCCTTCTTCGGCGCGGTGGCGGCCTTCGGCATCGGCAACACCGTGCAGTCCAATTCGGTCGCTGATGCCCTGGATTCCACTTTCGGCATACCCCATGGGCTCACCGGCGTGGTGATCATGGTGCTGGCCGGCGCGGTCATCCTTGGCGGTATCAAGCGAATTGCCAAGGTGGCCGGCAAGCTCGTGCCGATCATGGGCATCCTCTATGTCATCGCCGGGCTCTTGGTCTTGATCATCAATGCCGGCCAGGTCGGTGAGGCCTTCAGGCTGATCTTCTACTACGCGTTCAACCCGATCGCGGCAGCCGGCGGTTTCGCTGGGGCGGCGGTGATGGCGGCCATCCGCTTCGGCGTGGCCCGCGGCATCTTCTCCAACGAAGCGGGCTTGGGCAGCGCGCCCATCGCACATGCCGCGGCCAGGACGAAGAACCCGGTACGCCAGGGCATGATCGCGATGCTTGGCACCTTCATCGATACCATCGTTATCTGTACCATCACTGCCCTGGTGATTCTCACCTCCACGGTGTGGGTCGAGGGGGAGGCGGGTGCCTCACTGACGGCGCTCTCCTTCGATGCGGCACTCCCCGGGTTCGGTAACCAGATCGTCTCAGTGGCGCTGGCGGTCTTTGCCTTCACCACCATCCTGGGCTGGTCCTTCTATGGAGAGAAGTGCTTTCAGTTCCTGTTCGGCACACGGTCAATCATGCTCTATCGGGTGCTGTTCGTGCTGGCGATTCCGCTGGGGGCCATGGCCAATCTCGGGTTCATCTGGCTGATGGCCGATACCTTCAACGCCTTGATGGCGATTCCCAACCTGATCGCCCTGGCGCTGCTGTCGCCGGTGGTGTTCAAGCTGACCCGAGACTACTTCGACGGCAAGGACATCCTGCCGGGCGAGGAGCTGGATCACGACAAGGGCTGATATCGGCTCAATGAACGCGGGAGGCGCCCCGAGCACCTCCCGCTCTCATTCTGCGACCTATCCGTGAGAGAGAAGCAATGAGTGAACTCAAGCACACCCCGCTGCACGCGCTGCATGGGGAACTGGGCGCGAAGCTGGTCCCCTTTGCCGGCTTCGATATGCCGGTGCAGTATCCATTGGGCGTCAAGAAGGAACATGAGCACACCCGCAGCGCCTGTGGCCTGTTCGATGTGTCCCATATGGGACAGCTGCTGCTGCGTGGGCCATCGCCGGCCGAGGCGCTGGAGACGCTGGTGCCGGCGGATATCCTGGGGCTCGAGAAGGGCTGGCAGCGCTATGCCCTGTTCACCAGCGAGGAGGGCGGCATACTTGACGACCTGATGGTGGTCAACGCCGGCGACCATCTCTACTTGGTGGTCAATGCCGCCTGTCGGGAGCAGGACATTGCCCATCTGCGCCGCGGCCTCACCGAAGGGCATGAGGTCGAGGTGCTCGACCGTGGGCTGTTGGCGCTGCAGGGGCCCAAGGCCGCAGATGTCATGGCGCGGCTCTGCCCGCTGGCCTGCGAGATGGTCTTTATGCAGCATGGCCGGTTCACCCTCGACGGAATCGATGTCTGGATCAGCCGCAGCGGCTATACCGGCGAAGACGGTTTCGAGATCTCGGTGGCTGCCGAGCAGTGCGAGGCCCTGGCCCGTCGTCTCCTCGAGGAGGCCGAGGTGGAGGCGATCGGCCTCGGCGCGCGGGATTCGCTGCGACTTGAGGCAGGGCTTTGCCTCTATGGCCACGACATCGACACCGAGACCACGCCGGTGGAAGCGGGCCTGATCTGGGCCATCGGCAAGCCACGCCGCCAGGGCGGTGAGCGTCCCGCAGGATTTCCCGGGGCGGATGTGATTCTTCATCAGTTACAAGCAAAGGACCATCGGCGTAAGCGGGTCGGCCTGCTGGGCGAAGGGCGTGCCCCGGTCCGCGAAGGGGCCGAGTTGTTCGATGCCGACGGCCACCGTATCGGTGTCGTGACCTCAGGTGGCTTCGGGCCCAGCGTCGGCCGGCCGGTGGCCATGGGATATGTCGCCCTGGCACAGTCGGAGCTCGACACTCAGGTGTTTGCCGATGTTCGCGGCAAGCGTTTGCCGATGAGTGTCGCCGGGCTACTACCGCGGATGAAGGTTGTTGATGTTTCGCGTTGGCAAGCGGCCACCTTCGGGTGGTCGCTCTGCTTTTGGAGTCGCGATACGCCTGTTTTTATACCGTTATCGTGACTATTTTAAAAATTAATCTACGCCAGCGTTGACTCAGCGCTGGCTAGACGTGTGGCACTGCAGCATAGTCTTCATGTAGTTTGGTAAAAACAATCTAAAATTAATTTTTAATATCTATAAACTATTTGCTGAATAGCTCGTCGGGGTAACTTGCCCTGAGACACTCAGTTTTTTTCGGAGAATATTCATGAAAAGATCGCTTTCATCCGCTGTACTTTCCGCCTCGCTGCTGGCTCCGGGTATCGCTTTTGCCGACTGCGGCGACGTCACCATTACCGAAATGGGCTGGGCGTCCAATGAAGTCGTGACAGGCGTGGCAGCGTTTCTCATGGAGCAGGGCTACGGCTGCGACGTCTCCGTGGTGCCATCCGATACGGTGCCTGCCGTGACCTCGGTGGCCGAAAACGGAGAACCCGACGTGGTGACCGAGCTCTGGTTGAATTCCGCCGGCGAGGCCTACCTGCGTCTTGAGGAAGAGGGGCGAGTTGAACGCCTGGGCAGAGTGCTCGATCCGGGCGGCGTAGAAGGCTGGTGGATTCCCAGCTACCTGGCGGAGGAGCATCCCGAGCTGACTACCATCGAGGGGATCATGGCGAATCCTGAACTCGTCGATGCGCGTTTCAACAACTGCCCGGATGGCTGGGGTTGTCGCGTGGTCAGTGACAATCTGATTCGCGCGCTGAAGCTCGAGGATGCCGACATCGAGGTCTTCAACCACGGATCAGGCGAAACCCTGGCCTCCTCGATGGCATCGGCCGTGCAGAGCAATGAACCCTGGTTTGGCTACTACTGGGGCCCGACCGTGCCGCTGGGAAAGTATGAGATGACCCGCGTGGAAATCGGCGAATACGATGCCGACATCCATACGCGCAACCAGACACAAAATGCCGATAATCCGGGAGTGTCCGATTTCCCCGCCGCGACGGTGCTGACATCGGTAACAACAGATTTTAAGGAGCGTGAGCCCGAGGTCGCCGAGATGCTGAGTCGGATGACGTTTCGCACATCAGACATGAGCGCCATTCTGGCCTGGATGGATGCCAACAACGCATCGGGCCAAGAGGCCACCGTCTACTTTCTGACGAACTATCCCGACGACTGGTCTAGCTGGGTCAATGACGCCGCTCGTGAGCGGCTGGTGAATCTTCTCAACTGAACCCGTTGCTGTTGGTGCCGACCAAGTAGGTCGGCACCTTTAAGCCGTTCGTTGAAGTCTTCCCGATCCGGGACGACCGTCAAGAGACGCTCTCATGTCAAGTTATCAAACTCTTTTTTCCACGCTCGGCCTGGAAGAGTGGTGCGCATCTGGCCAGGTTGAAGGCCCCATGTCCATGTCTGACCTTCTTGCCAGGACCAGCGGTGACCAGGCCAGCGATGCCGCCTGGTGGGAGCTACCGTTTCCCTCCCTGAATGCGCTCCATGAGGCCTGTGGTGCGATCCCGCGCTCCCGCGACCTGACTCTGGGACTTGAGCAGGGCTTTTTGGCAATCAAGGATTCGTTAAGCCTGGTGCTGGACCCGTTGACCCAGCCCCTCAGCTGGCTCCTGGACAGCGCGCTTTATGCGATGACAGGCAGTCCCTGGTGGTTAACCATTCTCCTGTTGATGCTGGTGGTCTTTGCGGTCACTCGTTCACTCAAGCTGGTGGCGCTGGTAGGGCTCAGCGTAGGGCTGCTGGCTTTCATTGACCACTACGAACATGCCATGCAGACGCTGGCGATCATTCTGGTCTGTGCCTTTATCTGTGTCATTCTAGGTGTTCCCATCGGCATTGCCATGTCCCGCAGCAACACCATGCAGCGCTACACGACGCCGGTGTTGGACATGCTGCAGACGTTGCCGCCCTTCGTTTATCTGATTCCGCTAATTTTCCTGTTCAGCGTAACGGAGTCGAAGCTCTACGGCATCGCTATCATCCTCTATGCCATCGTGCCGGTCATTCGTCTCACCAACCTGGGCATCCGGCTGGTCGATCCCGATGTGATCGAGGCGGCCAACGCTTTCGGCATGACGCCTCGACAGAAGCTTCTCAAGGTCCAAATTCCACTTGCGCTACCCAACATAATGGCCGGCGTCAATCAGACCATCATGATGAGCCTCGCCATGGTGGTGATCGCCTCTCTGGTGTCGGCGCCGGGGCTGGGCGTGCTGGTGCTGCGAGGTATCCGAAACCTCGAGTTGGGCGTTGGTTTGGTGTCCGGGCTGGGCATCGTTATTCTCGCCGTGATTCTCGATCGAGTCACCAAGGCGTCCCTGGCGCGCATCAATTCCGCCGAACGGCAGTAAGGACTGAACGTGACGACCCAGGTCAAGATCACCATCCGGGATCTCTACAAGATTTTTGGCCCGACGCCGCTGGCGGCTCTGGAGCATGTGCGTGCGGGGATGGGCAAGGCCGAACTCCTCGAGCGCCACGGCCATGTGCTCGGTCTGCAGGACATCAATGTCGACATTCGCGACGGGGAGATCACTGTCATCATGGGGCTGTCGGGATCGGGCAAGTCGACTCTGATCCGACATATCAATCGTCTGATCGAACCCACGGCTGGCGATATCCTGATTGATGACGACAATATTCTGTCCTACTCACTGGATCAGCTGCGACAGCTGCGCCGCGAGCGGCTGTCGATGGTCTTTCAGAAGTTTGCGCTGCTGCCGCACCGAACCGTACTCGAGAATGCCGGGATGGCGCTCGACGTGCGCGGCTTCAGCGTCGCCGACTATGAGCAGGAAGCCACACAGTGGCTCAAGCGTGTCGGTCTTGAGGGCAACGAGTCCCAATACCCCCACCAGCTGTCCGGCGGCATGCAGCAGCGCGTGGGTATAGCCCGCGCGCTGGTCTCCAATGCACCGATCATGCTGATGGATGAGGCGTTCTCGGCGCTGGATCCCCTGATTCGTTCCGACATGCAGGATCTGCTGCTGGCACTTCAGCGCGAGCTGCGCAAGACCATCGTTTTCATCACCCACGACCTCGACGAATCGCTGAAACTGGCCGACCATCTGGTGATTCTCAAGGACGGTCTGGTCGTTCAGCAGGGCGACCCCCAGGAGATCCTGCTGAATCCGGGGGATCCCTATATCGTCGACTTCATCAGCGATATTAATCGAGCGCGGGTGCTGCGAGTTCGTTCGGTGATGGCGCCGCTGGATGGTGCCGATCACGAGTGGACGGGGGACATCGACGAGCAATTGAATCTGGAAGACGTGCTGTCGCGCTCCGCAGGCAAAGCCGACGCTATCTTTCGTGTCATGCGCGAGGGCCAGCCGGTAGGGGTGCTGTCCATGCAGGACGTCATGCGCGCCCTGGTTCCCCTGGAAGCCGCTTCCGAGTCGGGCAAGCGCGGATAGCGTAGGTCGTCAAGCGGCGGTTGTCGGCCTGACGCCATTTTGCCGTCGCCGTCGCCGTCGCCGTCGCCGGTTAGCCTGGCGGTCGAGTTTCACGAAACGTCAGGCTGATGCGCAGGCCAGGCAGACGTCGCGGCAACAGGGCATGTTGCAGCACGCTCTGCGTGCCGGGCTCCATTATCAGGAGGCTGTCGTGGGGTAGCCAGACGTTGAAAGCCTCGGCGCGGCGGTCCTTCCAGCGAAAGCGCAGCGGGCGTTCACAGCCCAGCGATACCGCGGCGATCAGCGGGGAGACGCCAAGCTCAGGCTCGTCATCACTGTGCCATCCCATTTTTTCCTCGCCATTGGCATAGCGGTTGAGCAGCACGCTGTTGAAGCGTCCCGCGACGCCGACGGTAGGCAGGGCGTTCACCACCCGATCCCTGAGGTCTGCC
>JAIVHL010000084.1 GCA_020201075.1 Halomonas sp. | reverse complement strand
AGACACTCGTGTCCCAGTTTCTGTATCTGCTGAGCGCTCTCGGGGGTCAGCGCGACACGCGCTTCCCCCCGGGCACTCTCCTTGGGTGCGCCAATTTTCACGTTTGTTCTCCTGAATGCAGGCTGCCGGACAGTGTTAAACGCCTGTGGCGTCGATTGTCTTCTATCAACCAGAATCGCATAGAGCAGCACACCGGAGCGAGCGGATCAAGTTCAACGCGACAGCCTGTCGCGTTGAGGCACGGCGTAAGGCCCAAAAAAAACACCACCGCCCGCCGACCGGCGAGAGGTGGTGCAGGATTGGCGGACCCGGCGTGGGCCGCCTGGGTTCAGACCGTCAACAGGGCATTCAAGCGCTTGACGTAGGCGGCCGGGTCGTCGAGATGGCCTCCCTCGGCGATGATGGCCTGATCCAGCAGCACGTGAGCCAGATCGCCGAAGGCTTCGCCGTCGACGCTTTCCAGCTTGGCCACCAGGGCGTGGACGGGGTTGAGCTCGAGGATCGGCTTGACCTCGGGCATCGGCTGGCCGGCGGCCTCCATGATGCGGCGCATCTGGAAGCCCATTTCGTGCTCGGGCAGCACTACGCAGGCCGGCGAATCGGTCAGCCGGTGGGTCACCTTGACCTCCTGGACCTGGTCGCCCAGCGCCTCCTTGACGCGCTTGACCAGGTCTTCCTTGGCCTTGGCGGTCTCTTCCTGGGCCTGCTTCTCCTCCTCGCCCTCGATGTCGCCGAGGTCGAGCTCACCCTTGGCCACGTCGACCAAGGCCGTGCCGTCGTATTCGTTGAGGTGGCTCATCAACCACTCATCGACGCGGTCGTGCAGCAGCACTACCTCGATCCCCTTCTTGCGGAAAATCTCCAGGTGGGGGCTGGACTTGGCCGCATTGAAGCTGTCGGCAACGATGTAATAGATCTTCTGCTGCCCCTCTTGCATCCGCTCCACGTAGTCGGCCAGGGACTGATCCTGGGTGGCGCTATCGGTGTGGGTAGTGGAGAAACGCAGCAGGCCAGCGATCTTCTCGCGATTGGCGAAGTCCTCCGCCGGGCCCTCCTTGAGCACGCTGCCAAAGGTGTTCCAGAAGGTCTGGTAGGCCGCCTTGTCCTTGGCCAGCTTCTTGAGCATGTCCAGGGCTCGCTTGGTCAGCGCGGAGCGGATCTTCTCGACCTTGGGGTCCTGCTGAAGCAGCTCCCGGGAAACGTTAAGGGACAAGTCACGGGTGTCCAGCACGCCCTTGATGAAGCGCAGGTAGAGCGGCAGGAACTGCTCGGCGTCGTCCATGATGAAGACGCGCTGTACGTAGAGCTTCACGCCGCGGGCACCATCGCGCTCATAGAGATCGAAGGGCGCACGGCCCGGCACGTAGAGCAAGCTGGTGTACTCGAGCTTGCCTTCGACCTTGTTGTGACTCCAGGTGAGCGGATCGCTGAAGTCGTGGGCCACGTGCTTGTAGAAGGCCTGGTACTCCTCGTCCGAGATTTCACTCTTGGGGCGCGACCAGAGCGCGGTGGCCTCGTTGACCGTCTCCCAGGTGGTGATTTCGCTGCCCTCGATAGCATTGCCCTCATCGTCGCGGGCGCTCTCGACCTTCGGCATGCGCACCGGTACCTCGATGTGATCGGAGTACTTGCGCACCAGGCTCTGCAGGCGGAAGTCGTCGGCGAACTCCTTGGCGTCTTCCTTCAAGTGCAGCACGATCTCGGTGCCGTGGGCCTCGCGTTCGATGTCGGCCACGGTAAACTCACCTTCGCCTTTGGAGCGCCACTCCACGCCCTCGGCCTTGTCGCTGCCCGCCTTGCGGGTGCGCACGCTGATCTCGTCGGCGACGATGAAGCCGGAGTAGAACCCAACGCCGAACTGGCCGATCAGCCGGGCATCCTTCTGCTGCTCGCCGGAGAGCTGCTTGAGGAAGTCGGCGGTACCGGAGCGAGCGATGGTGCCAAGGTTCGAAATGACCTCGTCGCGGGTCATGCCGATGCCATTATCGCGCACGGTGACGGTGCCCGCCCCGGCGTCGTGTTCGATCTCGATACGCAGCTCGCTGTCGCCCTCATAGAGCGTATCGTTGTCCAGCGCCGCGTAGCGAAGCTTGTCGCAGGCATCGGCGCCGTTGGAGATCAGCTCGCGCAGGAAGATTTCCCGGTTGGAGTAGAGGGAGTGGATCATCAGGTGCAGCAGCTGCTTGACCTCGGTCTGGAAGCCAAGGGTTTCTTCGTGCGTGGCGGTGGTCATGTGTCCTGAACCTCGTCGACATGTTCTGCGGCGAGCGTCGCCGCGTGTTGAATCACAGTCGCCGATATGGGGCCCCGCAGATGGTTTTCAAGCCTCACCGCCGGTTCTATGCCTCGCTGCGGAATGACTCTGCCCAACGCAACGAATAATCACGCCGCCGCTCAGGACACCGCCCGACCACTCAGCACCAGCGTCGATCACCCTTTCCCTCTACCCTTGGCGCCGGGAATGGGCCACGATGGGAAATATAGGACGTCAACTCCCGGAGATTATTATCATGCGCCTACGCCACCCAGCGACAACGCGCGGCGCCAAGTCCAGCGGCGCCCGACGCATCGCTACCCTGATGTCTACGCTGACGCTGTTGCTGCTCTCCTCACTGACGCCGGCCCTGGCCGACGACCGCGCGCTTCGCGACGCCCTGGAGGCGGCCCGCAGCCAGCAGTGGGAACGTGTCGATCAACGCGCGATTGCAGGGCATCCACTGGCCGGCTACGTGGAGTACCATCGCCTGCGCGGACGCCTGCCCCAGGCCGAACCGGGCCAGATTCTCGACTTCATCGAGCGCCACGAAGACTCGCCGCTGGGCGAGTGGCTGCGCGGCCAGGCCATCGCCCAGTACGGCTACGCCGGACGCTACGGCAGCCTGCTCGCCGTGGCCGACGGCGAACCCGCCGGCACCGCCCGCCAGTGCTACTACTACGCCGCTCTGCTCGGCAGTGACCCTCAGGCCGCCGCCGAGGGCGGACTGGCCCTGTGGTTGGTGGGCCGTTCCCAGCCGGACGCCTGCAATGGCTTGTTCGGCGCCCTGCGCAGCCGCGGAGTGATCGGCGAGCAGCAGATCTGGGAGCGCAAGATGCTGGCCTGGCAGGCCGGCGAATCGGGACTGGCCGGCTATCTGGGCCGTCAGCTTGGCAGCCGCTGGGATGAGTCGCGTCGGATCATGGAGCGCCTCTCGAGCGACTTTGCCGCGGTGACTCGAGTGCCGACCTGCCTGGGGCCCGAGTGCCGCGGCTCCGGGCCGCTGTTTGCCGCCGCCATGCACGGCTTCACCCGTGCCGACACCGAAGCAGCCGTAGAGGCCTGGCGCAAGATTGCGCCGCACCTGCCCATCGAGCAAGAGCACCGCGGTGCCATCGAGCGTGACCTAATCTTCTACTCGTTGGTCCGGGACATTCGCCAGCATCGCGGCTGGGTCGACCAGGCCCTAGCCGGGCGCAGCGACGCCGATCTGTTGGAACTACGCGTGCGGGCCGCCCTCGGTGAACGCGACTGGCGCGGGGTGCTGAGCTGGCTGAATCGCATGGAACCCGAGACCCGCGACGATAGCCGCTGGCACTACTGGGCGGGGCGCGCCCACGAGCAGCTGGGTGACAGCGCCCGCGCCCGGGACGCCTACACGCTGGCCGCTCAGGGGCGCAGCTTCTTCGGTTTTGCCGCCGCCGATCGCATCAACCAGCCCTACGCCCTTAACCTGGAGCGCAACGGCTTCGACGACGGCTACCGACAGCAGGTCTCCCGCTGGCCGCCCGTGCAACGCACGGAGGCGCTGCTGCGGATCAATGAACCCGGCCTGGCCGCCAGTGAATGGTATGCGGCCGTAGAGCGGGCCGATGAACGCGAGGCACGCGCCCTGGCCGATTACGCCCAGCGCCGCGGCTGGCATGCCAAGCTGGTACAGACCACTAT
>JAIVHL010000215.1 GCA_020201075.1 Halomonas sp. | reverse complement strand
ACCGAGGGCTTTCCGGCGACATGATGTATGTCAGTGCAGCCCCGGGAACACCGGCATAGGATCAACGGTTCGCCGGCTTCGGCCGTATGGTTATTCTCAGGAGAGCTGTCATGTCCCTGCCGTTATTGCCTTTACCGTTACAGGCCCTGCCGCGTCTTCCCGCCCCCGCCCGCCTGATTCGTGCCGTCGATCCGCGTGTGCCGGTCGGTCTCAAGCGTCGCCTGGTGGAACCGCTGCTCAACCGCACCTTCGCCGAGCCCCTCGCCGAGGGAGAGTTTGACGCCCTGATCGGGCGCCGTATCACCCTGGCCGTCGAGGATCTGGGCATCATGCTCACCCTCACCCTCGAGAACGAACGCCTGAGGGTGTGTACCCAGCCCGGTGAGGCCACCATCCGCGGGGGCTGGCGCGAATTTCTCTGCCTGGCCACCCGCCGCGAGGATCCCGACGCACTGTTCTTCCAGCGCCGGCTGCTGATCGAGGGCGACACCGAGCTGGGCCTGATGGTCAAGAATCTCCTCGACGGTCTCGAGGAGGGGTTGGCAGAGGGCCCATTCGGTGACCTGCTGGTTCGCCTGGAGCGGCTGGCGAGACGCAAGATCTGAGTTTTTTCGATTAACGTATGTTACGGAGTCATCCGCATGAGCACTTCCACCAAGGCCGTGAAGTCATCCAGCGAGGTCCCTCTGCAGGTGCCGTCCCGCGATATTTGGGACTCCAAGTACCGCCTCAAGGACCGCCATGGCAAGCCCGTGGACAAGGACGTGGACGCTACCTGGGAGCGGGTGGCCCGGGCACTTGCCGTGGTGGAAGGTGACAAGGCCGACGAGTGGCTGCCGAAATTCCGCTGGGCGCTGGAGAACGGCGCCATTCCCGCCGGCCGCATCATGTCCAACGCTGGCGCCGAGGCCTACAAACCGTCGGTGAGCCTGATCAACTGCACGGTGTCGCGCACCATTCGCGATTCCATGCACGATATCCTCGGCTCCGTGGTAGACGCCGGCATGACCCTCAAGGCGGGCTGCGGCATCGGCTATGACTTCTCTACCCTGCGCCACAAGGGCGCCTTCGTGTTCGGTGCCGGTGCCGGTACCAACGGCCCCCTGGCCTTCATGGATATCTACGACAAGATGTGCTTCACGGTGGCCTCCGCCGGTGGGCGCCGCGGGGCCCAGATGGGCACCTTCGATGTCGGCCATCCGGACGTGCGTCAGTTCATCGAGGCCAAGCGCGAGGCGGGCCGGCTGCGCCAGTTCAACCTCAGTCTGCTGATCACCGACGAGTTCATGGAGGCGGTAAAGCAGGACGCCGACTGGCCGCTGGCCTTCCCGCTGCACGCCGGCGAGAAAGACGACGTCGAGCAGGACGAGCTGATCTACCGCGACTGGCCGGTGGTGGAAGAGGGCTACACCGTCGACGCCGAGGGCCGCGTGGCCTGCCGCATCGTCGAAGTGATCAAGGCCCGCGAGCTGTGGGACACCATCATGAGCTCCACCTACGACTTCGCCGAGCCGGGCTTCATCCTGATCGACCAGGTCAACCGGATGAACAACAACTGGTTCTGCGAGGAGATCCGCGCGACCAACCCCTGCGGTGAGCAACCGCTACCGCCGGAGGGCGCCTGCCTGCTTGGCTCGGTCAACCTGACCCGCTTCGTTATCGACCCCTTCGGCAAGCAGCCGCGCTTCGACTGGGAGCGCTACCGCCAGGTCGTCGCGGTGTTTACCCGCATGCTCGACAACGTGGTGGAGATCAGCGGCCTGCCGCTTTCCGGCCAGCGCAAGGAGATCGAGGCCAAGCGCCGCCACGGGATGGGTTTCCTGGGCCTCGGCTCGACCATGACCATGCTCAAGATTCCCTATGGCTCGCCGGAGTCACTGGCCTTCACCGAGGAGGTGAGCCGCAACCTGGCCATCGAGGGCTGGAAGCAGGCGCTGGCGCTTTCCCTGGAGAAGGGCATGGCCCCGGCGCTGGCTGAAGACGTCGAGATCACCCCGAAGATGATGCGCGAGCGCCCGGAGCTCAAGAAGGACGGCTACGAGATCGGCGACAAGGTGCCCGGCCGCATCCTGCATGCGCGCTACAGCCGCTACATGCAGAAGGTCGCCGAGCTGGAGCCGGAACTGGTCGCTCAGCTCGCCGAGCACGGCGCGCGCTTCACCCACCACAGCTCCATCGCCCCCACCGGCACCATCTCGCTGTCGCTGGGCAACAACGCCTCCAACGGCATCGAGCCGTCGTTCTCGCACCGCTACTTCCGCAACGTGATCCAGGCGGGCAAGAAGACCAAGGAGCAGGTGGAGGTGGTCTCTTTCGAACTGGCGGCCTATCGCCACTTCATCGCCCCCGCAGCCGTGGACAGCGATCTGCCGGACTACTTCATCACCGCCGATTCGGTGAGCCCGAAGCAGCATGTGGCGGTGCAGGCGGCCGCCCAGGCATGGGTCGATTCGGCGATTTCCAAGACGGTGAACGTGCCTACGGAGTTCCGGCCGTCGAGATCACGTCCAAGATCGTTTCCTACAGCGTCAAGAAGGCGGTGGAAGAGCCGCCGCTGCCCGAGGAGAACCCGCTGACGGTGCGCATTCCGTCGCGCCCCGAAGGCACCCTGGAAGCCGTGTCGGAGAAGATCTCCTACGTCGGCGCCGAGGGGCGCAAGAAGGTCTACCTGCTGGTATCCTTCATGCCCGTGGAGGGCGTGCTGGCCGGCAAGCGGGTGGTGGTCGAGCGCCCGGTGGAGTTCTTCTTCCCCTCCGGCCAGCTCTCCAGCGAGCACCAGTGGATCACCGCCACCATGCGCAGCCTGTCGCTGGCCGCTCGTGGAGGCTACGTCACCCAGGCGGTGGCCGACCTGCGCAAGGTGGCCTGGGACAAGGGCCTGGTGCGTTGCGGCATGAACCGCTGGGGCAAGCCGATGTTTCACGACTCCGAGGTGGCGGCCATCGCCTGGTCGATCCAGCAGATCCTCTTCCGTCGCGGCTTCCTCGACCAGGATGGCAACCAGGTGCCGGTGGAGGCGCTGGTGGCCCGCTACGCCCAGCGTCAAGCCAGCGGCCACCTGTGGCATCCGCCCACCGCGGAGGAGATCGAGAAGGCCGAGCGCAAGGCTCAGCATGCCGATCACGCCAAGGGCGACGGCCCCACCGTGGTGGGCCACTGCCCCGAGTGCAACGGCGAGCTGATCATGATGGACGGTTGCCCCACCTGCTACGCCGGCTGCGGCTGGTCCAAATGCGGGTAGGTGCCAAGCGCTGATCGGTAGTCGAAGGCAGCCAGCAGACCGCCCTGGGTCACGAGAGTGGCCCAGGGCGGTGTTGTTTCAGCGCCCTCTTGGCCAGGGGGCCACCCGGCTGTGGTTCATGCCGGGGCGTCCGTGCCAGTAGCCGTCACAGATCTCGGCCTCGACCTGGGCGAGCGGGTCAGGGGTGGGAAGCTCGCCGTGGCGAGCCGCATCGAAGGCGGTAACCACCTCGGCCATGCCCTCGGGGCGCGGACTCAGCCGGGCGATCCCGACGCCCATCTCGGCCATGCCCTCCAACTCATGGCGCAGATCCTGGCAGGCACCGGAGAGGGTCTGGATACCGTTGAGGGTGAACACCTGGTCCGCCTCCTGGGTACGCAACGCAAGGCCTTCGGGGTGCTTCTGGCAGACGAACTGACAGCGGTCCTTGGGCTTCTGGTAGCGGCGCGCAGTGAAGCAGCGCGACGACCAGGCCAGCGGCAGGTGGCCGTAGGCAAACACCTCGCAGGGCGCCTCTAGCCCTTGCTCGCGGCAGTCGGCCAGCAGCCTCGCCAGATCGCCCTTCGACATCTCCACCGGGGCCTGCCAGCGCTGCATGCCGACGCGGGACAATACGGCGAGTGTGGCCGGGTTGTAGAGGTTGAGCGACGCGCCGGCCACGAAGGGCTGGCCCGCCGCCGAGAGGCGCTGCAGGGCGCTCTGGTCGTTGGCCTCGACCAGGAACTCACCGTTGTCGCACAGCTTGCGCAGGTCACGCAGGTCAGCCTCGGACTCGATCAGCGCCTGGCTGGACAGCACCACCTGCTTGCCGCTCTGGGTCAGCTCGCGTCCCAGCCCTAGCCAGTCGTCGAGCTTCATATCGCGGCGCCGCGAGCAGACCGACTCGCCAAGGTGAACGATATCGACCGGCCAGTCGGCGGCCTCGCGATAGAAGTCGGCGTAGTGCTCGCGGGTCCAGTAGAAGAGCACCGGACCGAGCGACAGCTGGAGCGTTGGGGTGGCAGACATGGGCTCTCTCCTATTTCCAGCGGCGCTCGTAGGCGCCCAGAGTGGTGGTGCTGCCTTCGGAGACCTCGCCGAGGCCGGTCATCCAGGCGGGCTCGACGTGGAAGCGGCCGGGGGCACGCTCCAGGCGGTCCAGGGCCTGGCGCCAGATGCCGGCGACCTTGGACACGTAGGCCGGGCTGCGCTGGCGGCCCTCGATCTTCACTGCGCTGATGCCCAGTTCGGCGAGCTCCGGCAGCAGCTCCAGGGTGTTGAGGCTGGTGGGCTCCTCGATGGCGTGGTAGGTCTCGCCGCCGACCTCGAAGCGCCCCTTGCACAGGGTGGGGTAGCCGGCGTTCTCGCCCTCGCCGTAGCGGTCGATCAGCACGCCGTTGAGGCGCGATTCAAGGCCCTCGGGTGTCTGCTCCCAGCGCACGTGAGCCGCGGGTGAACAGACGCCGCGAGTGTTGGGCGATTCGCCGGTGAGATACGACGACAGGTAGCAGCGCCCCTCGGCCATGATGCACAGGCTGCCGAAGGCGAACACCTCCAGCTCCACCGGGCTCTGTTTTGCCAGGTCGCGCACCTGGGTAATAGAAAGCACCCGCGGCAGCACGGCGCGCTTGATGCCGAACTGCTCGTGGTAGAAACGCAGCGCCTCATGGCTGGTGGCCGAGCCTTGAACCGAGAGGTGGCGGGCGAGCTCAGGGTGGCGGCGGGCGGCGTAGTCGAGCAGCCCCATGTCGGCCAGGATCAGGGCGTCGACGCCCAGCTCAGCGGCCTGATCCACGGCGCGGGTCCACATGCCCCAGCCGTCCGGCTGCGGGTAGGTGTTGATGGCGCAGAAGACCCGCTTGCCGCGGGCGTGGGCATAGTCGATGCCCTCGCGGGCGCGCTTGTCGGTGAAATTGAGCCCGGCGAACTGGCGGGCGTTGGTGCTGTTCTGGAAGCCGAAGTAGACGGCATCGGCCCCTTCGTCCACGGCGCGCTTCAGGGCGGGCAGGTTGCCGGCGGGGCAGACGAGCTCCATGGTGAGCCTCCTGTCGTGGGAATCCCGACTATGCTAGTCGACTATCTCTCATGGTCATTTGACTCGGGTCATGGTGGCCACGGGTTTGATAATGGGGCAGGCAGGGCGGGGCTCCTCGCCGGAAACAAGGGGCCCCGGTATTGGGGGCCGTTAAATCGCCTGGCCGGCGCGTTCGAAGAGCAGGTTATTCTCCAGGTGGATGTGCTGCATCAGGTCATCGCGGAACTCGCGCAGCCCGGTGTAGAGGGCGCGCCAGGTGGTGCAGGCGCCCTTAGGGGGTGTGATGTTGTCGGTCAGCGCCAGCACCTGCTCGAGGTTCTCGCCGTGGTCGTCGTGCTCGTGACGCATCACCGCGATAGGCCCCTGGGCCTGGGGGCCCATCCCGCGGCGCAGCATCGGGAAGAGAATCTGCTCCTCCTTCTGCATATGGCTCTCCATCTCCTGATGGATGGTGGTGAGCAGGTCGGCCAGTCCGTTGGGGCAGGTGTCACGCTCACCGTGGACCTGCTCGACGCGTCGGGCCATGCGCACCAGTTCGGGCAGCTGCTGGCGATGGACATCGTGATAGCGGGTCAGGATATGGTCGATCAGTTCGTCGTTGCTGACTTCCTGCCAGTCGCGCTCGTCGCTTTCGCCTTTCGGCAGCCCCTCGAGCTCGGCGACCAGAGTCTCAGGCGCCAGGCCAATGCGCTCGGCGGCCTCGCGGAGGCTGATGCGTCCCCCGCAGCAGAAGTCGATGTTGTGGTCGCGGAACACCCGGGTCGCGCCGGGCAGGGTCAGGGCGGTGCGGCCGACGGTCTGTTCGATCAGGCTAATGGTGACGTCCTCCTGGGGTGGTGTTCGATGTCGAGTTGGCAGTCTCGGTGGAAACTTTTAAGATGCATATTTAATACATCTTTAAGCGAAGCTGACATGGGGCGAATTGTCGCTCCCGATTTCACTGAGTGAAAAATTGACCGAAATCAGCGTCGCATGATGTTGGTTGGCGTAAGCCGCTCGACCATGATAGATAGTAATCAATTACTTTCTTTTGGGGTTAGAGCATGTCGCAACGCCAGCACCTCAGCGCCGAAGCGCGCCGAGAGCGCACCGTGGAGACCGTCGTCGCCCTGTGCGGGGAGGAGGAGCCCGCCACCCTGACCACCGGGCGCATCGCCCAGCAAATG
>JAIVHL010000011.1 GCA_020201075.1 Halomonas sp. | reverse complement strand
GTCGGAAAGCCACACCGGCACGGATGGTGCTGTGCATCACGCTGACGCCATGCTCACCGGCGGCGAACATCTCCGCCAGCGTCTGGTGGATGCCTCGCGCATCGGCGGTTTCATCCAGGCGGTTAACGAGCACGGAAACGGGGGGAACGGAGAGGTGGGTGAACTGGCTGAGCGACTCGAGATCACGCAGCAGGCCGACGGTGCCGCGCACGAACTCACGGGCGGAGAGCAGCTCGGGGGTGATGGGAGAGAGAGCGTGATCGGAGGCCAGGACCGCCATTTCCAGGGTGATGGAGCGCGCCCCCTGGGTATCGATCAGGACGAGATCATAGCCCGACAGGCTGGAGAGCAGCTGCGCGAGGCGGAAACGACCATCCGGCGCGTTGAGCAGCAGCTGGGGCAGCTGGCCGGCGTGATCGTTGGAGATCACCACATCCAGGTTGGGATGGGCCGTCTGCGATATGACGCGGTCTGGAGCCGTGTCGCTGAGCGCGATCAGCTCGTAGGTGCCACCGGGGGCTTCGCTGCGAAGGGGGTAGTAGCTGGAGAGTGTGGGCTGGCTGTCCAGGTCGATGAACAGGACCTTGAGGCCCGCATCGGCCAGTAGGCCGCCCAGATTGGCAGTGACGGTGGTCTTGCCGACGCCACCCTTGGTCGAAACAACAGAAACAACACGCATAACCTCACCTCGGTTCCAGATGGAAACAAGTGCGAGGCTGGCAATTTGTAGCTATTCCACGAAGATAGCGGCGACCACACCACCCCTGACGGGGCCTTTCAAAACTCGCTTACGCGTTGATTTTGGGTCTGGTGTGCTGCTTCAGTAGCCATCCGAAAGATGGTGCCGGCACCAGGAGTCGAACCCGGGACCTACTGATTACAAGTCAGTTGCTCTACCAACTGAGCTATGCCGGCAATGCGATGCTCTGTCACAGCGCAGAGGCGTAAAAAAACCTCTGATCAAGAAAAACCGTGAACCCATGTTCACGGTCTTTTATATTCGAGGTTGGCGATGGCTGGGGTACCAGGATTCGAACCTGGGAATGCCGATACCAAAAACCGGTGCCTTACCACTTGGCTATACCCCAGCAATATGGTGGCCAGAGAGGGAATCGAACCCCCGACACGGGGATTTTCAATCCCCTGCTCTACCGACTGAGCTATCTGGCCACTGCCAACGGGGCGTATTAAACCTCAGTGGAGAATCGGCGTCAACCCCTTCCGTTTCAAAACGATGGCCGGAGATATCCAGGAATTGGCGTCACGATTCCCGTGGCACGTAGCCCTCGGCCTGGTCGGTCTCACGGTTGTCCAGGAAGCATTCCATCTGCTCCATCAGGTACGCACGGGCCGAGGGCTCGAGCATATTAAGGTGCTTCTCGTTGATCAGACGGGTCTGCAACGCCTGCCACTCCCCCCAGGCCTGCTTGGATACACTAGCCTGAATCTCCTGGCCCTTCTTGCCGGGCAGCGGCGGAATCGGCAGGGCCTCGAGCTCTTGCTGGTACTTGCGACAAAAAACGGTCTGGCTCATGAATCATTATCCTCGTAAAAAAGGGAAAGCGGCGTCAAGGGCCCGGCGGGGCATTCAGGGCGAAGGGCAAAAGACCGGTCAGCAGCGACTTTACCGGGGCTGCCAACCCGATGACATCGGGATTTTGAGGATCGTACCAGCGGCGGGTCTCGCCCACCGCATCGAGGTGATCGACGCGCGCCGGCTGGGGCGTGATCTCCAGCCGAAAATGGCTGAACACATGAATGAAGGAAGGGCATGCCGGTCCGATGATGCTGCCAGGCGCATGACTGTCGAGCCAGTCCTGCAGTTTTGCGTGCTCGTCGAACTGAGGCAGACTCCAGAGACCTCCCCACAGGCCGCTGGCCGGACGCTGCTCCAGTAGCACCCTACCCCGCGCGTCTCGCAGCAGCAGCATGCGGGTGGTGCGCGTGGGCAGCGCCTTCTTCGGCTTCGACTCGGGGAAGCGACGTTCTTGGCCGCGGGCATGAGCCAAACAGACATCGACGAAAGGGCAGCACCCGCAATTGGGGGTGCCGCGCCGGCAGAGAGTCGCTCCCAGATCCATGATCGCCTGGGTGTAGTCGACCAGGCGCTCCTGCGGAGTATAGTGCTCGGCCAGGGCCCACAGGCGGCGCTCCACCGCCGGACGACCGGGCCAGCCCTCCACCGCATGCAGCCGAGTCAGGCTGCGCTTGACGTTGCCGTCGAGGATCACCGCCCGCTCACCGCTGCTCTGGGCGATGATCGCCCCCGCAGTGGAGCGACCGATGCCGGGCAGCGCAGCCAAGGCCTCCGCGTCCATGGGGAAGTCGCCGCCGTGCTCATCCACAATCACGCCCGCGGCGCGGTGCAGGTTGCGTCCTCGGGCGTAGTAGCCTAGACCCGTCCACAGGTGCAGTACCTCATCCTGGTTCGCCGACGCCAGTGCGCGCACGTTCGGAAAGCGCATCATGAAGCGCTCGAAATAGGGAATCACCGTGGCGACCTGGGTCTGCTGCAGCATGATCTCGGAGACCCACACCCGGTAGGGCGATCGATTATGCTGCCAGGGCAGATCGTGGCGGCCGTGGACATCGAACCAGGCAAGCAGGCGGCGCTGGAACTCTACAGCGGACAAGACGGGTGAGGGCATCTCACTCATCGCGGCTCCAAAAAAAGCGCCGACATGGATGCCGGCGCAGGGACTGACTTAGCTCAATCAAACAGACTACGCAGAGTGTCACGAAGTTCCTTGCTCCCGCCTTCGCCTAGCTGCTCGTCGAGACCCTCCAAGACCCCCTCCAGACGGCGCTCTACTTCCTCCCCTGCGCGGCGACCCAGTTCATCCCGCAGCACCTCGCCGATGGCGGACTGGAAGGCCTGCTGGTCGAAGCGGCACCAGTCGGCGCTGTCGCCCGAAAGGCTACCCTCGCAGCGCACCGGGAAAGGCACTCGCTCCAGGCGGGGGTTAACCCGGCAGGCGGCATCGGCAGTATCGACCACCCGCGCCGCGGCGCGCAGCTCGAAGCGCTCGCTGATGAGATCAAGCCAACCCTCACCGCCCAGCTCAATGCCTGGAATGGCCACCAACAGGTCGTCACTGGTGAGAGTGCCGTCGCGAATCAAGAAGCTGGCCTCGACGCGCTCGAAGCGCGTGTCCGGATGCCAGTCACGGCTGGTCTCACGACCCTCCAGGGCGGCAACGGCGGTGCACAGCTCCCGGGAAACGTTGACATCGAAGATGGCACCGTCGTCGATGCGGGAGGTGATATGACCATCCAGGTTCCGTTTCAGCGCCGGCGAAGTGTTGCCTCGGGTGGTCAATTCACCGTCGGCGGAGAGGCGGCCGCGCAGCGGGGGCTCCTCGTCACTCAGCGCGGCAAACAACTCGTCGGTACGCACCCGCTCGATGCGGGGTAGCAGCTGCCAGTGTATCGGCTCGCGCGTCAGGTCCAGTTCACCTTCCGCGGCCAGGCTACCCTCGTAGAAGCCGGAGGCAAATCGAGTCAAACGCTGGCGACCATCGGCGCCCTGAAGGGCCAGATCAACGTCGCGGAACACCAGTCCAGCCAGGCCCAGCCAGCCGAGGCGCAGTTGGCCATCCAGCGCCAGCTCGGCAAGCCACTCCTCCGGCACCAGGGTGCCGCCCAGGTCGGCATAGGACCGGGAGATACCCGGGATACCGGAAGCCGCGGCGCTGCCGCCTGCAGGCACCGAGGGCGGCAGGTAGGCATCAAGGTCCAGACGATCGCCCTGCAATTCAAAGTCGAGCATCTGCCCGTCGAGGCTCGCCGCGAGCCGTCCAGTAAAGGTGCTGTCATCCAGCACTAGAGTTAGGCCATTCAGCTCAAATCGGGACAGGTCACCCCGCAGCGGACTGGTCAGCGCAACATCGGCGAGGGCCTCAGCATCGGCCATGACCGGCAGGCTGTCGAAACGCTCAAGCCAGGGGCGCAGAGTCGTGGGGGCCAGGCGCAGCTGGCCATCGTAGGCCAGCGCCCCCAGCAGGCCAGCAACGTTGAGGTTGCCACTCAGCGCAAGGCCATGCTCGCTGCTCAGCTCCAGGTCGCGCAGCCTGGCGGTCTCTTCGACGAGGTCAGCCTCCAGAGCGAACATCAGTGAGAACGGCAGAGGCGAGGCTCCCAGGTAGGGATGGTTGAGAGTCGCTTCCAGACGACCCTCCTCCAGACGCAGGCTACGCTCGAGGGCGTCGAGGCGCATCTCGCTGCCCTTCAGGGTCAGCTTCTGTTCGCCCTCCACCCCCGCCAGCCGGCTGGCGGTGCTCAGCGTAAGGCTCTCCAGCAGGTATCGGCGCTCCGCCAGCCCCAGGGTGACGCGCCCCTCCAGGGAGACATCGCTGGTCAGCCTGGGGATGTCGTCGCGGCTTTCCAGAACCAGGTCATCGTGGCCAATCAGACGGAAGGTGGTGCGGACCGGGAAGGCGCTGCGCGGGTTGACGTTGCTACCCGTGATGCCAAGCGACTCCAGCCGCAGCTCATGTCCGGTGCTCAGGTCACGATAGCTCACCTCGCCATCGCGCACCTGCACGCTGGCGACGTTGAGCGCCACGGTCAGGCCGGCCTGGCCACCCGGAACAGGGCCGGCGGTGGCACTGGCCGGCGCCAGCACCTCCTCGGCGGCTTCGCTGCGCTCGGCGAGGCGCTCCATCAGCGTCTCCCAGTTGCCGCGCCCCGTCTCGTCACGCTCCAGGTTAAGACGCATGCCCTCGAGGGTCATGCCGTCGATGGCGATCTCGCCGCGCAGCAGGGGGGCAAAAGCCAGGCTGACTTCGGCTCGCTTGAAGGCCACAAAGGACTCATCCTCGATGACCGATTGCTCCGGCAGCCAGGCGTCAGCCTTCTCCACCCCCACCCCGAGACGCGGATAGAAAGACCAGGTCAAGGGCCCCTCCAGGGCGAGTTCCAGGCCGCTCTGCTCGCGAACCACTTCGATCAGCCGCGGCTTGAGATCCTCGGGATCAAAGAAAGTGGTGACATAGACCACGGCTGCCACGGCCAGCACGGCAACAATACCCACCGCGGCAAGAAGAATACTCAGCAAGCGCCGCATCACAGACTCCCTTCTTGCATCATCAACTCGTAGAAGCCGCTATGCTGCACCAGCCGGTAGCCCATCCTCGTCAGCAGGACCTGATCGGCCAGTTGCAGTTGGGCAAGCTCGGCGCGCAGAGCTCTGCGCTCGACCTGGGCTGCATGCCCCACCAGGGTCAGCAGCCGAGTGCCGACGCCGCGGCGTCGGGTCGGCTTGCGCACGCAGAAATGCGATAGCCACCAGGCCGAGCCATCGTCACGCTGAGCCACCGCGCCGATCAGGCGGTCGTTGAAACGGGCACAGAGAAAACGATGGCCATCGCCCAGATGGCTCTGAATAAAAGTACCCACAGGTGCGGGCAAGCGCTCGGACGGTGCATCGGCATAAATACGGGCGAGGTCGAGTTGCGCCTGGGCATCCGCTTCCCAGGCGGCGCGGTCGACGTAATGGAGTGTCACCGGCATAGATGGATCTCCCTGGGCCGGGGCGGCGAGGGGTCGCCGCCACGCAGTAGAGTGCATTGTAGCGGATGGGGTCGCCGATTCTCTATAATGGCAGACTTCCGACCGCGGGCGTGGCCCGCCGTCAGCTTGTTCTTTCTGGTCGCTGCTCGCCAGTGGCCATTCCCGACATGCGCCCAGGCGCTGGAGATGCATCGATGTCCGAGCGTATCGCCACGGTCAGCCGTGACACCCAGGAGACGCAGATCGCCGTCACCGTCAACCTCGACGGCACCGGCAAGCTGGCCTGCGAGACCGGCGTGCCCTTCCTCGACCATATGCTCGACCAGGTGGCCCGCCACGGGTTGATCGACCTGGAGATCAAAGCGGTTGGTGATCTGCATATCGACGACCATCATACCGTTGAGGACCTGGGCATCACCCTGGGTCAGGCCTTCGCCAGAGCCCTCGGCGACAAGCGCGGCATCCGCCGCTACGGTCACGCTTATGTCCCCCTGGATGAGGCCCTCTCCCGGGTGGTGGTAGATTTCTCCGGTCGCCCGGGTCTGTTCATGAACGTGGAGTTCACCCGCGCCGTCATCGGCCGCCTGGACACCCAGCTGTTCTGGGAGTTCTTTCAGGGCTTCGCCAACCACGGCATGGTGACCCTGCACATCGACAACCTGAAGGGTTTCAACGCCCATCACCAGGCGGAAACCATCTTCAAGGCTTTCGGCCGCGCGCTGCGCATGGCCGTGGAGCCCGACCCCCGCATGGCCGGCCAGATGCCGTCTACCAAGGGCTGCCTGTGAGGCCGCCCCAAGACCACACGAGGAGCGCCCCATGACCATTGCCGTTATCGACTACGGGATGGGCAACCTGCATTCCGTCGCCAAGGCACTGGAGCACGTCACCCACGAGAACGTGGTGATCACTCGCGACCCGCGTCGCATTCTCGGCGCCACCCGACTGGTGCTGCCCGGCCAAGGCGCCATCCGCGACTGCGTGGGAGAGCTGGAAAAGACCGAGCTGCGCGGCCTGGTGGAAGAACTGCTGGCCAGCCAGGAGAAGCCTCTGCTGGGCATCTGCGTGGGGCAGCAGATGCTGCTCGACCACAGCGAGGAGAACGGCGGCATCAACTGCCTGGGCTTCATCGGCGGCCAGGTTAAGCGCTTCCCCGGCGACATGCGGGATGACCGAGGCCAGCGCCTCAAGGTGCCGCACATGGGCTGGAACCTAGTGCGCCAGCAGCGTGAGCACCCGCTGTGGGAGGGCATCGACCAGGATGAGCACTTCTATTTTGTTCACAGCTTCTACGTAGAAGCCGCCGACGATGCCACGGTATTCGGCACCACCGACTACGGCCGCATCCAGGCTCATGTGGCCATTGGCCGCGACGCCACCTTCGCCGTGCAGTTTCACCCGGAGAAGAGCTCGCGATCCGGTCTGCGGCTGCTCGAGAACTTTGTTAGCTGGGCGCCCTGAACCGCGTCCGGATCACCTGAGCCCACCGAACGAGCGCAGGAACCGGGCAGAACACCGCCGACGACTTTCAACCGGGGCCCACAGCGGCACCCAACAGGAGCTGGACATGCTGGTGATTCCCGCCATCGATCTCAAGGACGGCAAGTGCGTGCGTCTGAAGCAGGGGCGCATGGATGATGCCACTACCTATGGCGACGACCCGGTGGCCATGGCCGAGCGCTGGGTCAAGGCCGGTGCCCGCCGCCTGCACCTGGTGGACCTCAACGGCGCCTTCGAGGGCAAGCCGATCAACGGCGAGGCCGTGACCGCCATCGCCCGACGCTGGCCAGATCTGCCGATCCAGATCGGCGGCGGCATCCGCTCGGCCGAGACCATCGAGCACTACCTGGCCGCGGGGGTGTCCTATGTGATCATCGGCACCAAGGCAGTCAAGGAGCCCGCCTTCGTAGGCGAGATGTGCCGCGCCTTCCCCGGTCACGTGATCGTCGGCCTGGACGCTCGTGACGGCTTCGTGGCCACCGACGGCTGGGCAGAGGTCTCCCAGGTCAAGGCCGTGGACCTGGCCAAGCGCTTCGCCGACGACGGCGTCTCCAGCATCGTCTACACCGATATCGCCCGCGACGGCATGATGAACGGCGTCAACGTCGAAGCCACCGCTCAACTCGCCCGCGACGGCGGCCTTCCGGTAATCGCTTCCGGCGGCGTTACCGACCTGAACGACTTACGCGCCCTGGTAGCCGCCGGAGAGCCGGGCATACTGGGCGCTATCACCGGCCGCGCCATCTACGAAGGCAGCCTGGACGTGGCCGAGGGCCAGCGGCTTTGCGATGAACTCACCGATTCACTCAAGACCACAGGGCTCAAGTGAGCCAGGAGTTGAACATGGGACTGGCCAAGCGAATCATCCCCTGCCTGGACGTCGACGCCGGCCGCGTGGTCAAGGGCGTCAATTTCATCGGTATCCGCGACGCCGGCGACCCGGTGGAGATCGCCCAGCGTTACAACCAGCAGGGCGCCGACGAGATCACCTTCCTCGACATCACGGCGAGTCACGAGGATCGCGATACGACGGTCGAGATGGTCGAGCGCATCGCCGGCGAGGTGTTCATTCCGCTGACGGTAGGCGGCGGCATCCGCACCTGCGATGATATCCGTACCATGCTCAACGCCGGTGCCGACAAGGTCTCGATCAACACCGCCGCGGTGAGCAACCCGGAGTTCGTGCGTGAGGCCTCCGAGCGCTTCGGCAGCCAGTGCATCGTGGTGGCCATCGACGCCAAGAAGGTCTCCATTGAGGGCGAGGCGCCACGCTGGGAGATCTTCACCCACGGCGGGCGACGCCCCACCGGGCTGGACGCCGTGGAGTGGGCCAGGAAGATGGTCGAAAACGGTGCCGGCGAGCTGCTGCTCACCAGCATGGACCGCGACGGCACCAAGATCGGCTTCGATTTGGGGGTGACCCGCGCCATTGCGGATGCGGTAAGCGTGCCGGTGATCGCTTCCGGCGGGGTTGGCAACCTCGACCACCTGGTAGATGGCGTTCTCGAGGGCGGTGCCGATGCGGTGCTGGCCGCCAGCATCTTCCACTTCGGCGAGTACACCATCCCCGAAGCCAAGCGCTATATGGCCGAGCGCGGGATCGAGATGAGGCTCTGAGAGCCAACAAAGGAAACAGAATGTCGCTGCGTGATCGACTGGTCGCCCTGCTGTTGAGCCTCCCTCTGCTAATCTCCTCCGCCTGGGCGGAGGAGATTAGCGGGTGGCGTGAGCGCCTCGACTGGCCACCGCAGTTGGAGCTCGACCATGTGCTGGTTCAGGCCAGCCTCTACACCGACCACTTCAGCCCCGACCCTGACCATACTGACAACCAGCGGCTGGTCGCCATCGAGCTGCACAATCCCGACCTCTGGTTCTCGGGGTTTGCGCGCTTCAAGAACTCCTTCGGCCAGGACTCCCACTACCTCTACGTGGGGCGCGAACTGCCGATGTGGGAGTCCGGCGATACCCGCATCCGCGCCAAGCTGACCGCCGGCGCCCTGCACGGATACCGCGGCGAGTATCGCGACAAGATTCCCTACAACCGCTATGAGATTGCACCGGCCATCTTGCCCACCCTGGGAGCAAGCTGGAAACGCCTGGAGGCCGACCTTATCCTGTTCGGCACCGCCGGCATGATGGTCACGGCCGGCTGGCGCTTTTAGTCGAGCGACAGCCCCAGGTTGCTGACCCCATCGTTGCGCCCTAGCCTGCGTAGCGCCTTCAGCTCGTCGCGGCCAAGCGGTTCATCGACGGCCTCGAGCACCGCATCCTGGAAATCATTCTCGTCCGCCATCAGCGGATGGTCGCGCACCAGCGCGGCCAGGCGCTCGCCGTCCTCTTCGCCCTCGGTCAGTTCGATAAAGGCCCGCACGCCGCCGCGAGACGTCTTGCTGACTTCCAGCACCGCTTCCGGCGCCTCGCCCTGCAGGGTGTCGAGGAGCGCCGAGAGAGCCGACAACGCCTCAGAGGCGCGACGGGCGCCGAAGCTATCGTCCCCTGCCGGCGGCGCCAGCGCCGCAAGCTTCTCCGCCTGCAGGGCAAAATCGATCTTTGCATCCCTCACCGCCAGGCGCTCCCATACCAGGTCGAGGATGGCACGCAATGCCTGCGGGTTACCCTGATCGGGGGTCCCGGCGTTGAGCGCCTGGCAGTAGAACCCATAGTTGGGCAGCAGGCGCTCGCAGAGCGCCGCCATGAAGGCCTGCTGGGAGCGCGGTTCGAGCTCCTGCAGGCGCTGGTAGAAACCGCTCATGGACTCTCCTTGGAATATCAGTGTCTCACGGCCAGAGCCGCTCAGCCGGTGCTCGACCGCGGGCATCCAGCACCACTCCCTCGGCGGCGAGCCGATCGCGCTGCTCCGCGGCACCGGGGTGATCGGCCAGCTTGCGCGAGGCGGTGATGACGCGAAACCACGGTAGGCCGTGGCCATCGGGCAGATCGCGCAGGGCGCGGGCCACCAGCCGTGGCGTACCGCCCTCGCTCATCGCGGCGATACGCCCGTAGGTCGTCACACGGCCTGGCGGAATGGCCGCCAAGACCGTCAGTATCTGTTCACGCAGCGCCGGCTTCATGTACCCTGCGCCCCCTGTCTGGCCGCAATTCATTGATGGCGAGGTCCCTATGCACCTTCACCTCCTCCAGCACAGCCCCCACCAGGGCCCGGCTCGTTTGGCCGACTGGCTATCCAGCATGGGGCATAGCCATACGGTGTTCCACCTGGACGCGGGCGAGACCCCGCCGCGGCTCACCGACTGCGATGCCCTGGTGGTACTCGACGGGCCGGTCGGCCCCCTGGATGACGCCGCCCAGCCCTGGCTGAAGCGCGAACGCAAGCTCATTGCCCGCGCCCTGGACAGCCACAAGCCGCTGCTGGGCATCGGCTTCGGCGCGCGACTGATCGCCGAGGAGCTGGGTGCCGTGGCATCCCGCGGCACCCAGGCGGAAACGGGCTGGCATCGCGTCGTCCTGGCACCGGAGAGCCCGCTCGATCTGCCCGAGCAGTTCAATGCCTTTATGTGGCACCGTGAAGTGTTCGCGTTGCCCGACGACGCCCTGCCGCTGGGCAGCAGCGAGGCAAGCCCGCTGCAGGGCTTCAGCTGGGACGCCCGACGAGTCGTGGGTCTGCTCTGTCACCTGGAAGCCACGCGCGAGAGCGTAGAAGCACTGCTTGCCAACGAGCCACTGCTCGATGGCAGCGAACGCAGCCCCCATGTTCAATCCAGCGAGGCCATGCTCGCCGACCCACAGCGCTTCATCCATCTGGCGCCGTTGCTGGACCGGCTACTCAGCCAGTGGCTTCGCCCGCCCGCGGGCTGAGCATTAACGAACCGACTCAACGCTGGCGACCCGGCTGGACACCGCCTGCTCGGCCGACCAGGTTCGGGCCGCCTCCAGGCAGCTCTGCCAGTCGCCTACGTGCAGGAAACGCTGCTCGGGGTGCTTCTCCAGCTGATAACGGTACATGGGGTCATAGTACTCGGTGAGCAGCGGCGCCAGCCAAGCCTCGTGTGCCTGGCGGTTACCCCGGGCGTGCTCACGGAAGGCCAATGCCTGCAGCCGCTGCAACCGATCGAGCCGAGCGCGGCCAAGGCGCTTGCGCAGCCTCGCCAGCGAGCCGGCCAAGTGCTTTTTCATCAGCGCCCAGCCCAGCCACTCACCGCACTGATGCCGGTAGACCTCCCAAAGATCGTCGATGTAGTCCTTGTGAATCTGGTTGAGGCGCCAGTCCAGCGGCATCTCTACCCGCAGCCGCGGTGCCTGCTCCATGGCTTGCCAGAGAGTCAAGGGCACGTTGGCGGCACCGATATGCCGCGACTCGTCCTCAACGACGAAGGGGCGGCCGGGCAGGTCCAGCAGGCGCAGGCCCACGGCGTGCTCGAAGTCGATCTGGCTAGGCGCCGGCAGCGGGTGGCGCCCGAAGGCCGACCCCTTATGACGAGCACAGCCCTCCAGGTCGAGGCCGTTGTCGAGGGCCAGGATCAGTGAGGTCTTGGCGCAGCCAGTCAGCCCGCCCACCACCAGCAAAGGCTGTTCGGCGGCAGCATCGATGCGTGAGCAGAGCGCTTGGCGCATTGCCTTCCAGCCGCCGCGTATGCGCGGGCGAGTCGCGCCGGCTTCGGCGATCCACTGCTGAGCGACCTGTGAGCGCAGCCCGCCACGGAAGCAGTAGATAATAGCATCGGGATGCCTCTCCAGGACCTGCATCCAGGCGCTGACGCGCGCCGCCTTGACGTCGGCGCTGACCAGACGCTGACCGAGCTCGATGGCCGCCTGCTGGCCGCGCTCCTTGTACTCGATGCCGACCCGGCGACGCTCCTCGTCATCCATCAGCGGCATATTTACCGCCCCGGGCAGCGCCCCCTGGGCGAATTCTACCGGCGCGCGTACGTCGATCAGCACCCGCTTCTCGCGCAGCAGCGCGAGATCAGGCTCGACCAGCGGCAGCTCGCTCATCCGCGCACCTCGATCAGCGCAGGGCCCTCAGCCTTGACCATCTCGCCGAAGGGAGTAAGCGTAATGCCGTGTTCGCGGCCGATGCGCTCCACGTCATCCTCCCAGGCGGGGTCCACCGAGAGCAGCAGGCCGCCGGAGGTCTGGGGATCACAGAGCCACTGCCAGTGGGCCTCGTCCATCTCGGGCAGGCTCGCGCCCAGGGCCTGGCGATTGCGCAGGGTGCCACCGGGCACCGCTCCTCGGCGGCGATAGGCCTCAGCCTCGGCGAGCCGCGGCAGCCGGCGAAAGTCCAGCCGTGCCGCCACGCCGCTGGCGGCACACACCTCGCTGAGATGTCCGGCCAGGCCGAAGCCGGTGACGTCGGTCATGGCATTCACGCCCTTCACCTTGGCCAGCGCCACGCCGATGCGGTTGGACTTGAGCATGGTTTCCCGGGCCAGGCCCTGGTGGCCGGCTTCGAGCAGCCCTTTTTTCTCCGCGGTGGTGAGCATGCCCACCCCCAGCGGTTTGGTGAGGAACAATAAGTCGCCGGGCTTTGCGCCCTTGTTGAGTTTCAGGTGCTCGAGGTCTACCAGGCCGTTCACCGCCAGGCCGAAGATCGGCTCAGGCGCGTCGATGGAGTGGCCTCCGGCAAGTGCCAGGCCCAGTTCGCGGCATACTGCCTGAGCGCCGGATAGCACGTCACCGGCCACCTCGGCTGGCAGCGTGTCCAGCGGCCAGCCCAGAATACCCAGGGCCAGCACCGGGGTGCCGCCCATGGCGAAGACGTCGCTGATGGCATTGGTGGCGGCGATACGTCCGAAATCGAAGGGGTCATCGACGATGGGCATGAAGAAGTCGGTGGTGGCAATCATGCCGCGGCCGTCGCCCAGGTCGTAGACCGCGGCATCCTCG
>JAIVHL010000083.1 GCA_020201075.1 Halomonas sp. | reverse complement strand
GAGCAAACAGTGGCCCCACCGCCTCGGCGGATTCTCGATAGAGCGCCAGCGGAGCCCCCTGCCCCTGTCGGCCGCCGAGCTTCAGCAGCGACTCGTCCATGGCCATGGGGTCGCGTGCCAGGGTGGCCTCGAGCAGCTGAATCATGGCGCGCAGGCGCGGCTCAGGCACCGCAATCACCGCGCCCAGGTCATAGATCACCAGCCGACCCCGATCATCAACGGCAAAATTGCCGGCGTGGGGATCGGCATGCAATTCACCGTGGGTGAACAGCTCCTCGGTGAGCCAGTCGGCAAGGGTCACCGCAACGCCCTGACGCAGATCATTGTCGCCCGATTCCAGGTCACGCAGGGGAGTCCCCGGCACATAGCGCATGGCCAGCACCCGCTCCCCGCAAAGCTCGGGCAGCGGCTCGGGGATCACCAGATTGTCCAGGTGGGCGTAGCGCTCCCGGTAGCGCGCCAGCGCCGCGGCCTCGGCGCGGTAATCGAGCTCTCCGCGTAGGCTCACGGCGAGTTCCTCGAAGAGCGCATCCAGGCGCGCCTGGGGCACCTTGAACCAGCGGCCCAGGCGCATCAGCCGTCGCACCTGGGCCAGGTCGCTCTCCAGCACCTCAACCAGCCCCGGATACTGCACCTTGAGCACCAGGGTCTCGCCGTCGAGCGTCACGGCGCGGTGAACCTGGCCCATGGAGGCGCTGGCGAAGGGGCGCTCCTCGATCTCGCGAAACACCTCGTCCAGCTCGCCATACTGAGCCACCAGGCTCTCGCGGATGCGCGGCCAGGGCATGGGCTCGGCCTGGCGCTGCAGACGAGCGAGCTCCTCGGCCAGATCGGGCGGCAATAGGTCATCCCACTGTGACATGATCTGGGCCAGCTTCATGGCCGGGCCCTTGAGCTCAGAGAGCCCCTCGAACAGCGCTTCTCCCAGCGCCCGCCAGTCGGCCTGACCGCCCATCCGGGTGCGCAGCAGGGCCCCACCGGTCCTGGCCCCCAGTCCCAGAAGTCGTCTCGTCCTGCCTTTTTCTCGCATCTCGGGTTCCCCTGAGGTGATGGGCAATCGAAAATAGTGATACAGGAATTGTACACCATGGCGCAGCGATGACACCTGGCCAATCCTCACCGACACTGGAAGAATATCCATCACGCCACGCCAGAGCTCGCCCGCCATGCGCCTGATCATCGCCGAGAAGCCCAGCCTCGCCCGCGCCATCGCCGACGCCCTGCCCGGCTCCCCCCGCAAGCAGGACGGCGCCATTGCTGTAGGCGACACCACCGTGACCTGGTGCCTCGGCCACCTGCTGGAACAGGCCCCGCCGGACGCCTACGACCCGGCGCTCAAGCAGTGGCGCCTGGATACCCTGCCGATCCTGCCCAGCCGCTGGAAGCTCACCCCCCGCCCGAAAGCCCGTGGACAGCTGGCGGTGATCCGCGGTCTGCTCAAGTCAGCTCGGGAGGTGGTCCACGCCGGCGACCCGGACCGCGAAGGCCAGCTGCTGGTGCAGGAGGTGATCGAGCACCTGAACTGGAAAGGTGCGGTATCGCGACTGCTGGTCAGCGACCTCAACCGTCCCGCGGTGCAGCGCGCGCTGGGCCGACTGGAGGACAACGCCCGCTATCAGCCGCTTTATCGCGCCGCCGAGTCGCGCTCCCGGGCCGACTGGCTCTTCGGCATCAACCTGACCCGGGCCTGGACCCTCACCGGCCGCCAGGCGGGTCACAACGGCGTGCTCTCGGTGGGCCGGGTGCAGACCCCGGTGCTTGGCCTGGTGGTCCGCCGCGACGCCGAGATCCGCGATTTCACCCCCCACCCCTTCTTCGTGCTGTGGGCAGACCTGGCCGTGGAGCATGGCACCCTGCGCGCCTGGTGGGCGCCCGGTGAGCAACAGCCGCTGGACGACCAGGGCCGGCTGCTGAACCGTGCGCCCGCCGCCGACCTGGCCGAGCGGCTGCCCGGCGCCGAGGGGCAGCTGGCCAAGCTCGATACCCAGAACAAGCGCCAGGCCGCGCCGCTACCCTACTCGCTCTCGGCGCTGCAGGTGGACGCCGCTCGCCGCTACGGGCTCTCCGCCCAGGGGGTGCTGGACACCTGCCAGGCCCTTTACGAGCGCCATCAGCTGATCACCTACCCGCGCTCTGACTGCCGCTATCTGCCCGAGGAGCACCTTGCAGCCGCCCGGGCCACCCTGGAGGGTGCCTGTCGGGCGGATGACACGCTGCGCCAGTGGCTGGAAGGGGCGGACTTCACGCTGCGCTCCCGGGCCTGGAACAACAAGCAGGTGGGAGCTCACCACGCCCTGGCCCCCACCGGCCGCCCCATGGATCCGTCCCGGCTCTCGGCCACCGAGGCCAATGTCTTTCGAATGATCGCGCGCAACGTGCTGGCCCAGTTCTACCCGCCGCTTTCCACCCGCGAGGTGAAGGCCGAATTCCGGATCCTCGACGAGGCCTTCCGCGCTCGCGGCCAGGAGATTCTCGAGGCGGGCTGGAAGCCGCTGTTCACCACCCGCGACGAAGCTCCGCCGCTGCCGGCGCTCACCGAAGGCGAGGAGTGCCGGGTCAACGCGGCAGGCGTGGAGGATCGCGAGACCCGTCCCCCGGAGCCCTTCAACGATGCCAGCCTGATCAAGGCGATGATGAACATCGCCCGCTACGTGGAAGACTCGGCCGTCAGGCGCACCCTGCGAGAGCATGACGGCCTGGGCACCGAAGCGACCCGGGCCGGCATCATCGAAACCCTGGTGGAGCGCGGCTACCTGGTACGCAAGAGCAAGGCGCTGCGCGCCACCCGGCTGGGCAGCGCCCTAATCGCCTCGCTACCCGAGGCGGCCAGCCGCCCGGAACGCACCGCCCTGTGGGAGCAGCGTTTATCGGCTATCGCCGAGGAGGGCGCCGACCCCGCCCCCTTCCTCGGCGACCTGGTCAGCGATCTGCACGGCCTGCTGGCCAGCGCCGACGCCGGCCGGCTGCGCGAGGCGCTGGCCACGTCCCGCGGCGAGGAACCTGCCGCCGGTGGCCGCGCCCCGGCCAAGCGCCGAGGCGCGACGTCCCGACGCCGCAGCGGGGCGGGCGCCGACACCGGTCGCGGCACTCGTCGTCCTCGCCGCAAGCGGGGCAGCTCATGACTCTGCCAGACACCCATTGGATCGTCGGCCCCGGCGCCCTGGGGCGAATGATCGGCCTTCGCCTGGCGACCCAGCCGGGGGCTCCCATCTCGGTGGTCCTGATCGGGCGTCGCCGGCTCTCCACAGAACAGACGCTGGCCACTCCCCAGGGCGCGACCCTTAGCGTGCATGTGACCACCGCCACCCAGGAGACCCTCCCGGCCATGCCGCCGGCCGTGGTGCACTTGACCACCAAGGCCTACGTCGCCGAGGCGGTTCATGCCGCACTGGCGCCTCACCTGCCGCCCGGCACCCCGCTGGTGCTGTGGCAAAACGGTTTCGGCTGTCAGCCTAGGCTTAGCCAGCGCCACGATGGCCCGGTGCTATGTGCCACCACCACCGAGGGCGCCTATCTCGAGAACAGTTTCGAAGACAGTCTCGAAGACAACGGCGCAAGCCATAGCCGGGTGGTCCACGCCGGCCGGGGCGAGACCCTGATCGGAGCCCTGGACAGTCGCCACGCCGAGCGCACCGACACCCTGGCCGGCGAACTTGCCATGACGCTCACCGCCGCCGGCTTGCCCACCCGCGGGGTCCCCGATATCCGCCAGCGGCTCTGGCAAAAACTCGCCGTCAATGCCGCCATCAACCCGCTGGTGGCACTCTTCGGCATTCGCAATGGCCAGCTGCGCGACCGCCCCTACCGGCCCATGGTGGAAGAGATCATCGTCGAGGTGGCCGGAATTCTTGCTGCAGAAGGCATCGCCCCCCCGGGGCTTGAAGGTAGCGGGAGAACCGACTCGGAACAGAAGCAAGCGAGGCTAGCTGGCTGGCAGGCCCTAGTGTGGCGG
>JAIVHL010000141.1 GCA_020201075.1 Halomonas sp. | reverse complement strand
TGCCGTGCCAGACGAAGGCGCGCAGCTTGGACAGGCTCTCGGCGCTGCCTACGCGCTCCAATTCACGGTAGTCGGCCAGGCGCTGCTCCAGTTCGTCGAGCTGGGGTGGGCCAAGCCGGGTGGTCATGCACTGGCCCAGGGCGCGGCCAAGGCTACCCTGGGCGCAGGACCAGGGGCCGGCACCGAGCACGCCGAGGCCCTGAAAACGCTCGGGCCAGGCCACTGCCAGCTGGGTGGCCATATAACCGCCGGAGGAGACGCCGATTACGCTGGTGTCGGTTTTCTCCAACCCCAGTCGCGGCAGGTCGGGAAGGCGGTCGGCGGCTGTCGGGGCTGCCACAAAAACCGCCAGCACAAGGCCGGCGGCGGGAAAGATAGGTGAGGTCATGGGGGCTCAGTCGTCGGGCTCAGTCATCAATTACGTCGAGCAGTTCGACGTGAAAGATAAGGGTTTCATGAGGGCCAATAGGTCCCTGGCCTTGAGCACCATAGGCCAGTTCGGCGGGGATCACGATCTCCCAATTGTCACCGACGCTCATTAGCTGTAGCGCTTCCTGCCAGCCGTCGATTACCTGATCGACCCGGAAGCTCACCGGCTCGCCGCGCTCGAGGGAGCTGTCGAAGACGGTGCCATCGATCAGGGTGCCTTCGTAGTGAACCTGGACGCTATCTTCGGGACCCGGGGTGGCCCCGTCGCCGGTTTCCAGTTCGCGATATTGCAGACCAGAGGCGGTGACCTCGACGCCCTCCACCTCGGCGTTGGCAGCCAGGAAGGTCTCGCTCTCGGTGCGGTTGTTCTCGGCCTGCTGCTCGGCTTCGGCCTGGCGAGCGGCCATCGCCTCCTGCTGGAAATGCATCAGCGTCTCGGCCATCTCGTCGTCGCTCATCGCCAGTTCGCCACCAGCGAAGACGTCCTGAATCGCCTGGGTGAAGGCGTTCACATCCAGATCGGGCACATCCTGCTGGATGCTCTGACCCAGGGTCACGCCCAGGCTATAGCCGAGGCGGCCCTCGTCGGTCTGCGTTGCGGCCATCACCTGGGGCGCAGCGCCAAGCAGGGCAACCAGGGAAGCGGTAGTCAGCAGTCTCTTCATGAACGAGCCTTGTAGTTGAGCACGTTACGCCATGACGCAGGGCATGGCGCATTCGCGCCGGAGGTGAATCAGAGTCATGTGACTTCGCAGAGGTCGGCCGGTTCCACACAGCGGCAGTAATAAGCTAGCCCGGCCGAGAAAATCATACCATCGGGGTCAGACCACAAGAATGGGGCAGTGGGCGGAGCCGGCCACCCGTTGAGCCACGCTGCCCAACAGCAGGCTCTTGTCGCCGTTGGTGCCCTGAGAGCCGATCACGATCAGGTCACACTCACGCTTTCGAGCGAAGCGTACGATGATGCGTGATGGACGTCCTCCCTTGACGAAGGCGCGCAGCTTCTCTGCCGGCACGCCCATCTCGATGGCCTGGCTCTTGGCATGCATAGCGATCTCGGTGGCGTACTCCTTGAGAGCGTCGTCGGGTATCTCCAGCTTTTCCGGGCGTACCATGGAGAGCGAAGCCTCCAATAGACTGTGGTGCTTGAAGACGCAAAGGATGTAGAGCTCGGCGCCGGTTAGTAGTTGCAGGCCGACGCCCTTTTGCAGGGCCTTCAGCGCCCCCTTGGAACCGTCCACCGGGACCAGTATCCGGTTAAACATGGCGTGTCTCCCTGGAAGTTGTTGGATCTGGGATCAGTGGATCAACGGAACGCCAGGTCTCGCAGGAACAGGGCGATCTGCGGGAACATGATGATCAGTGCAGCGGCCAGGATCAACATGAGGACGAAAGGCGGAGTGCCCTTGATCACGTCCCAGTAGGGGCGCTTGAAGATGGCGATGGCGGTAAAGATATCGCAGCCGAAGGGGGGTGTGGCCGAGCCGATGGCCACCTGAAGAGTTATTAGAATGCCAACATGGACCGGATCCAGCCCCGTAGCCGCAATGGCCGGGGCGAAGATCGGCGTCAGCACCAGGATCACCACGATCGGGTCCACGAACATACAGGCGACGAAGAAGGAGATACAGATCGCTATCAGCACCCCTGTCGGGCCGGCCTCATTGATGCCTACTGCGGCCAGCAGCTCCTGGGGGATCTGGGCGAAGGAAATGATCCACGAAAAACCATTACCGACTGCTACCAGGATGAATACCACGGCGGTAATCAGGCCGGTGGACTTGGCGATAGCGTAGATGTTGTGGATCTTGAGGGAACGGAAGACCAGGAATTCGAGGAAGATAGCATAGAGCACGCAGGCTGCGGCCGCCTCGGTGGGGCTGAAGATGCCGCCATAGATACCCCCCACGATGATGACCGGAAAGCCCAGCGGCCAGAGGGCCATGCGCACGGCCGTCAGACGTTCACTCCAGTTGGATCTGGGTTCCGTGGGTACGTCACGGATGACGGCATAAAGCACGGAATAGGCTGAAAACATCAACAAGATCAAAATGCCTGGGCCGATACCGGCGATGAAAAGCTCACCGATGGAGGTGCCCGAGATGACGCCATAGATGATCATGCCGATGCTCGGCGGGATCAGAAAGGCGATGTCACTGGCGTTGATGATCAGCGCCAGGGTGAAAGAATCTGAGTAGCCGGCCTTAAGCATCTTGGGGCGCAGGGGTGAGCCCACGGCCACCACGGTAGCCTGTGTAGACCCGGAGACCGCACCGAAGAGGGTACAGGAGGCGGCGGTGCTGACCGCCAGGCCCCCTTTTACATGCCCGATGAAGGCCATGACCATGGCGATCAGGCGGTCGGCCGACTGGCCGCGCGTCATGATATCCGCTGCGAGGATGAACATGGGGACGGCGATCAGCGAAGCTGGTCGGATGCCGGCCATCATCTGCTGGATCAGGGTGCCCATCTGGCCGAACCCATCGAACATCATGAAGAAGCCGATGATTGCCGCGGTCGTCAGCGGAATCATCATCGGAAAGCCCAGCAGCAGCAGGGCGATCATGGTGGTAACCATTATTGTCGTCATCGTGCTTTCCTCGGGGCTCAGCCTTGCATCAGACTTCCGTTTCCGTGTCCTTGTAACCGTCTATTACGCCGGTTGAAAGGTAGACGTCCCGCGATGTCAGGTTCTTGACAGCCGTCAGCAGGTACTGAATTCCGGTGATTAAGAAGCCCAGCGGCACCCAGATATAGATGATCCATACCGGGAGACTTGTGGCGGGCAATACCCGGCCTTTGGAATAGAGGTCGAGAATGTAGATGACCGAGTAGTAAAGCAGGAAGAACATGATCAGGGCGGTAAACAGCGAAATGACGATCATCAGCGCCTTTCGACCGCCTGCTGGCAGGGCATCATAGATGGCAGACATACGGATATGGCGGCCGTGGCGGGCCGCGTAACCGATGCCGGCGAAGGTGATCATGATAATCAGGATGCGGTTGATCTCGCCGGAGATCATGATGCTTTCGCCGAAAACGAAGCGGCCGATCACGTTGGCGATGGTGTTGGCTGCCATGAGCAGGACACCTGTGGCCAGTATTACCGCCTCGAGCTTGCTGATGAAGGTGTCAACTGCCCCCAGGGGGCCCGGCAGCCCCGACTTGTAGTGCTTTTCTGCTTCTTCGTCATCAGTCATGGTCCTGCTCCTTTAGGATTCCGGACGCTAGGCAAGTCATTCTTTTCAACAGCATACTGTTTTGTCGGTCGTGATGTGAAAGCGGCATCAACGCTAGATGCACGCTATGGGTGTTAGAAAATCGCATGTCCAGAAACAAAAGGGGGTGGCCCATACAGGCCACCCCCTGAGGTTGAGGCCGGCAGTGATTATTCGGCGTCTTCGGTCACTGCCTCAAGGTCGGCATGGAACTGGTTAAGCAGTTCCTGTCCGGTTTCGCCGGTAATCTCTATGAAACGTTGCTCGACTTGAGGCGCACGCTCCTTGAAGACTGCAATCTGTTCCTCATTGAGTCGAGTCACGGTGCACTCGTCGCATGCCTCCATGATCTTGTCCAGCGACTCCTCGGCCAGGCCCTGTATGTGCTCAATCGTGTGGTCATAGGCGGCGTTTGAGGCGTCCAGAACCAGCTGCTGGTCTCCCTCGGAGAGCCCCTCGAAAAAGTCCTGATTGGCCATCATAGCGGTAGTGAACCAGCCATGGCTGGTGAAGGTCAGGTGCGGGGATACTTCGTAGAGGCCACCGGATTCGATCCAGAAGATCGGGTTTTCCTGGCCATCAAGGATGCCGGTCTGCAGGCCGCCGTAGACCTCACCCCAGGGCAGCGGCGTCGGGGTGGCACCGAAGGCATCGTATGTCGCGGAAAGCAGCGGGTTGGTCATGACCCGGATCTTCTTGTTATCGAAGTCTTCCGGTGAGGTGATGGGCTGGTCGGCGGTGACGACCATCTCGCCTTCCGGGTACATCTTGAGAAGCTCGAGTCCGTGCTCCGCGTAGAGCGCCGGGAACATTTCGTTGATGGCCACGCTCTCGTCGAAGAATTTGAGAACGGTCTCCATGTCCGTCGGCAACAGGTAGGGAATGAAGAAGATCTGAGCCGAGGGGATCAATGCACCGGTGAAGCCGGGGGACTGGTTGACGAACTGCAGGATGCCGTTTTGGGTCTGCTCCATGATGTCATCGGACTCACCGAGTTCACCGAAGCGAAAAACCTGGACACTGTGATCGGAATTTTCCTCGACATAGTCCTTGAAGGCATAAGCGAACACGTCCTGAACGTCACCTTCATATTCTTCATGGGCATAGCGCCAGTTGGCGGAATGGGCCGCCGCGGACATCCCGAACAGTAGGGCGCCAACGGTAGCCGTGGTCATCAATTTGGTTATCTTCATTCTTGTAGTCCCCTTACCGGTTGGGTGGTCATGTTCTTGCGAAAATGACAGGTACGATACGAACCTGAAGTCCGCACATGTACTTTAGGCTAGCGTGGCGCCGGGGGAGGGTCAAGAGAGGCAATCAGCGTATGAAGCGTTGAAAGGTGGGTTTTTTTCTGCAAACCGAGGGCGTTTGCCAGCACCGTGTCGGCGGCCCTGACGTTGGTTGACGGGGCCGGTGTCAGGGTTGTCGGTGATGTCGCGAGGGCCAGGCGCTCGAGTCGCCCGAGGGCCTCGCGTTCGGCCTGAAGTTCTGCATGCTTCAGCGTCTTGCGCAGTTCGGCGACCCCGGGCCGGACGCCCGCTTCGGGTTTCAGCCGGCGGCGTAGCCGGCGCAGTGGGGCGGTAACCTCGCGCTGCCAGCTGAGGGCTTCCACCAGCCCCTCTTCTGCCGTCGGCCCGGGCACGGCGCCATGGCAGAGCAGCCAGCAGCGCCACAGCAGCTCGCAGACATCGACATTGGCCTGGTCCTGCAATACCAGGCAAGCCTGTTCGACTCCCGGCTGGCCATAAAACGCCAGGGCAAACTCCCACAGGGGTTGCTGAGTCAGCCGAGCCCGCAGGATGGCCGTCATTTCGGTAGAATCATGGTTTGTTACCTCGGCCGTCGCCGGCATGGCGGCGGCTATCACGCACTGTCCGTGGAGCCCGCATGATCGCACTGCGCCAAGTTTCTCTGCAACGCGGCACCCAGGCCCTGCTGGAAGGGGCCGACCTGACCCTGCATGCCGGCCACAAGGCGGGCATCGTTGGCCCCAACGGCGCCGGAAAATCGAGCCTGTTCAAGCTGCTGCTCGGCGAGCTGGCCCCGGATCGCGGAGCAGTCGAGATGAGCGGTGGCCAGCGCATCGCCCATATGGCTCAGGAAGTCGAGGCGCTGGATCGAGCCATTATCGACTACGTGCTGGACGGTGATCACGAGCTGCGCGAGACCGAGGCGGCCCTATCGGCCGCCCGGGAGTCTGATCACGCCCATCGGGAGGCGGAGCTGCACGGTGCCATCGAGGCCCTGGACGGCTACAGCGCGCCGGCTCGAGCGGCTCAGCTGCTGGTGGGTCTGGGCTTTACCCAACAAGACCTGGTGCGTCCGCTGTCGGACTTCTCTGGCGGCTGGCGGATGCGCGTCAACCTGGCGCGCACCCTGTTTATGCCTTCGGACGTGCTGCTGCTCGACGAGCCCACCAACCATCTGGACCTTGACGCCCTGCTGTGGCTCGAACAGTGGCTGATGCGCTACCCCGGTACCCTGCTGCTGATCTCCCACGATCGCGATTTCCTCGATGCGGTGTGTGATCACATCGTGCACTTTGACCGCCAGACGCTGGTGATCTACCGGGGGAACTATTCAACCTTCGAGCGCACTCGGGCCGAGAAGCTGGCCCTGCAGCAGGCCGAGGCGGTCAAGCAGCAGGCGCGGCGTGAGGAGATCGAACGTTTTGTGGCGCGCTTCCGCTATCAGGCCAATAAGGCTCGCCAGGCCCAGAGTCGCCTGAAGATGCTGGAGCGGATGGGCGACATTGCCATGGCTCACGCCGACTCGCCCTTCCACTTCACCATTCCTGCGGCGGACAAGACCTCTCACCCGCTGCTGGTGCTGGACGAGGGGCGGCTAGGTTATCGCGACGAGTCGCAGGGTGGATCAGGGCATGACATCGTCCAGCTAGAGGATGTGAAGCTGACCCTGCTGCCCGGTCAGCGCATCGGCCTGCTCGGCCCCAACGGGGCCGGCAAGTCGACCCTGATCAAGTCGCTTACCGGAGAGCTGGCCCTGCTTTCCGGCAAGCGGGTGCCCGGCGAGCACCTGGCCATTGGCTATTTCGCCCAGCACCAGCTCGAGGGACTGGATCTCGCCTCGACCCCTTTCATGCACGTGCAGCGGCTCTCACCCACGGCGGCGGACCTGGATATTCGCAAGTTCCTGGGCGGCTTCGGCTTCCAGGGCGACGACGCCTTCGGCCAGGTGGGTCGCTTCTCCGGCGGCGAAAAGGCGCGGTTGGCTCTTGCCCTGGTGGCCTGGCAGAAGCCCAACCTGCTGCTGCTCGACGAGCCAACCAACCACCTGGACCTGGAGATGCGCGAGGCGCTTACCGAGGCGCTGGCGGCCTTCGAGGGCACGGTGATCATCGTCTCCCACGACCGCCATCTGCTGCGCGCTACCGTGGACGAGTTCTGGCGCGTCGCCGACCACCGGGTCGAGCCCTTCGATGGTGATCTCGAAGACTACCGTGCTTGGCTCAAGGCGCGGCTCGAAGGGGAGCGCCGCGAGGCCCGAGTCGAAAAGGGCGAGCGTCAGGCGGATAGCGCCGCACCCAAGGAGGATCGCAAAGCAAACCGGCGCGCCGCCGCCGAGCTGCGCGAGAAGCTGCGTCCGCTGAAAAAGAGTCGCGACCGCGCCGAGCAGGCCATGGAGAAGGCGGTCTCGAGGCCGAGTGGTTGGCCGCCGAAGAGGAACTGGAGGCCATGGAAGCCGAGCTTAGTGGCGGCTGAGAACGCCTGCTGGAAGCCCCGCCGGGTGGCGTGCTTGCCCGTTGGCCTGGTCCGGTCTCCTCAGCTCTCCTCAGCTCTCCAGCAGAAAGGTCACCGGTCCATCGTTGACCAGTGAGACTTCCATACTGGCGGCAAACTCGCCGCACTCCACCCTGGGCCAGGCCGCCTCGGCCTGCTCCAGCAGATAGTGGAATAGCCGGTGGCCTTCGCCGGGCGGCGCGGCGCTGGAGAAACTGGGCCTTAGCCCCTTGCGGGTATCCGCCACCAGGGTGAACTGGGAGACCAGCAGCAGACCGCCGTCGACCTGCTGGAGATCAAGGTTCATCTTGTCGTCACTGTCGCTGAACACCCGATAGTGCAGCAGCTTGTGCACCAGGCGGTCGGCCGCGGCTTCGTCGTCGCCCTTCTCAACGCCGACCAGCGCCAGCAGGCCGTGGCCAATGGCGCCCACGGTTCGCCCCTCCACGGCCACGCTGGCCCGGGTGACTCGCTGAATCAATGCCTTCATCGTCGACCTCTCTTGTGCCTCGCTACCGCCGTTCCCCAGAGCTTCTCGCATGCCGGTTGAATTCAATCAGCCGAATTTGAAAAGCAATTCGAGCACGCCCCGGTTCAGCGGCGGCCCAGCAGGGCGTCGCGGAAATCGTTCTGCAGGGGGCTGTCACCGAGCCAGATGCCGAAGAGCGCGCTGGCCAGGGCCGGGTCGTCACCGCGATAGAGCCTCTCGCCGTTAAGGGCCAGGAACAGGGCCTCTCCATCCCAGGTCAGCGCATAGCGGTCACCGGGCTCGACGCTACGATAGGCGCGATTGAAGGCGTTCAGGCCGGGAAGCAGGTCGCGATAGGCCGGCTCGCCCAGGCCTTCACGGATACTATCGCGAGTGGCGGCGGCAAAGTCGTCCGCCTCGATAGCGTGGAAGTATTCGAGCTCCAGCCGGCGCGGCACGGCAGATAGCGGTGCCGGCTCCAGCCGGTCATCGGCCTGGTAGTAAGCGCCCGCATAGGCGGTCCAGATCATGTAGCGAAAAAGGCCGTGGCCGATCAGCCGATAGGTTTGGCCCGCGTCTTCCAGCTCGGTAGCAAACGTCGCACCTTTGACCTCCACCGTCTCTGTGGCATCGGCTCGTATCGGCAAGCAGGCGATAAACACGGCGAGCAGCAGAGCGGACAAAAAGCTGAAAATATCATTGGGGAAGGCAGGACGAGCAGGTCGATACATGGGGGATCTCCGGCGGATATGACAGCAGTCACAGACAGACCTTATCATCGCGCAGAGGTTCTTTACCGGGTCCCGATTACCAGGCGCGACGTAGCATGATGTCGCAGCGGGGCTCGCCCATCAGCTGCTCGGCCTCGCGCAGAGCGTTTCGCGAGGTCAGCGAGCAGTCCACCGGGACCAGGGTAGTTCGCCACCCCTGCAAAGGATGATGCAGTGGAATGGCGCTACCACCAGGCGTGGAAGTGGTGCACTGGCCCGCCTCCCTGACCCACGTCAAGGCGACGGCTTGCGGTCAGCGCTGCGCCAAGCCACTGCTTGGCACTCGCCACCGCCTCAGGCAGCGAGTCACCCTGAGCAAGGTGCGCGGTGATAGCCGAGGAGAGGGTGCAGCCGGTGCCGTGCAGATTGGCGGTATCGACCCGGGCACCTTCGACCCATACGGCGGCGTCGGCGCCAATCAGCAGGTCGGGACACGCCTCGCCGCTCAGGTGTCCGCCCTTAAGCAGTGCGCCACCGGCGCCCAACGCGCGCAGCGCCGGTGCCATGGCCAGCATCTCATCCCGGGTGGTGGGAGCCGGCAGATCCAACAGCACCGCGGCCTCGGGCAGGTTGGGGGTGATCAGGTCGGCCAGCGGCACTAGGACCTCGCGCACCGCGCGGATGCCGGCGTCATCCACCAGGATGTCGCCGCTCTTGGCGACCATCACCGGGTCGAGCACCACCCAGCGCGGGCGGCGGCGAGTTAGCGCCTCGCGAATCACCTCGGCCACCTCCAGGCTCGCCACCATGCCGATCTTGACCGCGTCGATGCGCACGTCGTCCAGCAGGGTTTCGAGCTGGGCCGCAATGAAGTCGGCCGGCACCGGGTGTACGCCGTTGACGCCACGGGTGTTCTGGGCGGTCAGGGCGGTGATCACGCTGGTACCATAGGCGCCCAGCGCTGAGAAGGTCTTGAGGTCGGCCTGGATGCCGGCGCCGCCACTGGGGTCGGAGCCGGCGATGGTCAGCACGTTGGGAATCCAGCGTTTGGACATCGAGGATGAGTCGGTCATGCGGTCACCTGACAAGAAAAGAGCATGCTGAGCCTGTTTGTGGTGGCTCTGGTCAGCGCCACCCTGCTGCCCGGCGGTTCAGAGGTGTGGCTGGCCCGTCTGTGGTGCCTGGGGGAGCCGGCCCTGGTGCTGTGGGCGGTAGCCACCGCCGGCAACACGCTGGGCAGCCTGGTTAACGTCTGGATGGGCCGCTACGCGCGCCGCTTCCAGGATCGCCGCTGGTTTCCCGCTTCGCCGGCGGGGCTGGCGCGTGCCGAGCAATGGTACCTGCGTTTCGGCGAATGGAGCCTGCTGGCCTCCTGGGCGCCGGTGGTGGGCGACCCGCTCACCGTGCTGGCCGGCATCTTTCGGCTGCCCTGGTGGCGAGCCATCCTGCTGATCACCCTGGCCAAGGCGACGCGCTATGCCATGGTACTTCTCCTGGCCCGGCAGTGGCTCGCCCCTCTGTGCCAATAGTTTTTCGCCCGGGCGCTATAGCACCGAGGGCAGCCAGGTGGCCAGCGCCGGAAAGAGTGCCAGCGCCAGCAGCATGCAGAGCTGCAGGGCGATAAAGGGAATCACCCCTCGGTAGATCGCCGAGGTGGGCACGGATTCCGGCGTTACCCCGCGCAGGTAGAAGAGTGCGAAACCGAAGGGTGGCGTTAAAAAGGAAGTCTGCAGGTTCACGGCGATCATGATGCCTAACCAGATCGGGTCGACGCCCATGGCCAGCAGCACCGGGCCGACGATGGGCACTACCACGAAGGTTATCTCGATGAAGTCGAGGATAAAGCCCAGCAGGAAGATCACCAGCATGACCACGAGGGTCGCGCCGACCACGCCGCCAGGCAGCACCTCGAACAGCTCGACGACCAGCTCCTCGCCCCCGAAGGCGCGGAACACCAGCGAGAAAAGCGCCGCGCCGATCAGGATCAGGAACACCATGCTGGTGACCTGGGTGGTTGACTGCACCACCTCGCGCAGGATCGGCAGGGTCAGCCGCCGGTTGGCCATGGCCAGCATGAAGGCCCCGAAGGCGCCCACTGCCGAGGCCTCGGTTGGGGTGGCGAAGCCGCCGAGGATCGATCCCAATACGGCGACGATCAGCAGTACCGGCGGCAGCAACCCCTTAAGCAGTAGCGGCCAGATGCTGCCGGTATGTCCCAGCTCCTTCATCAGGGAGTCACGGTCGGCCGCAGGCGCGGTCTCGGGCTTCAGCCAGGCGGTGATCAGCAGATAAATAATATAGGCCACTACCAGCAGAAGACCGGGCACCAGGGCCCCGATGAACAGATCGCCCACCGAGAGGGTGCGTGGGCTCCAGATCCCCATGGCCAGCTGGGCCTGCTGGTAGGCGTTGTTGAGTACATCTCCCAGCAGCACAAGAGCGATGGAGGGGGGGATGATCTGGCCCAGTGTGCCGGTGGCGCAGATGGTGCCGGTGGCCAGGGAGGGCGAGTAGCCGCGCTTGATCATGGTGGGCAGCGAGAGCAGCCCCATGGTCACCACGGTAGCGCCAACGATGCCCGTGGAGGCAGCCAGCAGCATGCCCACCAACACCACGGCGATGCCCAGGCCGCCGCGCAGGGCACCGAAGGCCAGCGACATCGCATCAAGCAGCGTCTCGGCGATGCGCGACTTTTCCAGCAGCACCCCCATCAGCACGAACAGCGGCACCGCCAGCAGCGTCTGGTTGTTCATGATGCCGTAGAGGCGGTTGGGCATGGCGCTCATATAGCGCGTCTCGAAAGGCACCGGCACGCCCAGCTGCACCAAGACATAGCCAATGCCGGCGAAAATCAGCGCCGTGCCCGCCAGCGACAGCGCCACCGGATAGCCCAGCATCAGAACGCTACATACCGCGGCGAACATGACCAGCGGCATGAAATCGAGGAGAGTGGCCAGCATTACACGAGCTCCTCGTGGTCGGGCGACTTGCCGGGCAGTCGGTGGCGAATGATCAGAACCTGGCGGATCAGCTGAGCGATGCCCTGCACCAGCAGCAGCACCATCATTATCAGGATCAGGCTCTTGAGCATAAAGACGCCCGGAATGCCGCCGTCCGGAGAGCGCTCCATGATCGCCCAGCTGCTGCGCACGTAGCCGTAGCTGCCGATGCCGATGAACAGCACCACCGGGATCAGTAGGAAGAGAGTGCCACAGAGGTCGATCCAGGCGCGTCCCCGGGCAGAAAGTCGTCGATAGAAGATGTCCACGCGGACATGACCGTCGCTGCGCAGTGTCCAGGCGGCGCCGAGCATAAACACGGCGGCGTGCATGTACATCACCGATTCCTGCATCACGGTATTGTGGATATTGAACACATAGCGCATGACCACGATGGCGAATTGCACTGCCATCATGATGATGACGAGCCAGGCGACGCCTCGGCCGATGCGGTCGGTGAAGGCATCCAGGCTGCGCAGCAGGGCCGGTTCGCGGGCGGGGGGTGTCATGATAGGTCTCGCGCGGAAGCGGAAAAGACGCGCATCATCGCCGATTAGACGACAATCGTCATCCCCGGGTCTCAATCCTTTGGCCGAACATTGCGTCTCAGCCGTGCTCGGCCTTGCGTCGTACGGTCAACGTCTGGAGGCAGGCCGCCGGCAATTGGACATCCACGGCGATCGGCAAGTGATCGGAGAAGAGGTGGTCCAGCACCCGCACATCAGCGGCCTGGAGTGAGTTCGACAGCAGGATATGGTCCAGGGCGCGGCGCGGCTGCCAGGAGGGATAGCTAAGCGGTGGCCGGACCGGATGCAGCGGTAAGGAAGCGCAGAAGCGGTGGTGGCCGTGGAGCTGTTCAGGCGTGCAGTTGAGGTCGCCCATCACCACCACATGGCGCAGCGGCTGGATGATCTCGGAGAGATAGTCGAGCTGGCGGACCCGACCACGATGACTGAGCGCCAGATGGGCAACGAAGAGATGCAGGGCATCGGGCCCTTCACCGAAGCGGGCATGGATGGCGCCACGCCCGGGCAGGGTGCCTGGCAGGCGATACTCCTCGATCCGACTGGGCGTTAGCCGCGACAGCAGCCCGTTGCTGTGCTGGGCGATGCGGCCCAGGTTGCGGTTGAGCTGCTGGAAGTGATGGGGAAAGCCGCCGCGGCTGGCAAGGTACTCCACCTGGTTGACGTTGCTGGAGCGAAAACTGCCACCGTCGGCCTCCTGGAGGCCGACGATATCGAAGCGTCCCAGCACCTCGCTGACCATATCCAGTCGCCGCTGACGCTTGGGATGGGGTAACAGATGCTGCCAGCTCCGGGTCAGGTAGTGATGATAGGCCGAGGTCTGAATGCCCACCTGCATGTTGAAGGTGAGCAGCTTCAGGTGGCCGCCCTCCAGAGGCGGCGTTCTTGCCTCGGCGAGATGGGACATATCAGCTGTCACTGCGCTCTTCGCGCACCTTCGCGATTAATGCGTCGGCGATCTGGGGCATGTTGGAGAGACTGCCGGCGCTGGTGGGGGTGACCAGGTAGCGTCCATCGATGATCAGCGCGGGTACGCCCATCAGGCGCATGGCGCGCAGCCGCGAATGGGCCTGATTGACGCTGCTCTTCACCGCAAAAGAACTCAGCGCCTGGCGGGCCTCTTCGACGTCGACCCCGTAGTCGCTGAAGAAGTCTGCCACGTCGTCAACCTCGGTCAGGCGACGGTTCTGCTGATGGATGGCGTCGAAGAAGTCGGCGTGGACCGTCTCGACGATGCCCAGCTCTTCCGCGGCGTAGAAGGCTGCTGCGTGCTTGTTCCAGTCGCCACCCATGGTGCCGGGCAGGTGCACGACGCTGACGTCTTCATCCAGCGTCTCATACCAGGCAGTGACGTGTTCCTGCAGACTGTAGCAGTGTGGGCAGCCGTACCAGAACGCCTCGGTGACCTCAATCTGCCCCTCGTCGACGCGGGTCTCGACGGGCTGGGGCAGGACCTCGTAGTGCTGTCCCTCGACCAGCGGCGAGGCGGTGGCCAGGCTCGACAAGCCGAGGCCGGCGAGGGCGAACATTAGTGGCTTTAACATCAAAAATTCTCTCCTGGGTTGGTCCGGTTCGGGCCGGCATCGCTGCCTTGGAGCGCTGGCTACGCCGAGGGTTCCATGGCGAAGTCGACGGGGCCGGTAAAATACGACTAGGGCGGCCCGAAGGCCGCCCTGTCACGCCGAGCGTGGCGCCACTGCCCGCTTGGAGCAAGCCAGCTCAGTGCAAACCAAGCACGTAGTTGGCCACGGCTTCCATGTCGTCATCGCTCATCTTGGCAGCGATGTCGCGCATGATGTTGGCCGGATCGTTGGCTCGTGCGCCGGCGGCAAAATCCTGAAGGGTGGAGAGACTATATTCCGCGTACTGGCCGGAAAGCGCCGGATAGACGGCGCTGCCAATCCCTTGCCCTGTGGGGGTGTGGCAGGCAGAGCAGGCCGGAATGCCTCTCGCCATGTCGCCGGCCCGATAGAGCTCCTCACCACGCTCCAGCAGTGCGACATCGGAATCTGCTTGGCCCAGGTTAGCATCCTGCTGGGCGAAGTACTTGGCTACGTCCCAGGCATCCTGATCCGAGAAGTTATCCACCTGGCCAGCCATCTGGGCGACCACGCGCCGGCCGTCGCGGATATCCATGATCTGCTTGGCGGTATAAGACATCTGCTGGCCGGCGAGATGCGGGAAGGCCGAGGCCGGGCTGACGCCGACCGGGCCGTGACAGGCGGCGCAGCTCTGCGCTTTCTCGCGACCCGCTGCCGCATCAGCGTCAGATTCCAGGTCGGCGTGGGCGGCGCCGACGGCGCCTATGGTAATTGCCAGGCTTGCCAGTAACTTTCTCATCGCTAATCCACTATGCCATTACGTTGTTGACCGGTACGTACCCAAGGTGCCGCCCGGATCGCGAGGGGAACCAGAATCGAGCCCTTTCGGTGCTCTAGACCTGCTGGTTCGCAGACGTCGAGGGCGCGGTGATACACTAGCTTGCCCCGGGTCGCAGACAAAAGACACTGTATTATACCGAATCACCCCGGCGGCGGGAATGCAAGCCGCGCCCCGTCTCTCTTCGACCATCGTCAGGATGTCATCGCCATGGCGCGACTCAACTATCAGACTGCCCAATTTCTCACCAGCGCCCCCACCCTGGCTCAGTGTCCGCCCGACAGCGGTGCCGAGGTGGCCTTCGCTGGTCGTTCCAACGCCGGCAAGTCCAGCGCCATCAATACCCTGACGCGCCAGAAAGCCTTGGCGCGTATCTCCAAGACGCCTGGGCGTACCCAGCTGATCAACTTCTTCACCCTGGGCGATGATGTCGGGCGGCGCCTGGTAGATCTGCCGGGCTATGGCTTTGCCAAGGTGCCCGAGCAGGTCAAGCTGGAGTGGCAGCGCCATCTCTCCGACTACCTCCAGCGCCGTGCCTCGCTGCGTGGGCTGGTGCTGGTGATGGATGTGCGCCATCCCCTCACGGAGTTCGATCAGACCCTGCTGGGCTGGGCGGACGACAAGGCGATGCGGGTCCATATCCTGCTCACCAAGGCCGACAAGCTCAAGCGGGGCCCGGCCGCCAGCGCTCTTCAGCAGGTCCGCTCGCGGCTGCGTGAGTGGGAGGATCTGGTCAGCATTCAGCTCTTCTCGTCACTCAAGGGACAGGGAATCGAAGAGGCGCATGCGCGGCTCGATGACTGGCTGCTCGACCCTTCCGAAGCGTAACGCTGCGCGGAGCACGCCAGCCCTCCACCGGGCCGCTCTTTTTTGCAGATTGTGTCAGCGCCGCCTGACTAGCCAGGCAATCAGCTCCGGCAGTTCACGTACATGGTCCAGCCGGTGGATGCCGGAGGGCAGGGAGCGGTCGTCGGGGCCGATCCAGGCGGCCTGCATGCCCAGGCGTCGAGCCGGCAGGGCGTCGTCTGCCCAGGAGTCACCTACGTGGAGTGCCCGCGATGGCATGGTCCCGAGCCGGGCCAGGGCGGCCAGGAAGGGGCGCGCGTCTGGCTTGGGGGCCAGCAGCTCGCCGGCGGCAATGATCACCGGAAAGTGGCGCCCCAACGCCAGGCGTGTGACGTCCACGTTGCCGTTGGTGATGCTGGCCAGTCTGTAGCGCGTCCCCAGAGTCTCAAGCAGCACTTCCACTTCCGCATGGGGCGTGACCTCGTGTCTCAGCGCCATGAAGCGCTCCATGGCCCGCATGGCCCAGTGTTCGGCGTGTTCCGCTGCCAGCCCATACTCTCCCAGGAGTTCGGCCAGCGCCCGGCGGCGCAGCCAGGTGAAATCGCCGCGGCGCAAGGGGTGTTGGCCTGCCAGGTGCAGGCGGCGAGCGGTAAAGGCCTCCAGCGGAAAGCGTTCGGCGAAGCGACCTCGTTCGTCAATCGGGCGTGCCTCTTCGTCGTGCGCCGCCAACCAGTCGGCCAGAGCCTCGTCCAGCCAGGTGTAATGGCCGGTCTCGGTACGCTGCATCACCCCGCCGTTGTCCCACAGGGTGTCGTCCAGGTCGAAGGTGATCGCCTCAAGCTTCACGATGGCTCCTCGTCATGGTCCCGAGCGGGACGGCGTCTCGCCCGCGGGTGGGCGGCGTCGTAGCTGGCCGCCAGGTGCTGCCAGTCCAGCCGGGTGTAGACCTGGGTGGTAGCGAGGTTGGCGTGCCCCAGCAGTTCCTGGACGGCGCGCAGATCCTGGCTCGACTCCAGCAGATGGCTGGCGAAAGAGTGGCGAAGGCGGTGGGGATGCAGGTGTTCGTCGAGCCCGCGGCGGCGGGCGATAAGTGCCAGGCGCTGCTGGATGGCGCGGTGGCCCAGTCGTGCTCCACGATTGCCCACGAAGAGTGCCGTTTCTCCCGGGGCTGCCAGTGTCTCCCGCAGGGCGAGCCAGATATCCAGCGCGCGGCGCGCGTGACGACCCACCGGGACCTGGCGGGGCTTGCCGCCTTTGCCCAGCACCCGCACCCGCTCGGGCTGTAGATCGACAAGATCGAGCCCTGCCAGTTCGGCCAGGCGCAGGCCGCTGGAGTAGAAAAGCTCCAGCATGGCCTGGTCGCGCACGGACAGCGGTGAGCCGTCGTGGGGGGTCTCCAGGAAATGCTTCAGGCGGTCGACGTCCACCGGACGTGGCAGATGGCGGGGCTGGCGGGGGGCGCGGGTCAGGGCCACCGGGTTGTGGTCTAGCCGGCCAAGGGTGACCAGGTGATCGGCCAGCCGCGAAATGGCCGAACGGCGCCGGGCCAGGCTTCGCGGCGCCAGCCCCCTGGCGCGCTCGCCGCCCAAAAAGCGACGCAGCAGGGCGGCGTCCAGCTGTCGCCAGTCGTCGATATCACGCTCGGCCAGGAAGGCGAGCAGAGCGGTGAGGTCGCGGTGATAGGCGTCCAGCGTGGCCGGGCTGGCGGTGCGCCTGAGCCCGGCCAGAAAGGCGTCGACCTCCCCTGTCAGGGGGCCTGGTGGGGAATGATGCTCAGCCATAACGCGCTGAGTGGCGCACCAGCAGTCGGGCCACCACGTCGCCCACATATTCGGTAAACAGGGTGTCCATGCTAGCGCGAAAGTGATCGGCGTCGGGGCTGGCGAGTACTAGGTAGCCCAGCGGCTCGCCCAGAGTCAGCCGAGTAATGACGCAGGAGCCGGAGCGTCGCGGTGCCGCGGTATGGGGCAGCAGCCTCTTCCAGTCGGTGGGGGTGAGACGGGTGCAGCGACTGCTGCGGCCATCGAGGAGGGCCGCCAGGCGTGAACCGGCATGTTCGTCGAGTACCTGGCGCGGCGCCTGGGGCGGCTGGGGATCGGCATCGGTCAGGCTGGCCGGGCACCACAGCGCCACCGCCGGCGTGGCGAAGCATTCAGCGAGCTGGGTGGCCAGGGCCTGGCCCAGAGCGTCGCCGTCTTCGGCCTCCAGCAGCGCCAGGACCAGCTCCCGGGTACGCCGGTACTGGCCCTCGTTGTGGCGGGCCGATTCGAGCAGCTGTTCCAGCCGCGACTCGGCCTGTTCGGCGCGAGCGCGCAGATCGTGGACCAGCCGCTCCAGGAGCGAGGTAGCGCCACGGGCCTCCGGATGCGGCACGCGTAGCTGCTGCAACAGCCCCTCGCGACCGACGAAGAAGTCTGGGTGGGTGGCCAGCCACTCGGCCACACGGTCCGGGTCGAGGGTCTTGCGCGGTTCGGGGACGGCTCGTGTCATACCAACTCCTCGGCGGTAGTGCTATAGGACTCAGATCAAGACGATGCGGCCGTCATAGACGCGTTCAGCGGGGCCGCTCATGGCCAGCGAGGTGCCGGGGCCACCCCATTCGATGGTCAGGTCGCCGCCAGACAGGTGCACGGTGACGGGACTCGTCAGTAGCCCCTGGCGAATGCCGGTGGCGACCGCGGCGCAGGCACCGGTGCCGCAGGCCAGGGTCTCGCCGCTGCCCCGTTCATACACCCTGAGACGTATCTCATGTTCGGACACCACCTGCATGAAGCCCGCGTTGACCCGCTTTGGAAAGCGCGGGTGGGACTCGATGGCTGGCCCAAGGCGTTCCAGCGGAGCGCGTTCGACGTCGTCGACCCGCACTACCGCATGGGGGTTGCCCATGGACACTACCCCAATCTCGAGGCGCTCGCCGTCCACCTCAAGGGCATGCAGCGGGCGATCCTCGGCGGCATCGAAAGGCTCAGGCGTGAAGGGTTCAGGCGTGAAGGGCAACGTCTCGGGGGCGAAACGCGGCTCGCCCATGTCGACTCGCACCCGGCCGCTGTCCTCTACCCGCAGTACCAGCGGGCCGCCGGCTGTCTCCACATGGATCTCGTGCTTGTGGGTCAGCCGCTGGTCACGCACGAAGCGGGCGAAGCAGCGTGCTCCGTTGCCGCAGTTTTCTACTTCGCTGCCGTCGGCGTTGAAGATACGGTAGCGGAAATCCATATCCGGGTTACGGGGTGGCTCGACGATCAGCAGCTGATCGAAGCCGACGCCGAAGCGGCGATCGGCCAGGCGTCGAATCTGGTCGTCCTCTAGACGAGCCCGCTGGGTGACCAGATCGATCACCATGAAGTCGTTGCCCAGGCCGTGCATCTTGGTGAAGTGCAGCAGCATCAGGTGGCGTCCTTCGGCAAGGGAGCTGCCGGTAGTGATGCTTCCGGCAGCAGGGCCTCGCCGGCCCACAGCTCCTCGAGGCGCTCGCGGCGGCGCACCAGGTGGGCGACCTCGCCATCCACCATCACCTCGGCGGGGCGCGTGCGGCTGTTGTAGTTCGATGCCATCACGAAGCCATAGGCCCCGGCAGAGCGCACCGCCAGCAGGTCGCCGGCGGCAATGGCCAGTTCGCGATCCTTGCCCAGGAAGTCGCCGGTCTCGCACACCGGACCCACCACGTCATAGGTGGCAGTGTCTCGGGCGCGGCGAGTGTCCACCGGCAGAATTGTCTGCCAAGCCTGATAGAGCGCGGGACGGATGAGATCGTTCATGCCGGCGTCGACGATGGCGAAGTTCTTCGTCTCGCCGGGCTTGAGAAATTCGACGCGGGTCAGCAGCACGCCGGCGTTGGCGGCGATCGAGCGGCCCGGCTCGAAGAGCAGGGTCAGCCGGTCGCTGCCTTCCCACCGGGAGAGGCGCTCAAGAAGCGCCGAGGCGTAGTCGAAGGGGGCCGGCGGATGTTCGTTGCGATAGGGCACGCCCAGGCCGCCGCCCAGATCCAGGTGCTGCACCTCGATGCCGCGCTTGCGCAATGTCTCGAGCAGCACCAGCAGACGGTCCAGGGCATCCAGGAAGGGGGAAAGCTCGGTGAGTTGGGAGCCGATATGGCAGTCCAGGCCGGTGACCTTGACGTGGGGCAGGCTCGCGGCCAGCTCATAGACCGCCAGCGCTTCGTCCACCGGGATGCCGAACTTGTTGTCCTTGAGCCCGGTGGAGATGTAGGGGTGAGTGCCGGCGTCAACGTCCGGGTTGACCCGCAGCGACACCGGCGCCACCTTGCCAAGCCGGCCAGCCACCGCGTCCAGTCGCTCGAGTTCAGGCCGCGACTCCACGTTGAAACACTTGATGCCCACCTCCAGCGCCCGGGCCATCTCGCCTTCCTGCTTGGCCACGCCGGAGAACACCACCTTGGCGGGGTCGCCGCCGGCAGCCAGCACTCGCTCCAGCTCGCCCAGCGATACGATATCGAAGCCGGCGCCCAGGCGGGCCAGCAAGCCCAGCACGGCGAGGTTGGAGTTAGCCTTCACCGCGTAGCAGATCAGGTGGGAATGACCGCCCAGGGCCTCGGTGTAGGCGCGAAAGTGTCGGGCCAGGGTGGCCTTGGAGTAGACGTAGCAGGGCGTGCCGAACTGCTCGGCGATGCGGGTCAACGGGACCTCCTCGCCGTAGAACCCCGACGAGCAGCGCAAGGAGCAGAGCGGTGAGCGCGGGGCGGGCCATCAGGCGCCTGCCTGCAGAACGGTGAGAGCGTCGCGGGCGCGCTGGGCGGCGGCGCGCACCTGGTCGGGGGCGGTGCCACCGATATGGTTGCGAGCGGCCACCGAGCCCTCCAGAGTCAGCACCTCGAAGACATCATCCTCGATGACGTTGGAGAACTGGCGCAGTTCTTCGAGGCTCATTTCCGAAAGATCTTTCTTCTGCTTCAGTCCGTAGGCTACCGAGAGGCCGACGATCTCGTGAGCATCGCGGAAGGCAACGCCCTTGCGCACCAGATAATCGGCTAGATCGGTGGCGGTGGAAAAACCGCGCCGAGCCGCCTCGGCCATCTGCGCTTGCTTAGGCTCGATGGCCGGCACCATGTCGGCGAACGCCTTGAGGCAGTCCTTGACGGTATCCACGGTGTCGAACAGCGGCTCCTTGTCCTCCTGGTTGTCCTTGTTATAGGCCAGTGGCTGGGACTTCATCAGGGTCAGCAGAGCCATCAGGTGGCCGTAAACGCGACCGGTCTTGCCGCGCACCAGTTCCGGCACGTCGGGGTTCTTCTTCTGCGGCATGATCGAAGAGCCGGTGCAGAAGCGGTCCGGCAGGTCGATAAAGTCGAACTGGGCGCTGGTCCACAGCACCAGCTCTTCGCTCATCCGTGACAGGTGCATCAGCAGAATGCTGGCGAAGCTGGTGAACTCGATGGCGAAGTCACGATCGCTGACCGCGTCCAGGCTGTTCTCGGCGGGGCGCTCAAAGCCGAGCAGCTCGGCGCTGACATGGCGATCGATGGGGTAGGTGGTGCCGGCCAGAGCCGCAGCCCCTAATGGCATTACGTTGACGCGCTTGCGGCAATCGAGCAGTCGCTCGTGGTCCCGGGCCAGCATCTCGTGCCAGGCCAGCAGATGATGACCGAAGGTGACCGGCTGGGCCGTCTGCAGGTGCGTAAAGCCAGGCATGATGGTGTTGGCCTCGCGATCGGCCAGTTCAATCAGGCCGCGGCGCAGGCGGGAGAGCTCGGCGGCAACCCGATCGATCTCGTCACGAAGAAACAGGCGGATGTCGGTGGCGACCTGGTCGTTGCGGGAGCGACCGGTATGCAGCTTCTTGCCGGTAATGCCGATCGTGTCGGTGAGTCGCGCTTCGATGTTCATGTGCACGTCTTCCAGTGCCACGGACCACTGGAATTCGCCGCGGGTGATCTCGCCCTGTATCTCGTTCAGTCCGCTGATGATGGCGTCGCGCTCGGCCTCGCTGAGTACGCCGACCCGGGCCAGCATGGTGGCGTGGGCGATGGAGCCCTGGATGTCGTGGAAAGCGAGGCGTTGGTCGAAGTCGACCGAGGCCGTGAAGCGGGCGACGAAGGCATCGGTGGGCTCGTTGAAGCGGCCGCCCCAGGATTGGTTGGTGCCGGCGGTGGTGGAATCTGCGCTCATCGGACTGGGCATCCTGCGTAACGGGTTGCGGTGAGGCGGGGCCCCAGGGCCCCGGCGCCGCCGCGGCGGCGCTGGCTGGACATGTCGGGCAGTGTACCAGAGCCCGCTCGAGTGGCGAGGGGCCGCCCGAGGCGTTGATTTCTTCTGCCCTGCCGGGTGCTTTATGATGAGAGCCTATATGCTGTAAGCAATACTAATACTTTCGGGAGTCGGTGCTGCTGGACGCCGGCAGGGGAACCGAAACAGGGAGAACTTCGTGCAACCCATCACCAAGCTGCGTATTGCCACTCGCAAGAGTCAACTGGCCATGTGGCAGGCCGAACATGTTCGCGACCGTCTTCTGGCCGCCCATCCTGGACTCGAGGTGGAACTGGTGGCGATGTCCACCCGCGGCGACAAGATTCTCGACACGCCGCTGGCCAAGGTGGGTGGCAAGGGGCTCTTCGTGAAGGAGCTCGAGGAGTCGATGCTTGACGGCCGTGCCGATATCGCCGTGCACTCCATGAAGGACGTGCCCATGCACTTTCCCGAGGGGCTGGGGCTGTCGGTGATCCTTGAGGGGGCCGAGCCCACCGACGCCTTCGTCTCCAACCACTATGCCAGCCTGGAGGAGCTCCCCGAGGGGGCGCGTGTCGGGACCTCGAGCCTGCGCCGGGGTCTGCAGATGCAAGAGGCACGACCTGACCTGGAAGTCCTCAGCCTGCGCGGCAATGTTCAGACCCGGCTGGGTAAGCTCGATGCCGGCGAATTCGACGCCATTTTGCTGGCCACCTCCGGCCTGCGCCGCCTGGGCCTCGACGAGCGTATCGCCATGGAGCTCCCTCCCGAGGTCTGCCTCCCGGCCTGCGGGCAGGGCGCGCTGGGCATCGAGTGTCGCCTGCACGATCCCGAGCTGATTTCGCTGCTGGCGCCGCTTGACGACCCGGCCACCGCGACCCGAGTGCGTGCCGAGCGTGCCATGAATACCCGCCTGGAAGGGGGTTGTCAGGTGCCGATCGGTGGCCACGCCGTGTTTGAAAACGATGGTCAAACCCTGTGGCTGCGGGCTCTGGTGGGCACCCCGGACGGCAGACGAGTGCTGCGTGCCGAGGGGCGCGGCTCGATCCATGAGCCGGAGGCGCTGGGCATCCGGGTGGCAGAAGAACTGCTCGATCAGGGCGCCGGCGAGATTCTCGCCGAGGTCTACGGCGCCGACTGATGGCAGATCAACCGGTCGTCATCACCCGGCCCGGCGAGCGGGGCGACGTGCTGGCCGCGGCTATCGAAGCCTGTGGGCTGCCGGTGATGCGCCTCGAGTCGTTGCGGCTCGAGGCGCTGCCCGAGACCCCGGAACAGCGTGCCGTATGGCTCGATATTGACCAGTTTCGGCGGGTAGTGGTGGTGAGTCCCTTCGCGGCCGAATGCCTCGCCGACGCGTTGGATCGCTACTGGCCTCAGTTGCCGTTGGGTAGTTCTCTGCAGTGTCTGGTAGGCGAAAAGAGCCTGCTGGTGGCCGGCGAAGGGGGGCGTGCTCTGTTGGCCGAGACCCTTGCCGCACGCGGGGCCCAGGTGACCCGCCTGACGGTCTATCGCCGTACCCCGCTGCTTCCTTCTCACGACATGCAGCGCCGCTTATCACAGGGTAACTTTCGTGCCCTGGTGGTCAGCAGCGGAGAAATCCTCGAACATCTGGCAAGATGGTGTAAAGGTGCCGCGTTGAACCAACCGCTAATCGTTTCCAGCACCCGGTTGGCTACACTGGCCAGCAAGCTGGGGTTTCGTGCCCCTGTCGTGGCGTCCGGCGCCACGCCAACCGCACTGACGGTGGCGCTGACCGCCGCCTGCCACCCGCAGGAAGCCGATGTCGATCAAGACGATCTCGAAAAGGGCTAGCGACAAGATGAGCAAGCAACCACACGAGCAGGACGAACAGAAGGCACCCGATGGCGCACAAGCGGCGGCCTCGGGCAGCGACCCCGGCAAGGGTAACCCCCAGAGCCGACGACGTTCTCGGCGCTATGACAACAAGGCCAGCCAGAACGCTGCCTCCCAGAGCTCGCCAGAGCCCACCAAGGAGGCGGAAAAGTCGACGGCTCCCACCGGCAATACCCACGCCGGCAGTACCCAGGCCGGCAGTACCCAGGCCGGCAGTACCCAGGACAAGGGCGACAAGCCGGCCCAGGCTGCCGGTAAACCAGATGCCGCTGCCCCAGGCAAGCCTGACGCGACTGCCGCAGGCAACACGCCCGCGTCGGCCGCTCCGAAAGAAAAGTCGGCATCATCTCCCCAGGCCTCCAGTGGAGACAAGGCCGCATCCCACAAGCCCGCCGGCGCTGTCGACAAAAGCAAGCCTGCCGAACCCAAATCGGCTACCGGCGGCAGCGGTGCTGGCGGCGCGGCGCGCCCGTCAGGCGGTGGTGACGGCAAGGGAGGCAAGGCAGGCCTCGCCGCCATCGTGCTGGTGATCTTGCTGGCCATTGCCGTGGCGCTATTCGGCTGGCAGGCGTGGCAGAAGCTCGATGCCCAACAGGCGCGCATTGCCGAGTTGGAGTCCGCCTCCGGCGAGTTTGCCAGCGCCTCGGCGCTAGCGAGCCTGGAAAGCCGTCTGCAGCAAGGCGAAAGCGAGCGTGACGCCGCCATCGACGGTGCCATCGAGGTCCTTCAGGGGGAGTTCGCCAGCTATCGGGGCGAGGTCAACGAGACCCTGGATCAGGTGCTTAGCGAATTGTCTCGCGAGCAGGAGACTGACGAGCGCGACTGGCTCCACGCCGAGGCGGCCTATCTGCTGCGCCTCGCCAACCAGCGTCTGCAGCTGGAGCGCGACGTGACCGGCGCGGCGGCTCTGCTGCGCACCGCCGATGATCGCCTGCGCGAGGCGGACAATCCCGCCCTGGTGCCGATTCGCCGGGAAATCGCCAGCGAACTGGCCGCTCTCGACGCCGTACCCCGGGTTGATCGCACCGGCCTGTGGCTGTCGCTCAATGCCCAGCAGCAGCAGATCGCGCGCCAGCCGCTCTCCCAGGAGATCGAAGAGATCACCGTGCGCTCCGGCATGGAGGAGGCCCCGACCGGCAACTGGCAGAACCAGCTCTCGCGCTTCGGTCAGGAGCTCAAGGAACTGGTCACTATCCGCCATCACGATGCGGAGCTTGAGGCGCTGATCACCCCCGAGCAGGAGTCCTACCTGCGGCAGAGCGTTCGCCTGGTGCTTGAGCAGTCACAGCTGGCGCTGCTTAAAGAAGAGCAGGGGCTCTATGAGGCGAGCCTCGACAAGGCCCTGACCTTGATCAATGGTTACTACGACACCTCCGCCTCCGGCGTGCAGTCGGTCGTCGAGCGCCTGGCCGAACTCAAGGCCCAGGCAATTCGCCCGGAGCTGCCGGACATCAGCGGTTCCCAGCAGGCCCTGGCCACCTTCATCGAGCGCCGGTTCGAATCGCGCCGGGGAGATGACGCATGAGAAAGCTGATCCTGATCGTCGTCCTCGGCCTGGCGCTGGGCGCGCTGTTCGGCCAGCTGATGATGTCCGTACCCGGCTACTGGCTGGTGCGGGTGGGCGACACCTCCTACCAAACCTCATTCTGGTTCGGCCTGGTGATCCTGCTGGCCGGCTTCCTGGTCCTGCACTTCGCCCTGCGCGTATTGATGCGGCTGACCCACCCGGTCTCACGCTTTAAGGTGTGGAACAGTCGCACCCGCAACCGCAATGCCATGAAGCAGACGGTGCGCGGCCTGGTGGCGCTCACCGAGGGGCGCTGGAAGAAGGCCGAAAAGTCGCTGGTCAAGGCGGCGGATGACTCCAGCACCCCGCTGGTCAACTACCTTTCCGCCGCTCTGGCGGCTCACTACCAGGGCCGCTTCGACCAGGCCGATACCCTGCTCAAACGGGCTCATTTGAGCACCGAAGGTGCCGATACGGCGGTGGGCATGATGCAGGCTCAGCTGATGCTGGACCGCCAGCAGTATGAGGAGGCGCTGGCCATCCTCACTCGCCTGGACCGCCAGATGCCCAACCATCCCCAGGTGCTCAAGCAGCTCAAGCAGGCTTATCTGAGCGTCAGCGACTGGGACGGATTGCGCCGGCTGATGCCACGCCTGGGCGCCCAGCAGCTGATCTCGAAGGAGGAGCGCGACCAGCTGGAGCAGCGTGCCTATCGCGAGCTGATCGTGCGCGAAGCTCGCGAGGCTCACGAAGGCAGCGACATCGAGAAAATCCGCGGCTTGTGGGCCGATATGCCCGACCACCTGCGCGGCAACACCGATCTTATTGTGCTCTACGCCGAAGCGTTGGTGCGCGGCCGCCAGGAGCCTATCGCCGAACGGCTGCTTAGGCACTCGCTCAAGGAGAACTGGGACAGTCGCCTGGTGCTGCGCTACGGGCTGCTCGATGTGGATGCCGCCCGCCAACTGGTTACCGCCGAGAAGTGGCTGCAGGAACGGCCTAACGACCCGGATCTGCTGCTCACTCTGGGGCGTCTGGCCCTGCGCAATGCCTATTGGGGCAAGGCGCAGGAGTACTTCGAGGCGAGCCAGCGTCAGCGTCCCAGCGGCGTGGTGTGTGCCGAGTTGGCGAGGCTCTATGCCAACCTGGGCGAGCACAACAAGAGTCAGCTCTTCTATCGCCAGAGCGTGGAGCTGCTCGACAAGTCACTTCCCTCGCTGCCCCAGCCCCGCGAGGACAAGGATGTGCTGGCCGAGGACAAGGGCAACAAGAGCAAGATGGCCAAGGTCAAAGCGACCAAGGAGGTCGAGGCCAAGGAGAGCAAAGGCGAGGAAGCCAAGGGCAAGGCCTGATTCGCCCGCTGCCAACTCCCGTCCATACCCTTCAGGGGGCGCTCAGGCGCCCCCTTCTTGTGGGCAGTAGTATCAGGCTGTGGCGGACCTCGTCAGGGGCGCCTTACCGGATCAGCGACAGCCAGGGCGTTCCGATTCCCAGCCATGCCACCAGGAACACCAGCCCGAAGATCGCACCCAGGCGCCAATACATCGGGCCGGGTATATAGCCACTGCCGTAGTAGACGGGGCTCGGTCCGGTGGCATAAGGAGTGAGAATACCCATGATGCCCAGTGTCGGCAGCAGCATGAGCACGAACATGTGCATGTCGATACCGGGTATGCCAGACGCTGCCGCCAGCATGACCGGCAGCAGCGCCGTGGTATGGGCAGTGACGCTGGCGAAGAAGTAATGCAACACAAAGAAGATGATGGTCAATGCGATCATCGCCATCATCGGGTCGAAGTGGCTGATGCGAGCGCCGACCAGCAGGCCGAACCACTCGACGAAGCCGACCTGATTGAGCCCTCCGGCCAGGGCTACCAGAGTGGCAAACCAGAAGAAGGTGTTCCATGCCGCCTTGTTGGCGAGAATATCGTCCCATCTGAGGATGCCGAGTATCAGCATGGCGCAGATCACCATGAGCCCCACCAGCGCCGAGGAAACCACTGCACTGGCAAAGATCCACAGCGCCAGTGCCGTAACCACCAGGCAGAGCAGAATAATTTCGTTACGGGTCAGGCCGCCGAGCTGCTTGAGTTCCCCCATCGCCCAGTCGGTAACGACACTCCCCGACTTGATTTCCGGTGGACATAGCCAATAGGCCAACAGTGGCGTCAGCAGCAGCAGCAGGAT